>NZ_OY762961.1:0-342500 GCF_963666745.1 uncultured Desulfuromonas sp. | reverse complement strand
TCATCTCCTTCTGGAGCTGCTCTTCTGTTCCGGGCATCATATCGTGGATCATGCCACGCCACGTTAATTCTTCGACAAAATTCATTCTCAATACCTGCATTTAAATTTATAGGCTATCGACAGAGAAAGCGGAGGATTTACTCCCCCTGCTCCATAACGCGTTCAATTCGGCGAGCGCGTCCCGTAGACTCATCGACATCAATCAGAACCGCGCACAGCACAGGGTCTTTTTTGGCGACCTCGAAGCGAGCTGGCATTTGGGTGACAAATTTTTCCACAGCGATCTCTTTGCGAATCCCAATAACGGAATCGCGACTACCCGTCATGCCAACGTCTGTTTGATATGCCGTCCCAGACGGCAAAATATGTTCATCCGCTGTCGGCACATGCGTATGTGTACCGACAACAGCTGAGACGCGACCATCCAGATAGTGCGCCAATGCCATCTTTTCACTGGTTGCTTCCGCATGAAAATCAACCAAAATGACCGAGGCTTTATCGGACAGCCGTTCAAGATACTGATCAGCAAGGCGAAACGGGCAGTCGAGGTTATTCATAAACACCCGGCCTTCAAGGTTAATCACAGCCACCTTGATTCCAGCACAGGTCTCGTAAATACCCATCCCGCGGCCCGGAGCACCTTCTGGATAGTTGCCAGGACGCAACACATCGTCAAAACGGTCCAACTGCGCGGCAAACTCGCGTTTGTCCCAAATGTGATTACCGGAGGTGATTACATGCACACCCAGTTTGCGGAATTCACGGACAACTTCTTCGGTCAAGCCGAAACCACCGGCAGCATTTTCACCGTTAACCACGACAAAATCAACGGCATGGCGATCAACCAGACGGTCAAGACAACGCGAAAGTATTTGCCGGCCTGCCCGGCCGACCACATCACCTACAAAGAGCAATTTCACAAGTCAGCTCCTATTTGGCGTAATCAACAGCGCGTGTTTCACGGATGACATTGACTTTGATCTGCCCCGGATAAGTCATCTCGGTTTCAATCTTACCCGCAATATCTTTGGCAAGAACATGGGCATGGGCATCAGACACCTGGTCACTGGAAACCATCACCCGAATCTCACGGCCAGCCTGAATCGCATAGCAGCTATCAACACCTTCAAATGAAGTGCCAATGCGCTCCAACTCTTCCAGACGTTTGACATAGGTTTCCAGCATTTCACGCCGCGCCCCAGGACGAGCGCCAGACAACGCATCTGCCGCCTGGACCAGAACAGCCAGAACGCTGGAAGGCTTCTCTTCCTCATGGTGAGCTGCAATGGCATGAACAATTTCTGGCGATTCGCCGTATTTGCGTGCCAGATCAGCACCAATCATGGCATGGGATCCTTCGACCTCGTGATCGACAGCCTTACCAAGGTCATGCAGCAGTCCGGCACGCTTGGCCTGTTTAACATTGATGCCGAGCTCAGCGGCCATTACTCCACATAAAAATGCCACTTCCAAAGAGTGCTTGAGAATGTTTTGACCGTACGATGTCCGATATTTGAGGCGACCGATCAATTTAACGACTTCAGGATGAATCCCATGAACCCCGACATCAAATGTGGCCTGCTCTCCAGACTCACGAATCGACTGATTTACATCCTCTTCCGCTTTTTGAACAATTTCTTCAATACGCGCCGGATGAATCCGGCCATCCGTCACCAGCTTTTCCAGAGCAAGACGGGCGATTTCACGACGAACCGGATTAAAACCGGAAATAATGACCGCCTCCGGGGTATCGTCAATGATCAGATCAATCCCCGCAGCGGCTTCAATGGCACGAATATTACGCCCTTCGCGACCAATGATTCGGCCCTTCATCTCATCAGACGGCAACGGAACGACACTCACTGTTTTTTCAGCAACATAATCGCCGGCATAACGCTGAATGGCCAAAGAAAGGATCTCTTTGGCTTTTTTATCAGCACTCTCGCGCGCTTCATCTTCGATCTGTTTGATTCTTTTGGCAGCATCATGGCGCGCCTGACTCTCCATGCTATCGATCAAATGCTGGCGGGCTTCTTCAGCCGTTAGACCTGACACCTGTTCAAGGCGTGCCATCTGCTCTTCAACAAGCTGCTCCGCCTTTTTCTCGCGCTCCTGAATCTCCGACTCCTGACGCCCCAAGTCACGCTCACGCTGCTGAGCTTCTTTGTCTCGCGTTTCAAGAACCCGATCTTTGCGGTCAAGGTTTTCCTCACGTTGGATCAGACGTCGCTCCTGACCCTGCAGTTCCCGACGTAACTCCTTTGCTTCCGTTTCCCACTCCGCCTTGGCCTTGAGAACCGTATCTTTTGCCTGCAACTCTGCTTCCTTACGCAGAGTGTCGGCTTCCTTTTTTCCGTCTTCAATAATCTGCGTCGCCAACTGCTGGGCACTGCCCATCTGTGATTCATCCAGCCGACGGCGTATATAGGCGCCAGCCAATGCCCCACCAGCAACGGCAAGAAGAACTAATATGCTACCAGTCACTGTATCCACTTAAACCTCCTGCGCTACGATGCGTAAAAGAGTCATTGTTAAAAACCTGAATCAGAACACCAGCACCTCTTCATCGGTCACAATATAATCAAGACCAACGTCGTGAGGTTCTTTTGGTAAATCATTTTCAAGTTGAAACGAAAATCCCAGACCGACGAGAATGCATGTAGAGGGGCGCACCTCGAATGTCTGATCGTAAAATCCTTTGCCATATCCCAAACGGGAGCCACAACGGCCAAAAGCCACTCCGGGAACGACCACAAGGTCCAATTGTTCAACACCAACCGGCTGACAACTAACCGGCTCCATCACGCCAAAGCAACCGGGACAAAAACTTTGAGCATCCGGGGTCACGGCGAATGTCATGCGCCCATCCCGAACCTGAGGGAAAACGACACATTTATGCGCACGTAAAGCGTTATCAAACAGCTCGGCCGTCGCTACCTCACCACGGATCGGCGCGTATAAGGCGATGGTTTTGGCCTGTTGAAATACCTCCATCGCCAAGAGTCGCCGCTGGGCAAGCAAGCTAAGCTGCTGATAGTGTTCGGCAGCCAAAGACTGTCGTTGAAGCAGTTGTTTTTGTCGAACGCGGTGTTTGGGCATTCTGCTCCTCAGCAGCCTGCCGGTAGACAATCGATAAGATAGGGGTACAGGGGCGGGAACTGTTAAACGCAGCCTGAAAGACCACCCTTAACAAAGAGTCAATATCTATAAGCGACGGCATAAAAAGCTCACCGCAGCATGACAATAAAAAGCCGAATTCGGCATCTATATACAAAGATGTGTTGACCTAATATTCTTTTGCCATATCCCGATCTTACAATCGAAAACCGGTGGCTTGGCGCAAGTCGCCCGATCAGCCGGGCAACGCGGAGGATAATTTTTCGTCTAGCGTCTGTAGTGATTCAGAAAGGGTATTGCCAGCTTGTTCCAATTCATGCTGACTGTCAAAATACAATCCAGCCACATTCATCAGGGCAAGAACCGCAGCATCCAGCGTATCTGCGGTCGCACCAGCAGCCAATACTTCTGCAATGCGAGCATCGACATAGGCCGCCACTCTTTGAATCTCTTCAGCGGAACGACTACTGCGTATCGAGTAGTCCTGACCTAATATCGTTACCCGAACCGATTGCTTCAAGAGCTCTCCTGATCAAGAAAGTCCAGTCGGGACAAAATCCGGTCTAACTCCTGACTGACAAATTCACGTTCCTGAATGAGCGTCTCTTTCTCCTCATTCAGTCGTTCACATTCCTGTTCCAGCTGTTTCTTATAAGCAAGCAGCCGATCTATTTTTTCTTCCAGACGGACGAGAATATCCAAGCTCATAGCCATTTATTCGATAGTAGTATGAAGGTTAAGTAAAGCGTTGCAAAATGTCAAGAAAGTTAACGTTTTTCAAAAAGCGCATCAGCAAACATCTGTGGGTCAAACGGGCGAAGATCTTCAATCCCCTCGCCAATACCGACATAACGCACCGGCAAGCCTAATTCAGCGCCAATCGCGACGGCCATACCACCTTTGGCCGTTCCATCAAGCTTGGTTAAAGCAATGCCGGTAACCCCAACAGCTTCCTGAAAAAGACGCGCCTGAACCAACGCATTCTGCCCGGTTGTCGCATCAAGAACCAGAAGCGTCTCGTGAGGAGCATCGGGAATCTCACGGCCCAGGACACGATAGAGTTTCTTCATCTCCTCCATCAGGTTGACTTTGGTATGCAATCGACCTGCCGTGTCTAAAATAAGGATGTCGGCCTTACGGGCCACAGCTGCTTTAGCGGCATCAAAGGCGACAGCAGCCGGGTCAGCACCTTCATCATGACGAATCACCGTGACGCCACTGCGCTCACCCCAGACCTCAAGTTGGTCGGCAGCCGCAGCACGAAATGTATCAGCAGCGCCTAAAATCACTTTTTTCCCTTGAGAGGAGAATTGTTGCGCCAGCTTGCCAATTGTGGTTGTTTTTCCCACACCATTGACACCAATCACCATTAAGACAAAAGGACTGTGACCATCCAGATCCAGAGGTTTGGCACTCACATCAAGTAAACGATAAATCTCTTCTTTAAGGAGATCCCGTAACCGTTCGGGACTTGATTCCTTGAGCTCTCTCGCACGCTGTTGAAAGGCATCGACCAGCATCTGCGTGGTTTTCATGCCGAAATCAGCCGTAATTAAAATTTCCTCCAGCTCTTCCACCACATCCTGATTAACAGCGGATGCGCCGCTGAACAACGTATCGATACGACCAAGCAAAGCGGAACTGGTTTTAGAGAGCCCGGAACGCATCCGGTCATAAAGTGAAACCGGCTCAACGACGGGTTCAACAGACTCTGCAGGTGGCGTAGAGGGCTCAGCGGGTTTTGTTTCCGGTTCAGGCTCGACACTCTGGCCAATTGGCTCAGCAGAGACCTCGACAGGAAGAGGTTTCGAAGAAAAACGTTTGCGCCGACGGCGCACCAGCAACACAACCAGCAACAACACCACAAGCGTTGCACCGAGATAAAGCGTGGCATAGGCCGCCAAAAGCTGATCTTCAGGCGACAGACCCCATTGGGCATACAGGGTGACCAACCAGCCGATCGCCTGCTGAAGCAAAAGCAAAAGTTGGCGACTGAGTCCAGAAAAGTACTCGCCAACAGATTTCCACGATTGATAAACACGATCCATGATTTCCGACCATTGCATAACTGGTTCTTCTCTCTATCGTCCTCTTCTGTAAAGAAGGAGTTACTGCTCTTTAAAATTCAGACTCAAACTCCCGGCGGAGCCGTTCGACACATTGCCTTGCCACCTGGCGTATCTGCGAACTGACACGTGAAGGGTCAGCACAAAGAGCCAGATAATACTCTGTTGTGATGGGAAACACAAACCAATCCGCGCGTTCAGTGCGGATCATAATCTCTTCGATCGCCCCGCAGGGCTGCCCGTCCAGACATCGACGAAAATGGCTGAGTAAAATTCCTTGGTGGGCTCCAAAAATTTTCAACTCATCTATTTCTGACCGGCAAGAAAAACAATCAACAGCTTCCCCCTCCCAATCAGCGATAATGACGCAACTCACCCCATGGTCGCTTTCTACCAAAGGTGTAAGAAGATGTTTAAATGGCATGAGCGCCCCTTCTAAGTTGGCGATCTAAAAACGAGAACTCACCGTCTCGTCACATCAATTTCCAAAGATGACCACGGGGTCAATCTCACGGCCCTAACTGGCGGCCAGTTCATCCATACGAACCGCGACCAGCGAGGAGACTCCCGGCTCTTCCATTGTCACCCCGAACAACGTATCCGCAATCTCCATCGTCCGAGTGTTATGCGTAATAACGACGAATTGAGACGAACGGGACATCTCTTTTACCATATCATTAAAGCGACCGATATTGGCGTCATCAAGTGGCGCGTCAACTTCATCGAGAACACAAAACGGAGAGGGTTTGATCAAGAAGATCGCAAAGATCAACGCCACAGCCGTCAGGGCTTTTTCACCACCGGAGAGCAAACCGACATTTTGCAATTTTTTCCCGGGAGGTTGAGCAATAATGTCAATCCCGCTTTCCAGCAGATCACTCTCATCGGTCAGACGCAACTCAGCTTCACCACCGACAAAAAGTCGCGGAAAAACCAGCTTGAACTGTTCATTGACCTGCTCGAACGCCTCTTTAAAGCGTTTACGTGTCGTACGATTAATCCGACTGATGGCAGTTTGCAGATCCTCAATGGAGGCATGCACATCTTCCCGTTGTTTTTCTAAAAACTCAAACCGTTCTTCCAGTGCGGTAAATTCCTCAATCGCCATAAGATTGACTTCACCAAAAGCCTCAAGGCGGACACGAAGTTTGTGCAACTTTTCGCTGGCTTGATGGATCTGCTGTGAATCAAAATCGGCCTGGCGGGTCAAATCAACCTGATATTTATCGCGAATGGTTTGATGCAGATGTTCCAATTCAAGATGATGCTCGCGCACTTTCATCTGCAAGTGATTCTGCTGTTCGGTGGCCTGATTCAAAGCGGTGCGATAGTGACGCCCTTGTTGATCAAGGTGATCCACCTGTTGCTGCAACAGCCGGGTCCTCTCGTCCATAGTGCATTGCTGCTGCTGTTCGCGCTGGCGTCGTTCCAGCAGCACCTGAAGGCGAACCTGCCCTTCAGCTTGCAAACCTTGCAATCGCACCAGTTCTTCAGCACAATACTCAAGACGCTGCTGACGGTCCTTCTGTCGCTGCTGTTGGTCGACTACCGCCTTTTGTTCACGCAGCAGATCGTTATTCAGTTGCTGCTGGCGCTCTTGAGCACGGGCAAAGTCGACCTCCAATTCGGCAAGGACTTGCTTCAGTTCGGAAAGTTTTTCACGCTCACGCTCCAGGAGGGCTTCACCCTGAAGAAGGGCTTCATTCAACCCGTGCTGACGCTCTCGGATAAGGCAGACCTGCTCCTCCAGCTCTCGTTGTTGCACCAGCAGAAGTTCTTCCTCTTCAGCAAACTGATCAGCATCAAACAGCAACAGCTCAAAACGTTCATCCACTCGCTCAAGCTCTCGCACAGTCCGCGAACGTTCTTTTTCCAGCTCTTGAAGATGGAGCTGTCGTCTTTGACATAACAGGGTCAACTCCTGGCACTGGTCACGACAGTCTTCGGCGCGCTGTTCGCAAAGCATGCGTTGCTGTTCCAACCCTTCCACTTGTGAGGAAAGCGCCCCTTTCTCTCGAGTCAGTTCTTCAATACGTCGTTTATTGTCAAGCAGCTGCTGTTCACGGCTCTCCCCCTGGCCAATCAACAGATTCCCCTGCCAAGTCAACACTTCACCCTCAAGCGTCACCAGACAGCAACCGTGCGGCAAAAGGTCGTGGCAATGATCCGTGAGGTCATTGACAATAAAAATTCCGTCGAGCATGGCGATGAAGTCTTGGCACGAAGCATCGAACTCAACGACCTCACGTAAAGGTTTTCCCGCGGGGAATGTGACGGGTGCAACATGACGCGGCAACTGAAAGCGGCAACGCTCCAAATCGTTTTGGCGGCCAAATGCAATCACCTCTGCACCGTCATGAACCTTAATCGCTTGCAGTTGAACACCGAGAGCGGTTGCCGCAGCCACTTCATAGCCCGCCTCGACTCGGAGCCCCTCCGCCATGGTTCCGGAAAGCTTGCCGGCCAGTTCATCTCGCGACAAAGCGGCGCGGATACCCTCTTCGTAGCCGGCATGGCTGCCAAGCAACTCCTGCAGCGATTCTAGACGCGAAGCGCATTGATGGTACTCTTTTTGCTGATTGCGCAACTCTGCAGTGACCCGTTCACGCTGTTCCTGCTCATTTCGCTGCTGTCGTGTCACCTCTTCCAACTGTTCCCGACTCTCTGCTAGAGCCTCCTGCCCCGCAGTCAAATCATCATCCAGACTAACGAGCTGCTCTGAAAGCTGTTGCCGCTGTTCTTCAAGATCAAGTCGTTCACGCTTCTGGCGCTGCTGTCGCTCCTTCAATGAAAGGAGTTTCTGCTCACTCTGGGATTTTTGCCCTTCGTAACGCGACAGATCAACATGGCTGGAAAGCATCTCTTTACGCCATTGTTCAACACGGCTGGAGCATTCACGTTCCCGGTCAGCCTGTTGGCTAACCGTGTCGAATAATTGCACGCGTTTTTCCTTGAGAAGCGTCGCTTCTTCACGGACTCTTTCATGCTGAGTGGTCAGTTGTTCAATCAGGCCGGAGGAGTCTGATTCCGACTGGCGCGCTGCTTCAACTTCCACGCGAAGGGATTCCTGCTGCTCTTCCATATGGCGCTGCTGCTGACGAGAGAGCTCCTGCTGGCTTTCAATTTTCTGGATATCACTGTCGAGTTGAAACAGCTGGTCACGGAGCTGACGCACTTTCGCATCGTGCTCGGCCTGTTCAATGCGAGCTTTTTCAAAGTCCAGCTCCATTGTCGAAGCCGTTATCTGAGTAGATTCAACAGCTTGTTCAGCCTGCTCCAACTGGGTTTCGAGTTTTTCCGCTTCCTGTTCCAACTCCATCCAGCGATAACGCGCCAACTGAATTTCCAGCTCTTTGACCTGATTGCGCAGCTCCCGAAACCGTTGCGCTTTACCCGCCTGACGTCGCAAACTATCCCGCTGCCGTTTCACCTCGGCAATGACATCATTGAGTCGGGTCAGATTCTGGCGTGTCGATTCAATCTTGCGTAACGCTGTCTTTTTACGTGCTTTATATTTGGTAACCCCCGCAGCTTCTTCAATCAGGACCCGTCGTTCTTCCGGTCGCGAATGCAGAATTGAGCCGATTTTCCCCTGCTCAATAATCGAATAGGCCCGGGCGCCAACGCCGGTATCCATAAACAGTTCCGAGATATCCTTAAGTCGGCAGGGTGCTTTATTCAGCAGGTACTCGCTATCCCCATTGCGATAGAGACGGCGGGTGATCATGATTTCAGAATACTGGTTAAACTCACTGGTTCCGGCACCATGAGGATTTGAAAACACCATGGTGACTTCAGCCATGCCGTGGGGACGCCGTTTTTTGCTGCCTCCGAAAATCACGTCTTCCATGGCCTGGCCACGCAGATTTTTGGCGTTCTGCTCCCCCATGGCCCAGCGGATGGCGTCAATCACATTGCTTTTGCCACAACCATTCGGACCAAGGATCGCCGTCACCCCCGGCTCGAAATTGAGAACGGTGCGATCGACAAAGGACTTGAAGCCGATGATTTCAATCCGCTTAATTTTCATAAAATGATCAGGACCGTTGCAAAAACACGTTTAAAAACCTGCTGATGAAACTCTTCACAGTAAATATGACATCGTATCAATCACACAACACTCTGTAAAGGTTCGTTACAACAGCTTGTTTGCTTGTGGCCACCAGACAGAAAGCGTATAGTCAAAGCAGGTCACAATCCAGAGGCTTCGTCCGTTGTTGCATCGCAGCAGGCATGAGCAAACAACGGGACAAAGAAGATTGCGTTTAAAGTCCAAAGAGATCTCCATACTCAGACATGATGCGTCGGCGTATCCTACAGTTTCTTGTTTTTTTCATCGGCCTATCCCTGTGTCTGATCCTAGGTTTATGGGGGTATATCTCAACACATCAGGAACAGATAGGGGTTCTGCTCTCCAACCAATTAAGTAGCACGTTTAAGACACCGATCAGTCTCAAACAAGCCCGACTCGGCTTCCACCCTGTGCCAACCCTTGATTTCAGTGAACTCTCCATCACTTCAGGGCCGAGATTTAAAGCCTTTATCCCACAACTCCATGTTCAGCTCAGCTGGGATGACCTGGTTCAAGGGCAATTCAACTCCATTCAACTCACTGCAATTCGCCCCGAAATCTACTGGCAGCAACCAAGCTCTACACCAGGGCAAACCAAAGCCAGTGCTACACCCCCATTTGAAAAAGAACACTTGGATTTGCCCCAACTCAGACTCACCATCAAAAAAGGGCACATCTATTTCTCCAACGCCGAGCCGCAAAAAGATCTGCCATGGCAACTGTCCGAGGTTGACCTCGACATTCGCTCTGTCAAACACAGCCAAGACATCAAGATTCAAGGCAACGCCAACCTCGAACATGGCAACGGCGAGTTCATGCCGATTTCGTCACAGCTGGAAATCTCCGATTTCTCAAACGGCCTGTCCCATGCACAACTCTCAGCCCAGGTGAGAGTGCAGCATGTGCAGATTGCCGACGCGTGGCAAAAAGACTGGCCGGTGCGTATTCGTGGCGTATTTGACCTGCAAACGAACTGGCAGGGGAGCCTGTCTCAAGGATTAAAGGGAAACACCACGCTCTCACAAACCAGCACGCCGATCCAAGTGGAGCATAATGGTTCAACACTGCTAACGATCTCAGAACTGGCGCTGTCCACGCATGTCACAGAGGATGCCGACAGATTTTCGTTTAATCGCACCACACTGTCATTAGACAAGAAGAATTTTCACCTCGAAGGATTCACGAACAAACACCAGACACATTTTGGTCTCACCATAAACAGCGACAGTATCGCCTTGACAGATCTTTATGCCTGGTTGCCGGCCAAACAAGCTGAACTGCTTTCAAAGTTCGCGCATCAAGGAACAATAACGCTCCATGATATGACGCTGGACTCTCACCAATGGCCGCCATCCCTCAATGATATTGAGTCAGTAAAGGCAGATGCTGATCTTGAGCAATTACAGATCAATAATTTTAGTCAGGGGCCGGTCAGTCTCTCGCTCTCCGGATCACCCCAGAAAGTCTACCTGACAAGCTCGCCATTGCGTTTTGACCTGCCGGTGGGTCATGTCGAGGGACCTCTCGATATCAAGTTGTCACACAAAGACGCCAACATCTGGCAATTGACTGCCAACCTCAGCCAGCTCTCGTATCAACTGGCCAGAATGACCCAAAAACAGAGCCAGTCTCCGGGAGAACTGAGCTGCAGCATCGAGAAAAAAAACAGCGGCTGGTCCATCGATCAAGGAACGTTCAATGTTCCCACCCTGAATGTCAATTATTCCGGCTGGATCAACGCCAAAGACCATTGGCAGGTCAAAATAGACATCCCTGAATTGGAACTGGGGGATTTCGGCCAGGAGATCTCACTCCTCAAATGGATGGAATTGCGTGGCAAAGTCGCGGTTGAAGAAACCATAAGCCAGACTCCCGGGGCAGATCTTGTCAGTCAGGGGAAACTGACATTAACCGACTGCGCGATCTCGCCAACTCACACCATTGCCCCCATACATCACATTAACGGCACGGCCTATCAAACGGGTTTGAGTCTTGAAGCAACAGGCCTTCAGGTTGGTCTGGGCCAGTCTCACCTTACGGTTGACGCAAAGATCGACAACCTGAGACAGCCTGTCGCTAAAATCCATGCCCGCGCCAAAGAGGTTATCGCGCGGGACCTGGTTTTTCACTCGCCGACAGCACTTCTCCACGATCTCGATGGCCGCATTGATATTCACGCCGGAGGCATTGAATTCGAACGTGCAACCGTACGCCTCGACCAGGGCACAATCGCCACGGTGACCGGCACCCTTAATTTTCACGGCCCAGACCTGCAATTACTTGTCGAAGCCCCCTATGGCGACATCGATGAAGTGATCGCTTTGTGGCATGGCCCTCTTGGGCACGGTCACAGTAATGAAGAGTTCGTTCACCACCAGATTGACCCCAACAAAGAGACCCTGCATATCCGTGCTCAAGTGGGCCAGGGAACAATCAGTGGCTTTCAATTCAGCAATGCGACGGGAACCATCCACTACAGTTATGGCCGCCTACGCATCGAACCACTTCTGTTTGAAGCGGATAGTGGTTATGGCAACGGAAAAGTGATTCTCTATCAATCAGAACATCCGGCAACTTTGCACATTGAGGGCACCGTTGTGAATATCGATGCCGACAAAGTCTACAGCCAGCTGCTCAAACACACCGGACTTGTCACCGGGCAGCTAACGGGCGACTTTTCCATCAACGGCCCTGTCGGCAGCACGTTTTTAGCGAATTCCAACGGTGTTTTTTCGGTGACAATTAAAAACGGCGTCTTACGTAAATTCAAAGTATTGTCCAAGGCATTTTCACTACTCAACATTGCTCAACTGTTTAGCTTTAAATTGCCAGACATGGCGCAGGAAGGGATGCCGTTCAGCCGCCTGACCAGTGATATTTCTTTGAGAAATGGCGTACTGCACAGTGAGAATCTTCGCATTGACAGTGCCGCCATGAATACCGTTGTGGCCGGAGAACTTAACCTTGTGGACAGCCAGCTGGATCTGATTATGGGAATCAAGCCTTTGGGAACCGTGGATACGGTTTTTACTCGTCTGCCCGTAGCGGGCTGGCTGTTGACCGGTAACGAGCGTGCAGTCTTGTCGGCTAATTTTGCCATCACCGGTTCTTTTTCCGATCCACATGTTGAGATGCTGCCCTTAAGCTCGCTTTCCGACAAGGTGATCGGCATCTTCAAACGCACGCTGACGTTGCCGGGCACTCTGTTCAAAGACCCGGAAAAAGTCCTGACAAACCCGGACCGCTCGTTACAAGACGATTAAAAACAAAAACGGCAGCCCGTGAGGCTGCCGCTTTCAATCTAATCTGTTCAGGATAATCAATCTGCTCGTGGGCCAACACCAACATAGACGGTGGCAATGCCAAACGTCAGATCATGATGAACGACATCAACAAACCCCGCCTGAGACATCATACTTTTAAAGGTTTCCTGATCGGGGAACTCCGCTACGGAATCCGGCAAATACTTATAGGCGGTTCGCTTTGAGAACAGTCCGCCGACAAACGGCAGAATCTTGTGAAAATAGGTCATGTAGATCGAACGAAACAGCGGATTTTTCGGTGTTGAAAACTCCAGAATAACTGCACGCCCTCCCGGCTTGAGGACACGACACATTTCGGCCAGTCCCGTCTGCCTGTCGACAACATTGCGGATACCAAACGCAATGGTAACGCCATCAAACAGGTTATCCGGATGAGGAATGGCTTCACAGGGGGCATTGACCAGTTTGATTCGATCTCGGTAGGGTGAAGCAGCGATTTTCTCACGCCCTTTAACCAGCATGCCCTGCGTAAAATCCTCGCCGATAATCATGACAGAGTCAGCCGTTCGTGATGCAATCTCCAGAGCGACATCCCCTGTCCCTGTCGCCATGTCCAGGACCATACCACCAGGCGGCACGCGCAATTTTCCAACGGCAAAACGACGCCAATGGCGATCAATCCCCATGGACAAAAGACGATTCAACAGATCGTAGCGCGGGGCAATATCATCAAACATGGCACGGATACCGCGCCCTTTCTCTGAAAGATTGAACATGCTAAACTCCTGAACGGTTCGCCGAGGCTATCGGCACTGCGTTCCCTTGAGTGAAAAGGCTTTCGAATACAGCGAGAGTCTTACCATAAAACAAGGGTTACCGTCAGCAACAAATGGTTGCCAAAACATGATGAAAGAAGTGCCATGTATCCGTTATTGGTTGTTGCCGCTCTGGTATTTCATGACGATAAACTCCTGATCACTGAGCGCCCAGCGGGTAAAAAGCACGCTGGCTTCTGGGAGTTCCCCGGCGGGAAACTGGAAAAGAATGAAGCGCCACTCTGTGCGCTTAAAAGAGAGCTGCGTGAAGAGATTGATCTGGAAGTGACCGAGTGCAGCATCTTTGATGTGGTCTACCACCGATACGATGAGCAGCCGGTTCTGCTGATGGTTTATCGCTGCCAGAGCAACACAACTCAGGTTCGCCACCTGGAGGTGAGTGACCATGCCTGGATTGATGTAAAAGAACTTCGTGACTATCCGATGCTCCCTGCTGATGATGAATTGATCGAACAGGTGATAGAAAAAACCGCGCCGCAATGAATCATCATTGCGGCGCGGTTTTTTACCGACAGACTTGAGTTACTCTAGGAACTCCCCACCCCATCCAGAAGAGGATTGCCGCGATGGTCTGGCAGTAACTTGCCGTATTGCGACATTTCCCTTGAGTTGGAAGCGACTGAGAACCCCCTGTAATTGCACGGCCTGACTGGCCAATTCCTCAGCACTCGCTGCGCTCTCTTCGGCACTGGCCGTGTTCTGTTGCGTCACATCATCGATTTGGGTCAGTCCCTGGTTGATCTGGGTAATGCCATCCGCCTGCTCATTACTGGCCACAGCGATTTCTGCGACCAGATCAGTGACTTTACTGACGCCATTGACAATATCCTCCAGCGCCTCTGCGGTCTGAGAAGCAATCTCCACTCCGTTTTGGGCACGCTGCACCGAAGTTTCAATCAAATCTGCCGTCTCGCTGGCTGCTTTGGCACTACGCGCCGCCAGATTACGCACCTCTTCAGCAACAACAGCAAAGCCTTTACCGTGTTGACCGGCTCGGGCCGCTTCAACGGCAGCATTCAGTGCCAGCAAATTGGTTTGAAAAGCAATTTCATCAATCACTTTGATAATATTGGAGATGTTGCGACCGGAAGCATTAATCTCTTCCATCGCCGACACCATTTGATCCATACATTGATTGCCACGGCCGGCAGCCGCACTGGCCTGCCCGGACAAATCGCGTGCCTGACCGGCATTTTCCGCGTTGAGGGTGGTTTGCGATGCCAGCTCACCCATGGACGCGGCAATCTCTTCTAGCGAACTGGCCGAAGTGGTTGCCCCGTGCGACAACGCCTGGCTGGCTTCTGAAACCTGGTTAGCACCGGCAGCAATCTGTTCGCCCGCCTGCTTCACCTGCAACATGATCTCGTTGAGATCGGTCTCCAACTGCTTCAATGAGCCTCGGATCACATCCTGATCATCCACCGGCACCACATCAAACGCCAAATTCCCTTGAGCAAGTTTCTGCAGAGCATCAATCATTTCATGCTGCAAGCTGTCCGCCAGCATATCCATAGACTTGGCCATCCGGCCAATTTCATCATGGCGGTCCATGCTTAGCCGCATGTCAAGATGGCCTTTGGCAATTTCCTCAATCATGGTCACCGTCCGCCCGATAGGGCGCGAAAGGCTGCGCGCAAACAGTAATACGGCAATGCCACTGGCTAGAATGGTAAAGCCAACCACGCCAACCGCACCATAAAGCATGACAGAGGTCTGGGCCTTGACATCATCCAGATAAAGGCCGCTGCCAACGATCCAGCCCCACTCTGGGATGCGCTTGACATAGGAGACTTTTTCGACCGGTTCTTCATGCCCCGGTTTGGCCCAGCGGTAAGGGACAAAGCCCCCCTCGGTTTGAGCTGACACTTTAACCATCTCAACAAACAATCTGACGCCGTCAGGATCGGCAAACGATGACAGATCTTTACCGTCCAGAGCGGGTTTGATCGGATGCATGATCATTGTCGGCGTGACATCGTTAATCCAGAAATATTCCTGACCATTGTAGCGTAATGCCTTCACCGCCTGCTTCGCCATGAATTGCGCTTGGTCTGAATCCAGACGTCCACTTTGTGACTCCTTGACAAAGTAGTTAATCAATTCCCAGGCCGTATCCACTTGCCCTCGTACCTGCGCATAGCGCTCTTTATAGAGGTTTTCGCTGGTTTTCCAGTAGAGCATGCCGAAGACAAGACACATGACAGGAACCGCAAGGGCGAACAGAAGGTAAATTTTATTGGCAATTTTCAAATCTTTAAAGCGCATATCCCCTCCTTAGTGCTGCAGCATATAATTCGATCTGTCCGCTAACGGACGATATGCAAATTATAAAACACCATTATATTAAAACAAGGAAGAAATAGACAGCCAAGGAAAAAAATTACACGAAAGGCAGAATACAACGCAGAAGTTAATACATTAACGATGTTCTTTATGATTCTTATTAACGCGATAAACGTAAGCAAGAATCTCTGCAACGGCTTGATAAAGTTCAGGAGGGATTTCGGACCCAACGGGAATTTTTGCCAACAGTTCGACAAGGTCCGGATCATGAGAAATTTCGAGACCGGCCTGTTCCGCGGCACGGATAATATTTTCAGCCAATTGCCCTTTTCCACTGGCGACGATTAACGGTGCATCCGCCAGATCTTTGTCATACTTTACGGCAACGGCTTTTTTTATCGTGTCGCTCATCTACGTTGATCCATTCTCAGGACGCCTTTTTCAAGCGCCAGACTAAACACGGGCATCAAAAACATTATCATGATGCGGTTGCAGACGATTGATCAGTTCCACTGCCGGATCTTCTGCCCCAAGGGCAACCTGAATGGATCGAAGAGAAAACGGCGCCAACGCATCCTCCAGCTCGGTAAGGTTTTCTTCCAATGCGGCTTGGCTCTCCTCATCCTCGCAGAGAATTCTGACGAACAGCGCTTGCTGCTCAAAAAGCACATTTGCCTGAACGGCCCCAAGTCCTTCGAGTGACATATTCAACGTCACAACGTGACTGACACCCTCGCCTTCACGACCACTGGAGCGCTGTTCAACCAGCGCGTAGCCCTGCTCCATGAACTCAAAAGGCAGTGGTAAAAAGAGAATCCCCTCTTGAGCAAAGCGCGCCCGTGTCAATTGCAGCAGTTCCAATTGCTGACTCATTTGGCGACTGTTTTCACGAACACTCTCCGGAACATCATCATTTTCAGCCAGCGACATCAACGCCCCTTTAAGGGTTTCAGCTGCCTGGTCCGATTTTTGTTGTGACAAAAGAAGCTCATAGTCAAGCCCCAGATTATGAGACAGATTAAAAAGAATTCTGGCCCCAGAGGCTTTCAAATCGCTGCCGAGTTCCTGTGCAAGACTTTCCAGTTGCGTCCATTGTTCCGGTGTCAGAGCGCCTTCAACAACTTTCTTCTGCTGTGCACTCAGAGGGACAAGATTAATCGCTGTAAACAAGGCATTGGCCACCGTCGAGGAACTATCAAGACGATGTAACAGAGTGGTCATCCCGGCAACCTGTTGTGGGCTCGGCGGCGCAAGAGAGACAGGGATCTCGTCTCGCACTTGGCGATTCTGTGCGATATATGCAGTGTCATCAGACACTACCGGTTTAGCGTCAACAGGAGCCTGAGCAGCTTTGACTGACTCATTTTGCGGTTCAACGACCTGAGTCACGCCAGATGTGGCGTTGCCTGTACTCATTTGCGGTTGTGGCGTCTCAGGCGATGGTGTTGAAGGAATTTGCGCTGCGGCCTGCGCATTCGTGTTCTGCGTGGCAGGCGGAATATCACTTGAAACGGTCGTCGGGTTGGTCCCTGACTGTGCAACCGGCGCTTGTGGCATCGCAGCCGTGGTAACTGAAGCGGTTGGCAATGGTGTATTCGCCATGGGCCCAGGCGAAGTGGGCCCTTGAACGCCTGGGTTCTGAGCAGGCGACATGGAGGAAAGTGTGGGACCATTCTGACTCTGCACTCCAGATGCCGTATTTAAGCCCCCCCCCATGCTTTGAACCGCAGGCTGAGACTGCCCACTTGCAGCAGCAGAAAAACGCTGACCTAATAGATTCTTTAGCGAAGAACCGATTTCCGTGCGATGGTCATAGAGATGAATCAAGCGAAGAAGTTGATTATCCGTCGTTGGCGAGACGACCTGAAGTTTTAACCGAGGTTCTGTCGCCACGACTTCAAGGTTCAACTTCTGACCGGTTTGCATTTCGACATCGGTCTGCGCTTTAAACTTCTGCTGCCCGAGATCGAGCAAAACCTGGCGGCCGGTACTCTCCAGCACGGTTGCCTGAATCATCTGATGAAGCAACAAATTATGCTGCACAGCATCTTGCACACCCTGAGTCGGTGAGGTCGGATGCACATTATAGAGTTGTACGGGAGTAGGGCCGATAATATCCATAAGATTGTATCGGTCAAACAGCTACCTTAATTTAGACTTATTTGGAAAGATGGAGAAAAGAGAGTTTTGGCAGGCTTCGCCGGAGGACGAAAAAAATTTAGAAACCGACAATCTGAACCTTGGTGCGTAACAAACGCCGTTGTTCCGCAAGGCAAAAAGAAATAATCCGATCACGATCTTCCTGTTCAATGTCGTGATACTTCATGGCAACTTCGTAGCCGCCACGCAGCTTTTCATCGACACGCACAACCAGTGCTTTACAAAACAACACACCTTTGGCATCAGGCAGATGAAACTCAAGCTCATAGATTTCCCCGGCATTGAATTTTTCTTCCGCCGAGATCAAAACACCGTTGCCACTGAGATTAACGGTCGCCGTAGGAACCTTTGGAGAGGGTTTTGATGACAGTGTTTCTTTGCAGTAAACCACCTTAATCGCCGTATTAACGCGAAAATATTCTCGCTGTTGGGCATAGGCAAAAGATTCCATCCCCATAACGCGGATGACGCGGGAATCGACGATTTCATCAATATGCGCATACATGGATACCGTACCCACACGCGTATCCAACGACAGCAGAAGCTTACCACCGGTGCGCACTTTATCCATGGGGAGTTCGTCAGGACGGAATTTTATTTCCAGGTAGGGTTCAGCGATAATACGCGCTACAGCCTCCAAGCGGACTTTCACATCATCAGCAAGCAGGATATAAACGCGTAATAAACTAGGTTTTTCGAGATATTTAAAAAGCGCAAAGTCCGCCACAAAAATCTCCAGGCTTAGCGAACACCATCGAATTCACTTGTATCATTTTAATCGGCCAGTTGCCGTTAAATCGTAGAACGAACAATCCGCCCCTGATTACGGCTAGTCTGCTTGTAACCTCCCAAGACAGAGCGTCCTTTTTTCAGACCTGTCAGCTCGTGGGAAATGAGCGCCATCATGCCATTAATTTTGGGTAAAAGCAAATGATTCAACTTAAGTACTTCGGCAATAAGGCCGAGGCGTTGTTTGAAGAGGGGGTGTTCTGCGGCTTGCGGCCCGGCTTGACGTAAATCTTTCAGCAACTGAGCATCATGGTCGCGCGCCTGCTGCTGAAGGGTGGACAATTTGAGGACGTCCTCTTTTAAACTGGATGCCGATGATGATATCGCACGCGAAAGCTGCCCCATGAGTTCTAAAATCGTCCGATATTGCTCAATGGAACACTGCAGTGATTCTTCGACAGAATGTGGCAAAACGGAACTAGGCATCATCGACTCGTTTCATTTGTTGAGTGCTGCCAGACACTAGCCAGCAGCACTCAACGGCTTATAGTTTTCAGGGATCTCTGATTGCTGCGATGCAGCAGTACGACCTGCGGCCTCTTGACGGGCAATCGAGATTGCCTCGGACCAGGTCTGACGCAGATCCGTCAAGAGATGTTCGACGACCTTAAGCTTTTCGATGTTTTCATCAAGATTCGCCTCGCTGAGTTGGCGGTTCATAAAGGCATAAAGCCCATCAAGGTTCTCAGCAATTTCACCGCCAATATTATGATCCAGCGTATTGGCAAATTCAGAGACAATCGCCATCGCTCTACTGATCCCTTCACGGCGCTGCTGCTTATTTCCAGCTTCAATGCCAGCCATAGCCTGGCGGGTAAAGCGAATCGCCCCATCATACAGCATAATCAGGATCTGCTCCGGTGACGCCGTAAGAATCTGATTCTGTTGATACTGTTGGGTATAAGTATTCATTTAATTATTCCCCGTCATCATGTTCGTTAACATATCCATCTGCTGAGTCAGGAAAGTGCTTTGCGAATTCATGTCACTGACCAGAAGCTCCAAGGCGGCAAATCGAGAACGCAATGTCACTTCCTTTTTGTCAATCAACGGTTCGGTGCGCGCGATCTGATCATCCAAACGCTTGATGGCATTGTCATAACGTTCCTGCTTTTCTGCATACATACCGGATGTCGATCCGGTCATCTGCAGCAGCGCAGTATTGAACTTTTTCATGACACCTTCCGTGTCGACTTCGCCAGCAAACAAACTGACCACACCGTCAAAATCTTTTTCCAAAGCACTGTTGAGCGTTGCTTCATTGAGGTTGATCGAGCCATCTCTCTGGGTAGAAATGCCCAATTGCGACAACACACTCATGGAACCACTGGTGTTGATCTGAGTGGACAAAATATTCTGCAACTGACGTTTGATGTTGTTAACGGTGCTGTCGCCACGCACAACATCACTGAGAATATCTTCGGCACCAGCTTCGATCTCGGCTTCCGTCGGTGCAGCAGCACCAAACTCATCATAACCGGCAGAGATCCAATCCATGATGGCGTTATAACTGCTGACAAATGTGCTGATCTTTTCTTTCAGCGCATCCGTGTCCGGCTCAACGGTCATCAACGTCGCTTCATACTGAGGAGGATCAGCCCAGTCCCAAGGATCGACACCCGCTTCAGCCGTGCCAGCGTAGGTTGTATCACTGACAGAACCGAGATGCATTGTGACCCCTGGAATCACCCCACTGACCGTGTTGGTACTGCTAACCACCTTAATGCCATCGACGAAGGCAACTGCCTGTTGCGCACTACGCGTTTCGGTCAAACCAAAAGAGATTGCCGCACCTTCACTGTCAACAAGGTCACTTGAAGCCGTAAAACTCGTCAGCGCATCCTGACCAGTCAATACGAGATGATAGGCGTTGGTTCCGCTGCCATCATTGATAATACTGGCTTCAACACCCGTCGTGTCAGAGAGAGCATTGATCGCTTCAGCAAGGCCCTGAAGTGAATTATTGCTTTCATCAACGGTGATCGTTTCGCCTGCCACCGTGAAGGTCCCCGTGCCGAGTCCCGCAACCGTATCAGAGCTGACGCCGACACTGACGGATTTTTGCATTTGAGCCAGTTGAACAACAGATACGTCATAACTGCCACTGGCAGCGCCGTTGCTGCTGGCGGTCAACGCATCTTCAGAACTCAAATTAATGCTGCTGGTACGCACCTCGCTAGTAATATTGAGATCACCAACGGCATCACGCAGAGCATCCAGACGAGTATCAAGCTGTTTGAACGCAGCAAGGCGAGTCGCTTCAGTCTCTTTTTGAGCCTCAAGACGATCCAGTGGAGCCCGCTCCAAAGCCATGAGCTCGGAAACGATATCATCGGTATCCAGCCCTGTTGCCAAACCGCTGAATGTGATGCTGGACATAACAGCCTCCTGAATCCGTGGGGAAAAGCGCCATTACCTTCCCGCTCGTCATCTGCCTTCAAAGTCGTAACGGGCACCCCGAAACGATTTTGTTACGAAAGAGATTAGCCTTCCGTATTAACAATATTACCGCGTAATTCCTCCAGTCGCACGGACAGGGACAAAACTTCCTCTGCCGGCACCTGGCGAATCACTTCATCCGTTTTTGAATCGACAACCTTGACCACCAATTGATTGGCATCGTCATCGTTTTCAAAACGTACACTGTACAGACCATCTTCCGTCAGAGATTTAATCTGATTGAGGAGTTCTTCCGGCTGAACTTTGTTTGTTTCAGCGGCAGACGCCTGTTCAGAAGCGGCCTCATAATCTTTGGCCTTACGGCTCATGTCGATGTCTTCGCTCGACTTTGGTACAGACTGCTGAGCAACACCGGTTAAGCCAACTGCTTGAATTTCCATGATTTCCTCCGTATGCACATCTCACTGGTGAGAAAAAAAGGGCCGGCCAAGGCCGGCCCTTTTCAGTTGTGCATCCTTAGCAATTAACCCAGCAGACTCAAAGCCAGCTGAGGTGCTTGGTTGGCCTGGGCCAGAATCGAAACACCGGCCTGCTGCAGGATGTTCTGCTTGGTCATGTTGGAAGTCTCTTCAGCGATATCCGCGTCGAGGATCCGTGAACGAGCAGCCGAGAGGTTCTCGGAAACGTTCTGCAGGTTAGCGATGGTAGATTCGAAACGGTTTTGAACCGCACCGAGGTCACCACGGATAGTGTCGATTTGAGCCAGAGCGGCATCAACAGAGCTGATCGCCGTTGTTGCACCCTCACGAGTCGAGACATCAACTTGATCGATCGTGGTAGTTGCGTTACCAACAGCAGACAGACCTGCAGAAGCCAGAGCACCATCAGTTACTTCTTCAATAGAAATGTCAGAAGTGCTATCAAGGGAGATCTGACCATCAAGCGTTGTATCGCTCGCATCGATGTCTGCAAGACCTTGTGCAGCAGTGGCATCTTCAACGGTGTTACCGTCTGCATCGATACTCTCTGACAAAGTAAAGCTAGCTCCACCTTCGAGTGAAATTTCTACTGCACCTTCATCAGTCAGTGCGGCTGAGTAACCAGCAGCATCCAAAGTGGCATCGTTGTTGATAGCATCGACAACATCTTGTGCCGTTACGGTTGAACCGCCGGAACCAACTGAAACAGAAGTTCCACCAACAACAACACTGTAAGTTCCTACACCACTCGCTGCATAATCATTGGCAGTAAGACCCGATGCAGCAGTACTAGTCCCAGCGATTGTAAAATCAGTGTCGCTGGTGATTGTAACTGAACCATAGTAGCTATCGGTTGTGCCATCGTTGCTGATCGAAGTAAAGCCCTGGGTTCCTGCGGAACCATCACCTTGGGTCTGAACGATATCCAAGGTGCTCCCATCTGCTTTGGTGAGCTCCAGATCCCCATCAACGGCAGCACCGGAAACCGTCACACCTGCCGCTGTCAAGGCATCTGCATTAGCAGTAATGGCCGCATCAATGTCTGCGGCTGTCACGCCATCAGTATCGCCTGTGAACAGATCTACGCCTTCAACAGTCAATGAGAAAGTGCGATCAGCAGAAGCAACATCTTCAGCTCCAGTGAATCCTGCATACGCAGCATTACTGCTACCGGTCAGATCAATAGCCTCACCAGAGGCGCTATCAATAGTTAATGAGCCATAGTAGTCATCTGTGGTAGTAGTTCCGTTGTTAAAGCCACCTGTTACTGTCTCGGCGTTGAGGGTAAAGGTTTCTGTTATTGTCAGGTCGGAACCATCAGAATTAGTAATAGTCAAATCGCCAGCTGCTGCTGTTCCCGTCCAACTGAAAACATTTCCTGCACCATCATCATAAGTAAATGAACCACCGCCATTGTCAGTAACATCTGCATGACCCTGCATCGCTGTATCAAATTCAGCAGCGGTCAAGGTATCAGAGTTCAGTCCAGTGGCTGACACCATATCAACACCCTCGACCGTAAAGGTATATACTGCAGTATCACCACTACTGGATACCTCAGTATTAAAGGTGCCAAGGGACCCACTTGTAGAATTTGCAACTGAAACAGTGATATCAGAAGTACCACCTGCTGCAGTATCAGCAGCTGTTTCGATTGCAGCTGCGATATCGCCAGCCAAATCGCCACTACCAGTCGCCACCGTGCCAACATTTGTTCCATTGATATTCAAATCATCTGCAGCGGTTAACGCCTGAGTTACAGCAGTATTTGGAGTGACCTGAGTAGCCGCAGAAGCAGTGACGTCAACCCAAGTATTCAGATCTGTACCTGATGTACTTTCTGACGCGGTTGCCGTAACAGTGATACCGGCTGCGGTTGCTGCAGTTTCAATATTTGTAGCTAATTCTGCAGCATCCGCAGAAGCAGCTACATTTTCTTGAGTGGTACCATCACCGATAGTCAGATCACCACCACCTGCAGTTGCACCAGTCATCTCGCTCCCAGTTGCTGTTGCACCACCAGCGACCAAGTCAACATCTGTAAATTCAATAGCCTGGACGTTTACAGCCGTTGCGATGTTTTCGCCAGCAGCGGTGTTGATCGCGTCAGCCAAACTTGAGTTTGTCCCGTCAGTGTCTCCAATTGCCGTGCCATTCACAACGAGAGCACCAGCAGCAATTGCACTGCCACTAACATCAGTACCTACAACAGCATCACCGTTAGGAGCTTCAATGACAGTACCAACAGCACTCAGCTTGCTGGTTTCTGCACTGTCAATGCTGAAGGAGATTGTTTGGCTAGCACCGGCGTTGGCGCCGACTTGGAAAGTCGCGTCAGTCATGGTGCCGTCGAGCAGGTTCTTACCGTTGAACTGAGTGGTATCTGCGATACGATCAAGTTCTTCGATCAGCTGATCAACCTCAGCTTGCAGAGACTCACGGTCAGAAGAGCTGTTGGTATCGTTCGCAGACTGAACAGCCAGCTCACGAATACGCTGCAGGATGTTGGTACTCTCTTGCAGTGCACCTTCAGCAGTTTGCGACAGGGAGATACCGTCGTTGGCGTTACGTACCGCTTGGTTCAGACCTGTGATCTGAGCAGTCATACGGTCAGAGATCGCCAGACCGGCAGCATCATCTTTCGCGCTGTTGATACGCAGACCTGAAGACAGGCGCTGCATGGATTGGTTGAGATCGTTTTGAGATTTGCCCAGGTTACGTTGAGCGTTAAGGGATGCAACGTTAGTGTTAATTGTTAATGCCATGATTTTCCTCCATGAAGTTTGTGTGGTCGGGCTTCCGTGCCCTGATTAAGTTGTGTTGCTACAAGTTTTGTGACTTTTTTTCTGTTTGGGGACTGGTCTTGAAATAGGCTTCGTCTCACCTCCTTCTGTCCGTAAATTCCCCGCATACAAACCTTCTTCGGCATCCTGCTTTGGAAAGTTTAGAAAAAAAATTATTTTTTTTCTTTTTTTTAAATCAAATACGATAAAGCGCTGTCTTCCCGACATTTTTATCGTATTTACTGACAGGGGAATACCCTTAGATAGTACCCCTGCCAGACAGAGTTGCAAGTTAAATTTACCTAGCCGAGCAGACTTAATGCCAGCTGCGGAACCTGATTGGCCTGTGCCAGAATCGACACCCCGGCCTGCTGCAGAATATTGCTCTTGGTCATTGTTGACGTTTCCTGTGCAATATCCGCATCGAGAATCCGTGAGCGGGCGGCAGAAAGGTTTTCAGTAACATTCTGCAGGTTCGCAATCGAACTCTCGAGCCGGTTCATTACCGCACCCATGTTGCCGCGCATCTGGTCGATATATTTCAGAGCACTGTCAAAACGGGAGATCGCCAGCGTGGCATCACTGCTGATATCCACATCGGCGATATTCAATACGGTTGAATCGGCACTGCCCAGGGTCACGCTGATCATTTGACCGGCATTGGCACCAGCCTGAAACTGAAACGCGCGGCTGGCAATTTCTTCCTGACCCAATTCATCAGCACTCGGCCAGGTTTCGACAAATCCCTCAAGTGGATCATCATCATAAATCCACGGGGAGTCGGCAACAACGGATGTGTTGGTAAAAACTTCACCACCATCCGCATCCAGACCACCAATAGCACCGACATCATCATTCGTCAGATCCATATTACTGATGAAGGTTGAGAAGTCGCCGCCCTGAGTGGTGATCGCTGTTTCAAAGTCCGCCAGGTTTGAATAGGCAAATGTGTCATAACGACCGGCAAGATCCTGGATGGCATTATCCAGAGCATTGCCACTGACGCCATCTTCAGGATGATCCTTAAGATAGGTCATGATTTCATCGATCCCGCTGCCACCGGCCGCCTTGATCTCGTCATGCAGAAAACGCGTCGCTGCATAACTGGCCGCATATTGTGGTGAGCTGTCGATATTGTCTGGATCAAAAGAGCCGATCAACCCATCTGCCGATCCGGCATTGCCCAGATCAATCTCAAGCCGTTCATCGCCACCCATCATGAATTCTGCCGTACCTTCCACAAACCAGAACCCCTCATTTCTGAGCGAGTCAAGGCTGGTGTTGGCTCCCATAATGGCATGGGTCATCTCATGCACGACAACCCGGTCGTATTCCCACATACTGCTGGGATCTGCAGGGTCATACTTGGCCATATTGACGGTCAGAGGGATCGCCGTATAGCGTCCGTAAGAATCAACTTCGGTTCCCGTACCGCCAACATAGGCCACCGCATCGCTATCCGGATCATCAATAAACTGTACATTGAAATCGACATTTTCAGCCGTCAGGCCATAATACTCTTCAACCCGATCCTCTGAATAACGCAACCAGGCAGATTTAAGACTCTCGACAACTTCTGCCCGATCCGGATCACCACCGATGGTACCACCCGGTCCGTGAGACAACACTTTCGTCCCATTGAAGGTGGTTGTTTGACCGATGCGATCAATTTCCAACTTGATCTGTTCGACTTCAGCCTGCAAGGAGGCCTTATCCGAATCACTTAACGTCGCTTCGTTGGCAGCCTGAACCGCCAACTCACGACCACGCTGGATGAGATTGGTCACCTCTTGCAACGCGCCCTCGGCGGTCTGCAAAAGGGAAATCCCATCATTGAGATTGCGAACAGCCTGATTCATCCCTTTGACTTGCGAGGTCATACGATCACTGATCGCAAGACCGGCCGCATCGTCTTTGGCGCTGTTGATTCGCAACCCCGACGATAGCCGTTGCATCGCCGTCCCCAGACCGGATTGAGCCGATCCGAGATTACGCTGCGCGTTGAGCGAGGCAACATTTGTGTTGATTGTCATTCCCATGACATGTTCCTCCATGAAAAATGCTCCCCGAGCCATCCTTGGTCGGGACTTTTTTCGAAGAGAGCTCGTCGAGTCCTCTCCACCTGTCTAGATTCCACCAGTGAACAACATCCTCTTGTCCTGTGTATGCGGGGTTAGCCCTCACAAGGTGATGTTCATCCAACGGGTCGGAGCTCTAGAATCTTTCACCCCTCTTTAACTAGCCGAGCAAAGACAGCGCCAGTTGAGGGGCCTGGTTCGCTTGTGCCAAAATCGAGACACCAGCTTGTTGCAAAATATTCTGCTTGGTCATGTTGGATGTTTCTTCAGCAATATCCGCATCGAGAATCCGTGAACGAGCAGCCGAGAGATTCTCTGAAACATTTTGCAAGTTAGCAATGGTCGACTCAAAGCGATTCTGAACCGCACCGAGGTCGCCACGAATGGTGTCAATTTGCGACAGAGCGGCATCGACCGAGCTGATGGCCGTTGTAGCACCTTCACGAGTCGAGATATCGACTTGATTGATCGTGGTAGTCGCATTGCCTACTGAGTTCAGCCCCGCAGCAGCCAAAGCACCATCAGTACCTTCTTCAATGGTGATGTCTGTCGTGCTGTCCAAAGAAATCTGCCCATTGAAATCACTGGCCACAGTGCCAACGGCAGTAAGCCCAGCAGAGGTCGCCTGAGGTGTCGACCCATCGGTATCAATTGCTTCAGCCAGCGTAAAAGCACTACCGTCCGTCTTAGTGATTTCAACTTGACCATCATCGGTCAAAACAGCACTGTACGAAGCACTGACCGTGACATCATTATTAATGGCATCTACAAGCCCTTGAGCGGTGACATCATTCCCTGTGGCAGCTCCAACATTGAGTACGGTTCCACCATCAAAATCAAGGGTATATGTACCACTGACTGCGCCCTGAGTCGTTGCTGTGATGTCTGCGATATCAGACTCATTTCCAGCATCCTGAGTAATGGTCAATGAACCGCCACCGGCATCACTCAATGTGTAGCTAGTCACCGAGAGAGCTGTCGACCCGCCCGTACCATTAACAATTTCATCCACCAGTGCCGCTGCAGTCAGATCACCACCAGAATCATTGGTAAAGGTGAAATCGGTTCCATCAACACTGAAGGTCATATCCTCCCCGGCATAAACGGTTACTGCGCTTAAGTCCATATTCTGAATTTCAACCTGAGCTGGTGCCGCGGAGATACCGGCAACGGTTTCCGAACCGGTCGGTCCGGCAGAAGCCGCTTCATTCAACGCCGTATCGATCGGATCGATATTACTGGCAGTTCCAGAATCTTGTGCAAACTGCAAAACGGCACTTCCTTCATCCGTGAGCGTATAGTTCGCGATAGTCACTGGAGTGGATCCACCTGTGCCATTGACAATTTCATCAACCAGTCCAGCTCCGGTCAGGTCACCCGCCGTACTATTGGTGAAGGTGTAATCAGAACCACCAACTGTAAATGTCAGTGCATCACCAGAACCAACAGTTACTGCAGTCAAGTCCAGTTGTTGAACCTCTGGGGTATCGGGACCATACGAGGTCGTTACGATGGAGACTTGATCATCTGGTGGTGTTCCTGATGGTGCATTTATAGTCGCATTCCCACCAGTATCACGAAAGGTGCCGCCCGTCTGGGTCAACGTATAAGCCGTACCTGTGACGGAAAGAGTCCAGATCGTGCTACCTCCGCTATCGGGACCAGCACTGACACCATCCAATTCTCCTTCAATATCGCCATCATTGTTAATCGTAAGTCCGTTAAAATCAACGAAAGTACCATCTGCAAAATTGAAAGTTAAGGTGCCACCTGTAACCAATCCAGACAAATCACCGCTCTGAACCTCCGCGGTTGGAGACAAGCTACCTTCAGTAATGACATTGGGCACAACACTACCGGAGATATCCACCGCAGCCGGATCAACCGATGTCGTAATATCCGCGATAGGCGCTTCATTACCAGCAGTCTGGGTGATGGAAATGGCTCCACCACCTTCATCGGCAACAACATAGTTGGTCACAGAAAGCGCTACGGACCCACCGGTCCCGTTGGCAATTTCATCAGCTAATGCCGCACCACTTAAGGAGCCACCGGACGCATTGGTAAATGTAAAATCCGAACCATCAACCGTAAAGGTCATGGTATCGCCATTGGCCAAAGTTGTTCCGGTCAGATCAATCGACTGAGCCTCCGCTTGAGCAGGAATAGCAAGAGCTCCAGGCGTTGTTTCTGTTGCAGTGACATTGGTTGTCGCGTTATCAAGCGAAACCGACGCAAAATCAAAGCTCTGGACATTTACAGCCTCTGCAATAGTTTCACCTGCCGCGGTATTGATTGCTGAAGCCAGACTGGAATTTGTACCGTCAGTAGCGCCCACTGCTGTTCCATTGACCACCAAATCACCGGCAGCGAAAGCGGATCCATCCATTTCAGAGCCGACAACGGCATCACCGTTAGGCGCTTCAATCATAGCTCCAACATAACTCAGCTGACTTGTTTCTGCACTGGCAACACTAAAGGAGATGGTTTGGCCGACACCAGCGTTAGCACCCACCTGAAACGTGGCATCATTCATCGTACCATCAAGCAGATTCTTCCCGTTAAATTGGGTCGTGTCCGCAATACGGTCCAGCTCTGAAATCAGCTGGTCGACTTCTGCCTGAAGGGATTCACGATCTGAAGCGCTATTGGTGTCATTAGCTGACTGAACTGCCAGCTCTCGAATGCGCTGAAGGATATTCGTGCTTTCCTGTAAAGCCCCTTCAGCGGTTTGGGCCAGAGAAATACCATCGTTGGCATTACGTACTGCCTGATTCAGACCAGTGATCTGAGCCGTCATGCGATCAGAAATCGCCAGACCGGCGGCATCATCTTTGGCGCTGTTGATACGCAGACCTGAAGACAGGCGCTGCATAGATTGATTGAGATCCGTTTGGGATCGGCCCAAGTTACGCTGGGCGTTCAAAGACGCGACATTGGTGTTGATCGTCAATGCCATAATAATCCTCCATGAGTTGGTAATAACGGGCTTCCGTGCCCTTAACAAGTAATGTGGTTAAACCACAAAGAAGTGATCAGGGGATGATCAAACGTCTAAACCCACCTCCATTTCGCCAAGTCCCCTTATTTGAAAGCTTTTTTCTACATACTAGATACAAAAGTATACAAAAAAAAATAATTTCATCTAGGTAGCGTTCTCAATCAATCCAACCAAATAAGGGTTGATACCAAAACCAGCATAGAGTTGTAATTCCTTGCCAAGCGCTCATAGCGCGTTGCAATTCTTCGATATTTCTTGATTTTCTGGAAGAATCGCTCAACCAGATTGCGTTCTTTGTAAAGGTTTTTATCGTAGTCACGCTTCTTTTTGCGGTGGCTACGAGGTGGGACAACGGCAAGCGCTCCATTCTCATGGATGGTTTGAACAAAATCATCTGAATCGTATCCTTTGTCAGCAAGGATATATTCAGCCTTGAAGCCGCAAATAAGCTGCTTGGCCACGCTATATTCCGAAGCCTGGCCCTGCGTCAGAAAAAGGCGTACCGGGTTTCCCAAAGCATCAACGGCCGCATGGATTTTGGTACTTAATCCACCACGAGATCGGCCTTGGCCTTGTTGGGCCTGTGTTTTTTTTGCGCAGCACCATGCTGATGGACGCGGACAATGCTTCCATCAACCATCAGGTGTTCTAAATCCGGGTCATCGGCGACAGCTTCAAAGATGCTTAGCCAAATACCTTTACGCGACCAGCGGTTGTAACGGACATAAATTCGATGCCAATGCCCGTAACGTTTGGGAAGGTCACGCCAGGGAGCTCCGGTTCGGGCGACCCACAAAACAGCTTCGAGAAACAGACGATTATCTTTTGCGGTTACACCGCAATCACTACTTTTGCCGGGAAGCAATGGGGAGATGCGTTCCCACTGATCATCTCGTAAAATTGTTCTATCCATCGTTTAGTTTGCTCCGTTGAAAGGGTTACTTCCTTATCGGAACAAAAAAGTAAATGTTTAATTGAGAACGCTCCCTAGTGAAATATTTTAATTTTCTAAATTTAGTGCATAAAAAACCCCACAACAAGATCACCGATCTCATTGCGGGGCCTGGTTAAAGCTTATTAGCCTTGAAGCAAACTTAACGCCAACTGGGGTGCCTGGTTGGCCTGGGCCAGGATCGAAACACCGGCCTGTTGCAAAATATTCTGCTTGGTCATATTGGAGGTCTCTTCAGCGATATCCGCATCAAGAATCCGGGAACGGGCAGCCGAGAGGTTCTCAGAAACGTTCTGCAGGTTGGCTATAGTAGATTCGAAACGGTTCTGAACCGCACCGAGGTCACCACGAATGGTATCGATCTGCATCAGAGCCGCGTCTACGGAACTGATGGCCATGGTAGCGCCTTCCTGGGTTGAGATATCGACCTGATCAATCGTTGTTGTGGCGTTACCGACCTCATCAAGACCAGCCAGGGCCAGAGCGCCAGTCGTCCCTTCCTCAAGGGTAATGTCGGCGTTACTGTCGAGAGAGATTTGTCCCGTATGAGTCACAGGTGCACCGGCAGTGGCTGCGGTGTCCGCAAAACCGGCACCAGTATTGGTTCCGCCCAGGTCTTCCTGCAGAGTAATATCTGCCCCGTCACTGTTGGCGAAAGTAATGTTGTTGTCGGCATCAACAGAAGCGGTATAGCCTGCCGTTGTCAGGGCATCAACAACATCCTGAGCATTAATGACGCCGTCACCACCGTCTGCGACACCGATATCCGCGCCATCAACAGTGAGAACATAGGTACCGGTAACTGCATCATCAGTGCCGGGAGTTGACTCTGTCACGCCCGGAGTCACGTCGCCGGAAACAGAGATATTGGCAACATCGCCGGTCGCGGCCGCTGAGGTATAAACCAAAGTCGCACCGGTGGCACTGGCTGCGGCAGTGAACAGTGTATCGTCGTTGCTGCCGCCAAAGGTTACCACGCCGCCGCTGGCACCGGTCACAGTGGGATTAGCCACTGGATCAGCGATGTAAGCCGCAAAACCAGCGGCAAGTTCATCTGCAGTAATGGCATTGCCCGTTCCGTCGCCGGTCGCTGTCACGCCGTTAACAATGGCGGTCACATCACCGACGCCCGTGTTGGCCAGAGCGCCAAAAGTGACGGTATTGACCTCCTGGTCACCAGGGGTCACCTCCAGAGTCACATCCTCAAAAGCAAAGGTCTGTGAATTGACGACAGTGGCGATATCTTCACCGGCGGCAGCATTAATGGCATCAGCCAGACTGGTTGCCGTGCCATCTGTGGCTCCAATGGCGGTATCATTGACGATAATATCACCTGCAGCAAGCGGAGTTGAAGACACACCGGTACCAATAACAGCATCACCATTTGGTGCTTCGATAAAGGTTCCAACATAGCCCAAAGTGTCAGTTTCAGCGCTGGCAATACTAAAAGAGATGGTCTGGTTGACACCGGCATTCGGCCCGACCTGGAACGTTGCATCGCTCATGGTGCCGTCGAGAAGGTTTTTACCGTTGAACTGAGTCGTATCCGCGATCCGATCCAGCTCAGCAATCAGCTGATCAACTTCTGCTTGCAGAGACTCACGGTCCGTTGCGCTGTTGGTGTCGTTGGCAGACTGAACACCCAGCTCACGAATACGCTGGAGGATATTGGTGCTCTCCTGCAAAGCCCCCTCAGCGGTCTGAGCCAAAGAGATCCCGTCATTGGCATTGCGAACCGCCTGGTTCAGACCGGTAATCTGGGCGGTCATACGGTCGGAGATCGCCAGACCCGCAGCATCATCTTTAGCACTGTTGATCCGCAGACCGGAAGACAGGCGCTCCATGGATTGATTGAGATCGTTCTGAGATTTACCCAGATTGCGCTGAGCATTCAGCGAGGCAACATTTGTATTAATAGTCAGAGACATAACATCACTCCGTATTCAGTGTTATTTGTCGATGTTCACACTCTCGGAAAAACACGAAGCACGATTTAACCGTGAGCACTTTCTATTTCCGCTTCTTCCTGTTTCTTCTCGACCGGCTCAACAACCGGCAGCGGCGTCTGGATATCATAGCCACTTTTCTCAAGAATGACCTGGATCGCGCGATTTGTTTGCGGCGCAAACAGGATAGGGGCGGCAAGATTCAAAGTGATCTTTCTGTCAGGCGGTACGGTGACAACAACCAGAGAATAGCAGGTTTCACCTTCTTCGATGCCAAGCTTCTCGCACTCATTGACTTCGGGTACGACTTTGTAAGTCAGAAAAAAGTTCGTCGGATCGGTGAGCACCAGAGCGATGTCCGGATCTTCAATACTTTGAATCCAGAACAACGGGCCATCTTTCTCATTGGGCATAACGACAAAGTCACGCAGATTTTCAAATCCGATCAATCCCTCAGGAAATGTCAGCACAGAAGCCGGATCGTACTCAATCTCGCCAAAACGACTGTTTATCTTGTTCATTTTTCCTCCTTTACCGGACGATACCCTGTCAGGGTGTTCAAATCGTCCAACGTCCAACTTGTTGCGGCACGATTCTGCTCCAGAATCTTGTCGTAGACTTCCTGACGGTAGATTTTCTTATTGCGTGGCGCTTCAATGCCCAGACGAATAGTGCCGCCCTTGATTTCAACGATCTGCAATTTTATGTCGTCGCCGATGACAATTCCTTCACCGACTTTTCTGGTCAGTACCAGCATAACTAGCCTTTCGAAAATTCAATGCGATTTACAAATAGTCAAGAATCGTCAATTGCCCTACCCTCCCGGTAACACTCAGCGCGGCTTCAAGAGCTGTCTCGGTCTGGGTAATCTCCGTGATGACATCAATCAAATCCACATCCTCATAGCGAGAGAGAATCTGTTGCAAGTCAATAAGGACGCCTTCCATATGGCTTTTGGACGTTTCGATACGTTCCGCATTGTTGCCCATCAGACTGCGTGAACTGCGTACGCCATCGGCTGAGGTCTCCAGAGATTCAAGAAGCTCCTGTAATTCGGGAACTTCGCGCAACTGCAATGGGCTACCTGCGGACAAGAGAGAAACAGACGAATTGGCACCGCCAATGGTGAAATCCGCACCACTGGTGATAGAAACTTCGCCATAGTAGGTATCGCCGGAGCCGTCGGTACTGATATCGGTAAAGCCTACAGTGGCACCACCGGCATCTTGAACGATATCCAGGTTGTCGCCATCCACACGGGAAAAGGCAAGGTCACCACCGGAAGCTGAGCCGCTGACGGTCACCCCGGCAGCCGTTAACGCTGCCGCATTCGCTGCAATGGCAGCATCCATATCCGCTGCGGTGACACCGTCGGCATCGGCAGCAAACAGGCTAACCCCTTCAACACTCAGAGAGTACGGAGGATCGGCAGCCGTCACGTCGGTCCAGGCAAAGAGGTCGCTTCCGGTCGTACTGTCTGCCGCAGTCGCGGTCACAGTCAATCCGGCTGCAGTCGCGGCCGTTTCAAGATTGGTGGCCAGTTCAATGGCACTGTTCGATGCCGCAACATCGATCTGGGTCGTGCCGTCACCAATGGTGAGGTCACCACCGCCGGCTGTCGGCCCGGTCATAGTCGTACCACTGATGGTCGTATAGGTGCCGGCCGTCAAACCGGAAACTGCCACTCCGGCACCAACATCGTAGAGCAAGACAGGTTGCCCGGCGGCATCAAAATCCACCGGAGTCGTACCGTCGTTATAGACATACATGGGTTGGTCCAGGGCTGCTGCCGACAGTGCGGCACCGCTACTGTCCGTCGTCACCCCAGGAGGAAACTGTGCATTATACTCGGCAATCGTCAAGGGGTCGCCATCCACACCCATAACGGGTTGCAATGCAATCGGCTCACCATTAAACGTCAGCGGAATGGGATTGCCTGAGCTGTCTAAAACCGGACTGGCAGGACTGCCACCATCCAAAGCGATGGGTGTAAAGTCGCCGTTGGCTTCATCCAGATAACCGATATCTGCAGTCGGCAGAATGGTCCCGCCATTGTAAACCTGACCGCTTTCGCCACGAATGGCGCGCTCAAGATCCGTCAGCTGCTGGAACAGGTTGATGCCGGTCTGCTCCAGTACGCCATCGCCATCAACGTCGGACATCCCCATGAACAGGCTGGCACCGTCAATACTTGTTTCGACATATTCACCGGGAGCGGATTCCAGCTTTTTGATGTTGGAATCGCCGTTATAAACCACGACACCATTTTCTTCCGTGAACGGTGGAGTATCTTCCAGGTAGCCTGCAAAAATATATTGTCCTCCCACCTGAGCATTGGCGACACTCAGCAAGGACGTTTTGACATAACTGATTTTGTCCGCCAAGGTTTCCATGTCGGCATCACTCATCGCGGCATTGATCGCATTGATGGTGGTTTCCTTGGCGCTGACCAACAAATTTTCAGCCTGATCCAGATAGCTGTCGAGATTATCAAGACGGTCGAGAGAGGTTTCCATAGAGCTGATGAAACGTTCGGACGCTCGAATCTGGGTCCGGGCCGATAACACGGGGCGAATCGCGGCCGGATCATCGGAGGGGCGATTCAGCTTTTTCCCGGTCGCTTCCTGGGTGCGCAGATCTTCCAATTTATTGTTAATGCTGTTGAGTTCTGCATTCAGGGTGCGAAAAGTTGTCGCTTCTGTTGATTTCATAACGTTACCCTCTACCGGTTACGCTAAAGAGATCTGGTGTTTTCACAGAATCCCATGTTTAGCGGCGATCACCGTTATCTCATGCCATCAGTTTTTAATATTGATGACGGTCGCCATCAGCTCATCAACTGTTGACAACAGCTTGGCTGAGGCCTCGAATCCGCGCTGAAATTTAATCAGGCTGATCATTTCTTCTTCAATAGAAACACCGACTGTTCCGTCGCGAAGATTTTTCAGTTGGGTCAGGGAATCCTCGGCACCACTCTGCGCCAGACGATTCTGATCTGCTTCGATACCAACCCTGGCGGCCATTTTGCCGTAGAAGCTGACGAAAGTATCTTCGCCATTGATGGTGTTTTCATCTTTGAGCGCTGAAATCGCCAACGCATTGGTATTGTCACCAGGGGCACTGCTGTTACCCGCCGCCACCTTGCTGGTGTCGGTGATGGACACAGAAATCAAGTCACTGATGTTCGGCATACTGAACTCAGGAGCCTCATACGTGCCGCTGATTGCCGACATATCGAGATGGACGCTGTCACCACCATTGTCCGGTGTTAAAACCATGACATAGGTATCATCGTCCTGTTGGTTGACGCTCGCAGTGACGCCAACAGCTGCGGTATTGATGGTTGTCGCCAAATCGTTCAAAGAACCACCGGCAAACGCCACGGTGTTGACAACGCCCTCGACTTCGATGGAAAGATCGCCCGCTGAAAAAGCTGTCGCCAGATCCGGGTCGTCATAGCTTTGGGTGGTATGGTTACCGGGATTGTTGAAAAAGGCGACTCCGGTAGAGCCATCGAGCCCCATTCCCTGAGCGTGCAGACTGTTGACCGTCTGAACGATCTCATAGGCAGTCAGATCAAGATCCTGCTTGAGTTCCGGAATAAACTCATCGCGCAATTCAAACAGCCCTTTGAATTTGCCGCCGAGGTTATCCCCTTTGATCTCAAAGGAACTCTCGCCAATATTCAAGGTCAGGGTCAAGTCCTCCCCTTTGGGGGTCGCTTCGAGCTGAAGTGCGGTGCCGTTCTGCAACAAGGGCAGACCACCGGGAAGCTGGATATTGACCGCGCCGGTCGGCTCTTCGTAGGACTGAACACCTAAGGTATAGGTCAAATCTTGCAACAACAGATCGCGCTGATCGCGAAACGAGTTGGCGGATTTACCGTTGGCTTCAATATTCTGGATCTGGATGTTCAGGTCAGCAATCTGTTGCAGCTTCAGATTGACATCGTCAATTTCCGAAGCAACGGTATCGTTGATATTGCTCCGCACATTATCAAGGTCGCGGGCAACACTGTTGAATGCCGAGGAGAGCAGCTCGCCGCGCTGAATAACGATATCACGCTCAACTTCGCCACTGGGGTTGGTCGAGAGTTCCTGCCAGGCATCGAAAAAACGATCGATCTCCGTAGCAAGATTCTCATCACCAACACTGAACACGCGCTCCAGTTCGGACAGAGGTGTTGATTTGGCATCTTCGGCGCCCAGTTCCTGGCTCTTATCCAGCAACTGTTCGTTGATGAACACATCGTATTCGCGTTCGATATTATTGACCCGGACTCCGGTACCGACAAAGAAACCACCGAATTCCAGAGAGGGAATATCGCCCAGGACCGCAGTCTGCCGTGAGTAGCCCTCGGTATTGACATTGGCAATATTATTACCGGCAATCTCGATGGACTTCTGACTGGCAAAAAGACTGGTTTTACCTGTATTGAGTGCAGCAGCTAAACCCATTACACCCTCCCGGACAGAAGTCGGCCTCCCATCCCCTTACTCACCATACCCCCTGCCGGGGTGTAGGAATCGGGTACCGTTTTACGTCCAAAAAACTCCATTGATTCACGAATCCAGTTCAGGGCGGACCACAGCAGATAGGCGTTACGACGATTTTCAAAACGGATCGTGTCAGCCAACTGGCGATCTTCAGGAGACAGGTCTCCTTCAAGTTCGAGCTGCGCAATCAACGCATCTTTACGTTGCGTCGCATCCTGCAGAGCGAAGACATCCAAAGATTTGGCGCACTCACGCTCCTCGATGATCACATCATGCAGGGCTTGCAGCTGTTCGTGAATCGTCCGAGTCATACTTCGCGTCCTTCAGCAATAAACTTGAGCAGGCTGCTGGCCACTTTTTTCAAGTCAGGTTGGTAGGAACCATCGGCCACCTGGGCTTTGATCTCTTCCACCTTGGCCGCACGAGCAGCTTCCTGCGATTCACTGACATCCTGAACATACGCCGGAGTGGTCAACAACGGCGCGCTCAGCCCTTCAAGGGATTGCGTCGCAACCGAAGCCTGAGTGTCCTGCGCCTGTCCTACCTGTTGCAGGACCGAAGAAAAACTGACCTTGTCGCTGGCAGAGCTTTTCTCGGTGTCTTTAACACCCTGCTGATTCTGGGTCTTCTTGATCGTATTTTGCTGGATCAACCCTTTGTCGCCATCAATTCTCATCGTCATAACATCACCTGTTTTCTGCTGTAATTATCCGTTTTGAGGTAAATCCAACCATCTCTGGTTAATCTTTTCATAAATTCGCTGAAAGGTTTCTTCGCTCAACCGCGAAAGCTCCTGCCCGTTGCTATACTGAAAACGACGGCAGCAGTCAATCACTTCACAGGCCAACGTAGCAGAAATCTCCTGATCCCGTTGCATCAGCCGTTTGACCTGTTCCACCATGCGCTCTGCGCAATGTTCGGGGCCGAAAAAACCCTCTTCACCAACAAGAATCTCAACGGTCTCTTCTGACGCTTTACCCTCGCCACACAGCATATTCAATACGGAGCGCTGTTGTTGAACAATGCCATTGACCGCGTTTTTGATCATGCCACGTTCAGAGCGGCTCAATCTGGGGCGGCCAACCGCTGAAGGCACTGGTGAAACCGACAACAGCGGCACGGTTTTAAGCTCTGCAGTGAACTGTATGGATGGCGCTGTTGTCATGATGAAACCTTTTTTCCACAAGATAAAAGAATGTTTCGTTTCTTTACTTGGCTATTTTATCGTCGTCTTTAACGGAGAACTTTAGCAAAAACAGTTGCTTTTCTAAAAAAGACTTTCGCGTTACAAAGTCGATATCGGTTGTGTGAAATTGCCACCTCTCAATCCTGCGAAAGTTGCTTATAGAGATTGAGCCCAATCCCCATACTCTGCGTATGGGCGATCTCACGGGCAACTTCTCCATCGAACAGATCCTGATAGACTTCTCCCCCCATGTCTTTATCCAGCAGTCCACTTTCGGGCATGGCTCCACGCATCGCTTTAAACATCATTTGAACCATAACCGCTTCAAATTCTTCACACGTTTTTTTCAACTGGCCACCCTGCTGTGACGCAGACGAATTGGTCAGTGAGTTCGTTTGTTCCGTGTACATGCGTGGATCGACATAGAGATTCATAACTATCCTCGGACTGATTAGCGTTGCAGGTCATTATTCTTATCGCCATCAACGGTCAACTCTTTAGTAAATTCAGGCTCCCCTCAACCCGCCGACGGTCAGACCTACCGGACAAACCTTGACGAACCGGGGGCGATCATATATGAAGTCAGATTCCAAAGTGGATTCCCAACCAATAATCATTGATTTGTACAGTAAAGCCTTTTGTGGAAATCCAAGGGGTTAGGCACTCTCTTTTTAAGTGATGGCAATAAAGGACATTGTTTATGATTATCCCTGTACTTTTATCCGGTGGATCAGGAACCCGACTGTGGCCACTGTCACGATCGGTGCACCCAAAGCAGTTTTTGCCGTTAACCGAAGAACAAACCATGCTGCAGCAGACCTCTCTGCGGCTGTCAGGTTTGGACCAGGTTTCGGCGCCAATTGTTGTGTGCAACGAAGCCCATCGCTTTATGGTTGCCGAGCAACTGCGGCTGATTGAGCAGGAACCAGCGGCAATTATTCTTGAACCTGTTGGCCGCAACACAGCCCCGGCGGTGGCGCTGGCCGCTCTTCAGGCCATCCAGCACGACAAAGACGCCACATTACTCGTCCTGCCGGCGGACCACATCATTACCAACGCTGCGGCATTACGAGAGGCCATCACAACCCTGCTTCCTTATGTTCAGCTGGGCAAAATGGCCACCTTCGGCATTGTTCCAACCAAGCCTGAAACCGGCTATGGATACATTCAAAAAGGGGCCCCACTTTCAGAACAATCAGACGGGCAGCGTACCCCTGTCTTCACCATCAATTCTTTTGTTGAAAAACCGGATGCAGCCACCGCACAACACTATCTTGACAGTGGTGACTATTACTGGAACAGCGGCATGTTCATGTTCCCGGCAGCCCGCTACTTACAGGAACTTGAGCACCATGAGCCAGCCATTGTGCGATGGTGCCAAAAATCCCTGCTAAAAGCGCAATTGGATCTTGATTTTGTTCGCATCGACGCGGAGAGCTTTGCCCATTGTACAAATATCTCTCTTGATTATGCGGTCATGGAAAAAGTCACCGATGCGATGATGATTCCGCTGGATGCAGGTTGGAGTGATGTCGGCTCCTGGTCGAGTTTGTGGGAAACAGGAAATAAGGATCATGAAAACAATGTCGTTCGTGGCGACATTCTTACCTGCAACGTGACCAACAGCTACCTGCACAGCACCAGCCGTTTAGTTGGGGCCGTAGGGATTGACAGCCTGATCGTCGTGGAAACGTCAGATGCGGTTCTGGTCGCCCACCGCGATCGTGCTCAAGACATCAAGGAGATCGTTCACCAGCTCAATGAGCAACAGCGCCCTGAGGCGCAACGACCGCCCAGAGTTTCTCGTCCCTGGGGATGGTACGAAACCATTGACATGGCCGAAAGATTTCAGGTGAAGCATATTACAGTCAAGCCGGGGGCAAGCCTGTCCCTGCAGTTGCATCACCACCGAGCTGAGCATTGGGTTATTGTCAAAGGAACGGCGAGAATCATCCGTGATCATGAAATTCTCACCCTGACGGAAAACCAGTCCACCTACATCCCTTTGGGAACCAAACATCGTCTGGAAAACCCCGGGAAAATCCCTCTGGAACTGATAGAAATACAATCTGGCAGCTATCTCGGAGAAGATGACATCGTTCGGTTTGACGACCACTATGGCCGTTAACATCCACAGATTTATTTTCAGCACCTTAAACGGCAAAGGCCCGTCTTCACCAGACGGGCCTTTGCCGTTTAAAACAATTTTATCCGCTAAAAACTTAGAGAATCTCGAGATCCGCGTGTAATGCACCTGCGGCTTTAATTGCCTGGAAAATGGCAATCAGGTCGCGAGGCGTTGCACCGATGGCATTCAGCGCCCGGGCAACATCACCAATACTGACCCCCATCGGCAAAACAACAAGGTTGCCCCGCTCTTCGGAGACGCTGATATCGGTCTGCGGAACCTCAACCGTTGTGCCACTTTCGGAGAGAGGAGACGGCTGCGACACCAGAGCGGAATCATTGATGATCAGATTCAGGTTGCCGTGAGACACCGCGACCGTCGACAGACGGACATGCTCACCCATGACAATGGTACCGCTACGCTCATTGACAATAATTTTAGCGATCATATCGGGCTGAACTTCGAGATGTTCGACCTCGGCAATGAACTCGACCAGTGAATTCGCATAGTCGTCCGAAACGATGACTTGCAGAGATCCGCTGTCAAGCGGGTGTGCCAGAGTTTGACCAAAATAGCCGTTCACAACATCCGCCATACGGGTCACAGTCGTAAAATCCGCATTACGCAAACGATAATTGAGGGCATGGTTGCTCGGCAGCTGAAAAGGCACTTCGCGTTCAACGATGGCGCCGGAAGGGATACGTCCCACGGTCGGATGGTTCTTCTGCACTTTGGCCGCCTTACCACCAAACGACAAAGCACCAACGGCAAGAGCCCCCTGGGCCACGGCATAAACATTACCGTCCGGTCCCTTCAATGGGGTCATCAACAAAGTACCACCAACCAAGCTGTCGGCATCACCGATGGAGGAAACCAGCACATCAATCAAACTGCCCGCCTTAGAGAAAGCCGGAAGTTCGGCAGTGACCATAACAGCAGCAACGTTATCGACCTTGACACTGTTGCGGTCAACACGCATACCGAGTCGTTCCATCATGTTGACCAGAGACTGAATAGTAAACTCGGTACTGGAACTATCGCCGGTTCCGTTAAGGCCGACAACCAGGCCGTAACCGACCAACTGGTTGTTCCGCACCCCTTCAATATCCGCCAAATCCTTGATACGGCTGGCCATGGCCGTTGAACAAGTCAAACCGACAACGATCAAACCAGCGATCAGTATGTGGAAGCGTTTTATCATGCGTTACTCCAACGGGAAATTCCCGCGATCAACATCGTTAGAAAGGCGTCACAGTATCCAGCAATCGCAACAGCCAGCCGGGCTTCTGCTTGTCGTCAATCACCCCTTTGCCGGTATAAACGATATTCGCATCAAGAACATACATGGAATCAATCAGATTCTCGGGGGTAATATCTTCCTGACGCACAATCCCGGACAGATGGATCAGCTGCTGTTCGTGATTCACCGTGACACTTTTACTACCGGAAATCCGCAATGTGCCATTGGGCAACACCTCAACAACCCGGGTTGTCAATGTCGCAACGAGGTCTTCCTTACGTGTGGTGCTGCCACTGCCCTGAAAATCGTTGGTATATCCGGCACTGACCAGATTGGCCGGGTCAATGCTGCTGTTCAGTTTGGCAATATTGGATTCAAGACCAAACAGGCTGGTCAAGTCAGCACTTGCCGAGGTTGTCCGCCCTGTTGATGTCGTTGCTTCTTTGCTGGCCTCAGCCTGTTCATAAATCGCCACTGTGAGGATATCCCCCACCCGGCAGGCCCGGTTATCAACAAACAGACTGCCGTTCCCTGTGGTCCACAAAGATCCCGGCGTCTGCGGCTGCGGAGCTGTGATTTCGGGTATTTCCATGGTGACGGGTTTAGTGATTTCGGGCTGTTTCGGTTGCGCTGGAGCGCAGGCGACGACACCAGATAAAAGAATGACGATGAATGTAAAGCGTTGCCACATCTGTTTCATGTTAAAACTCCACTTCCACCAGATCCGGACCAACCACCTGGGCCATGACGACTTTCTTCGAGCTGTTGTTCTGCACCCGAATCACTTGGCCCTTGCTGCCGTCTTCCAGTGCAATTCCCACGGCCGTCAGCATCATACCACCACGACGGGCAACGAGCTTGACAAAACTTCCTTTTGTCACCAACGGCGGGTTCTCAACCGATCTCAGTTCTACCGGCTGCCCAACCCGAACATTGCGGGCAACGAGTTTTCCAACAACATCGTCCAGATCAAAAATCGGTTCTCTGAGACGTGAGACATCGAGATGTTCAAGACTGACGTCCCGTTCGGAGATAACTGACCCACGTTTGAGCGGTTGCTGTGCTACGACAACATCCGCCTTGACCGACAACTTGCCACGCACAGCCACGGATTTGACCGTTCGGCCATCGACCCGATAAACGACGGTAAAGTGGCGACTGCCGATAATCTCCTTAACCGCCGGCAAGACATCCACGCGCAGTGTCCCGGCAGGGAGCACAAACGTCTCCTCTTTGCTGTAAGGCTCAAACACAAAATCGACATGATCAAGCCGCTCTTGTGCTTTTTTCAGATAGGCTGTGATAGTGCGTTGAACATCCTGATTGGTAACCGTCGTCCCCGCAGCTAGCGCCACAGAACTCCACAACAGGCCAATCAGGAGAGCGACTACTGTGCATCGGATAAATTTCTCTGTTGTCAACGTGATACGCACCATTCAACCTTAGATCAGGTTATTAACCATCTGCAACATTTCATCCGCCGTCTGAATCGCTTTGGAGTTGACCTCGTAGGCGCGCTGACCGGCGATCATGTTGACCATCTCTTCCATAACGCTGACATTGGACCCTTCAAGATAGCCTTGCGATAATGTGCCGATACCGTTCTCGCCGGGAATCCCGGTTGTCGCAACACCGGAAGATACGGTTTCCACGTATAGATTGCGACCCATACTGCGCAAACCAGACGCATTACTGAAGATAGCCAGTTCGATGACGCCAATCTCTGTCGACGTTGAATCACCATCCAGGAAAACATCTACCGTGCCATCCTGACCAATGGAAATACTGGTACTGTTTTCGGGAATGACAATCTGCGGCGTGATCAGATAACCTTCTGAGGTGGTCAAACGACCATCACCGTCCTTTTTCAGAGCCCCAGAACGGGTATACGCTGTCGTACCGTCCGGCATTTCAACCTGAAGAAAGCCGCGACCTTCGATCGCCACATCCAGCTCATTTTCCGTCTGCATCATGTCGCCGGTGCTGAACACCTTTTGAACCGCTGCGGTGCGTGAACCAAGACCGACCTGAATACCTGTCGGTGAAACCGTATCCGCAGACGTCGAACTGCCAGGGGTTTTACTGACTTGGTAGAGCAGTTCCTGAAAATCAGCACGGCTCTTCTTAAAACCACTGGTGTTGACGTTGGCCAGGTTGTTGGCAATAACATCAATATTGGTTTGCTGCGAATCCATGCCGGTAGCGGCTGTCCACAATGCTCTGATCATACCCCTGTCTCCTGTTTCTGGATGAAACCTTTATTTTGAAATAAAACCATCAATGAATTATAGAGAGCCGATATCATCCATCTTGCTCTCAAGTGTGAAGTAGTTTTTCATGGCTTTTTGGTAATTCTCAAAAGCACGCAGGCTGGTCATCATCAAGGTCGTTTCCTCAATGGATTTGACATTGGATTGCTCCAGGTGTCCCTGCATCAGCTGGCTGTTGACCGCTGCCGGAATCACCCGCTCATCCCCATCAAAGCTATAGCGACCATTTCCCCGCTTGATGAGCAGATCCGTATCCGGGTCAACCAAAGCCAATTCGTTGACGACACCTTCATTCCCAAGAATCCGTCCACGTTCATCAATCACGAACGGGCCATCTGGAAGGACAATATTTTCATTGGCCGGGCTCAACACCTCTTCTCCAGTGCGCGTTACCAGAGTCCCATCAGCGCGCCGGTCGAAGGCACCGATGCGGGTAAAATAAAGTTCACCGTCATCACTGCGCACCTTGAAATAACCGTCACCGCTAATAGCGACATCAAAATCATTGCGCGTATCAACCAGCATCCCCTGTGAGTAATCTGTCTGGGCAACTTCCACATATGAATAGTTGATACCTCCGGATTGCTGAGCTTGGACCGTACTGTCCAAAACAGCACTGAATTGAACACGGTCCTTTTTATAACCAAGGGTATTCGCATTTGAGAGATTATTGCTGACCACTTCGACGGTCTGCATTCTGGCAACGGCACCACTGAGGGCAGCGTAAACTCCGGAACTCATAGTAGACTCCTGATTGATTGATCGTTAACTGACATGTCGACCAGTCGGCAGGAAAACTTTAGGGAAGTTGTCAATAAGAAAGGCGTAAAACGGTCGAACGGATCGGAATTGCCCCCACCAAGAACGGTGAGAGTCTATTCGCTACAGGCAATACGGGAGAGTGAGATCAATTGTGAGGCTTCAGCGACCGAGATATGCAAAACTTCGGCAATCTGCTTTTCATCCATGCCTTGTTCGGCCAGCGCCGCAACATGACGATACTTATTGGGGGGATTTCCTGACGAAACGGGGGGAGCCTGAAGTCGGTTTTTCAACTCGGCATGGTCCAAAGTGCGGTCAAAGCCACCCTTTTGTGGAGCAGCATTCTCGATCTGATCTTCGAGGCGAGTCAGGCGTTGCAAGGCATTCAGAAGTTGGCGATCCGCTTCTTCCCGCCGTCTGGTTTCATCACCAACCCGACGCTGCAATCGCCATACAGCCACGGCAAACACCAGCATCATGAAACTGACAAAAAGCAGCTGCAGGTGAGGGACATTGAACAGAACATCAATCATGTGATGGAGAGTCTGCTGCACAGCATCACCTCGGACGAGACAGTTTGACTTTGAGTTTGACCAACGCCTGACTGTGGAGCTGCGAAATCCGCCCCTCGGTCAAATCGAGAACGTCGGCGATCTCCTTCTGGGTCAGCTCTTCATAGTAATACAGTGAGATCACCAGGCGCTCTTTTTCTGAGAGTTTTTCCAGTTGTCCGGCAAGCTCTGCAGCCAATTCACTTTCTTCAATACGTTGCTGTACCGACGGTGAGTCATCGGCAAGCAGGTCAAGAAAGTTTCGGCCATCTTCACGCTCGTCTAGTGTCTCGTTGAGACTGACACAACCAAGATGGCACACTTGCCCGAGCATATGCCGATACTCTTCAAGTGTCATCTCCATCGCTTCAGCGACTTCATCCTCTTCAGGAGTCCGGCCAAGACGATGTTCCATTTCAGTAATGGTTTTGCCGATCCGACCCTGCTTTTCGCGAAGCGAACGGGAGAACCAGTCCATCTTGCGAATTTCATCATAGATGGCGCCACGAATACGTCGTTCGGCAAACGTTTTGAACATGATGCCCCGCGACGGATCAAAACGGGTCGCCGCATCCATGAGACCCATCATGGCCGCACTGACCATATCGTCTCGGGTCACGAACCCCGGCACCTGGGCACGCATCCGGTCAACCACCAGATGCACCAGAGGCATATGGGCCTTGACCAGTTCGTTTTTGTCCTGACCGGAAGACGGTCCATAGCCGTAAGGCGAACTCATGACGACGTTCCACTCCCCAGTGACAACAAGCGCTTCCAGAAAAACTGCAGCGATCCTTTCGGCTCATTGCGGTGCTGATCAGCAATCAACGTCGCCGCCAGCTTTTCAAATGCCTGACTGACTTTGTTGCCCGGATACATCTCCACCATCACCTTTTGTCGCCGCACCGATTCATACATTTTGCGATCAAACGGAATCCCCCCCATAAAATCGATGGAGATATCGAGATAGCGGTTGGAGACCATGGTCAGCTTGCGATAAACATCCAGCGCTTCCTCCGAATGACGCACCGAATTGACGATCAGGTTAAAACGCTTCTCGTGGTATTGCGATGACAACAATTTCATCAAAGCATAGGCATCGGTAATCGCCGTTGGTTCGGGTGTCGTCACCACCAGAATATCCTGGGCCGCCTGGTTAAAATAGGTCACATTCTCGGAAATACCAGCCTCGGTATCAATCAATACCACATCATACTCACCTGGCAAGTTTTCCAACTCGTCGAGAAAACGCATCTTATGGCTGGCTTCGAGGCGGGTAAACTGCTGAACACCGGAACCTGCCGGCAAAATATCCACGCCGGGAGGCCCCTCAACCAGAATTGAAGCAAGGTTCTGCTGTCCGGAAAAAAAGTGATTGAGGTTATAACGCGGAGCCAGACCGAAAACGACATCGATATTGGCCAAACCAAGATCCGCATCGATAATCAGAACTTTTTTCCCCATCCGTCCCAACGCTACGGCAACATTGGAGACCACCGCCGTCTTGCCGACGCCCCCTTTGCCACTGGTGACCGATAAAACACGGGCGGTTTTATTGTTGCCGGCATTCATGCGCGGCGACTCACCCATCCGGTCACTCAACGAGCGTAATGTATCCGCCTGATCGGCGCGTTCCTGATGTCCATCCATCATCGATTTATCCTTCACTACTTTCCAGAATCATCGAACTCACCAGCTCGGAAGTGGCTAATACGAGATCTTCCGGAACTCTCTGGCCGTTGGCCAGATACGATATGGGACAGTTATTGCGTAAATGAATATTCAATAAAACCCCCAGGCTGTCACATTCATCTAACTTGGTCAGTAACAGGCTTTGGGGGAAAAGAGCGCTGAAGCGGCCATAGATTTCATAGAGATCGCGCTCACGCGTGGTTGCCGACAAGACCAGATGAGCTTCGAGATCCGGATCAACATTCAGAAATTCTTCGAGCTCCTGCAGGCTGACCGAGTCTTTCGGACTCCGTCCGGCGGTATCAATAAGAATCAGGTCTTTATTGCTATGACGCACCAACACATCATGTAATTGCTCGGCGTTCATCACCACTTCCACCGGCAAATTCATGATCTCACCATAGACTTTGAGCTGTTCTACCGCCGCAATGCGGTACGTATCGATAGTCACCAGAGCAACCCGCTTACCTCCAGCGAGAAGATGAGACGCTGCCAGTTTGGCAATTGTCGTTGTTTTACCGACCCCGGTAGGGCCGATCAGGGCAATCCGCTTGGATTCACCCGGCTGTGGCAAGATCGAACCGGTTGTCTGTACCAATTCGGCGATGGTTTTGGCAAAAAAGGCATTTAAAACCGCAGGGTCGGCAATTTGCTTGGTTGTCAGCTGGCTGGACGCATAATGCGCAATGGTCGACGCGGCTTCCGCTTCGATCCCCAGCCGGGTCAAACCATCATGAATTTGCTGGTCCGCCGTGGACATGGTGGAAAATCGTTGCACCGCCGGAGCAATGACCGGCTGGGGTTTCTGACGATTGATTTTCTCGAATTGTTCGGGAAGGTCTTTGACGAGAGAGCTAACCAGGTTTTTAAGCTCGCCAACTTCATTGCGCAATGAATCCAGAGAACGGGGAGAGGTTTCGTTATCGGACTGCGCTGATGCCAGATGGCGATAGGGATTGGGCAGTGCCTCTTCAAAACGTCGCGGCTTTTCCTCCCGCATTGCAACACGTTCTTTTGATGCCCACAGATCCTGGTAATTCAGCTCATCGCCACTACCGGTACTGATATCTAAATGCGCACCACGACTCAGCTCTTCTTCCGGCAATTCGGCATTCGGGTCCACAGCGGCGGTTACTTCGAGCATCGGCTTGCCAAACAGGCCCATGCCGCCTTTGCGCACCGTTCGTGACGACAGGATCAACGCATCCGGTCCCAGCGCCTCTTTAATCATGCGCAGAGCCGAGTCCATGTCTTCTGATTCGAAAACCCTAACCTGCATCGACTTTCACCATTCCAATAGAGCGAACTTTTAAATGCGAAGCAATCTCATTATGGGAGATCACGACAAGGTTCGGAAGGTATCGCTCAGTCAGTTTTTTGACATGAGGACGAATCGTTGGCGAACAAAGCAGCACTGGAGTCATGCCTCCACTGAACTGCTGAATCTGTTGCGCCAGTGCATCAAGAATCGTTTGAGCCTGTCGCGGTTCCATGGCCAGGTAACCGATTCCCTTATCGGTTTTCTGCAACGATTGCTGAATCCCTTCCTCAATTTTGCGATCCAGAGTCATCACCGCCAGAACATCATCGCCTTGAGCGTAGCGGCCGCTGATAGAGCGGGCCAGCGCACTGCGAACATGTTCAGTCAGGTAATCGGGGTCTGATCCCGGAACAGCATAATCCGCCAAGGTCTCGAGAATGGTGCGTAAATCGCGGATCGACACATCTTCACGTAACAGATTCTGCAGAACCCGCATAATCAGGCCAAGGCTCAACGGATCGGGAAACAGATCCTCGACGAGTTTGGGATAACTCTTCTTGAGATTATCAAGCAAGTTCTGTACCTCTTGGCGACCTAAAAGTTCATAGGCATACCGTTTGATAATCTCACTGATATGCGTGGCCATAACCGTCGTACAATCCACCACGGTGTAGCCGGCGATCTGGGCACGTTCTTTTTTATCTTCGGAGATCCAGGTGGCAGGCAAACCAAAGGCCGGCTCTTCCGTGGCAACCCCCTTAATGGTCTCTGTGGCCATGCCCGGATTCATTGCCATGTAGTGGCCGGGCAGCATCTCAGCAGCGGCAACTTTGACCCCTTTGAGCATAAAGTTGTATTCGTTGGGCTTGAGCTGGAGATTGTCTTTGATATGAACCGGCGGCACAATAAAACCGGAGTCGAGCGCAAACTGCTTGCGGATCGAACGGATTCGTTCAAGCAATTCTCCATCCTGAGCCGCGTCAACAAAGGGGATCAAGCCGTAGCCAACTTCCAACTCAAGCAGATCGACATTGAGCATTTCATCATAGTTATCCTCGCGCTCTCGGGCTTCCGGTCGCGCCTGTTCCAGACTAACCGCTTCAGAGGCCATTTCTTCTTCCGCCTGCATTTTCTGCAATTGATGGGCGAGAAACGCCAGAATCACCGATAAAGTGAGAAAAGGTGCAAACGGCAAACCGGGAATCAGAGCGAAAGCGAGGAGAATGGCGGAAACAACCCACACCGCCTGGGGATGAACACTGAACTGAGCTTTGAGGTCGCTACCGAAATCTCCTGTTCCTGCAGTACGGGTCACGAGAATACCGGCAGCCGTAGAAATAATCAGCGCGGGGACCTGACCAACAAGGCCATCACCGACCGTAAGGATGGTGTAATTCTGCGCGGCTTCCATCGCCGGCATCCCTTTTTGGACAACACCAATGACAAAGCCGGCACCGATATTGATCAGTGTGATGATGATACCGGCAATGGCATCGCCGCGAACGAATTTACTGGCACCGTCCATGGCGCCGTAAAAATCCGCTTCATTGGCAATATCGGCGCGACGCTGTTTTGCCTCCTGGTCATTAATCAGACCGGCATTCAAATCGGCGTCAATGGCCATCTGCTTACCGGGCATGGCATCCAGAGTAAAACGTGCGGCAACTTCAGCGACACGCCCGGCACCCTTGGTGATAACCATGAAGTTAATCAACACAAGAATAATGAAAATAACCAGTCCGACCACGTAGTTACCACCGACAACAAACTGGCCGAACGACATGATGACGGAACCGGCAGCACTCGGCCCCTCTTCGCCATGAAGAAGAATCAGACGCGTTGAGGCAACATTGAGGGACAGCCGGAACAGGGTTGTTGCAAGGAGTACAGCCGGGAAGACGGCAAACTCGACAGACTTCGCCGTGTACAAGCTGATGATCAATATCAGCAACGCCAGCGTAATATTCAACGACAGAAAAATATCGAGCAGAACCGGCGGCAGCGGAATGATCATCAGCATCAACACCATCACCAGGCCGAGCGAGACCATGATGTCACTGCGGACAATCAGACGAAACCACTTATTTTCAGCGAGAGCTTCAAGCATGAATTATTTGATCACATGTTTTGTCTAAAGAGCCTTATGTAAAAAAGACTCGCGGGCCCTTGGACAGGCGAACAAAATGATGGAGGTGTTGACACCCGGTCATTTTGTGAGGTTTTGAAAATTGCTTTTTTCTAAACCGGGCGGACAAAAAGCCACGGATGGCTTTTGACAAAAAACTGTCATGATTTGCGTTTGAGGCTGTACACATAAGCCAGGATTTCCGCCACGGCCTGAAACATTTGCTCGGGAACCACTTCCCCAACCTCTACTTTATACAAAGCTCGTGCCACATCGACATTTTCAACCAAAGGAACGTCATTTTCTTTGGCGATTTCGCGAATTTTCATGGCAAGGTTGTCCGCCCCTTTGGCGATAATGATCGGCGCATCCATTTCGCCCTGGACGTATTGCAACGCCACAGAAAGGTGGGTCGGGTTGGTAATAACGACATCAGCTTTGGGAACCTCGGACATCATTCGACGCCGAGCCATCTGATGCTGAATTGAACGGACTCGCGCTTTAAGGTGAGGATCGCCCTCGCTTTCCTTGAATTCCTCTTTCTGTTCCTGCTTGGTCATCTTCATCTTCTCTTCCATCTCCCAGCGGACAAACATGAAATCAAGAAGAGCGAGCAGAATCATAATGCCGCAACTTTTCATCAGAACAGCCATAGCGACTCGTGCGACGTAATAAACGGTTTCAATGACATCCATATCCACGAGATACAGAGCATTGTCAAACTCGCTGTACACCGTTTTATAGGCGACGTAACCAACCAGAGCAACTTTGGCCAGGGATTTAACCAGCTCAACGAGGGAGCGTTTGGAGATGAAACGGGAGGCCCCTTTGATCGGGTCCAGCTTGGTCAGATCCGGCATCAGGGGTTTGCCGGTAAACAACCAGCCAATCTGGAGAAAACTGGCAAAGAAACCGACGACCAGAACCATGAGAAACAGTGGCGACAACAGTAAGGCGGTTTTTTGCAAAACAAACAACAGGATCTGAACGACAGATTGGGGCGTGACCGCCAAGGAGCCGGACTGCTCCCAAAAATGGGCCACAAGCCATGACAACTGGCCCCAAAAGGAGCCACCGTAAAAATACCACAGCAGCAGCGACAGGCTTAGCAAGGCGGCCGTGTTGACCTCCTTACTCTGGGCCACTTGACCTTTCTTGCGAAAATCCTCCCGCCGCTTACTGGTGGCGTCTTCTGTCCGTTCCTGTCCAGACTCCTCAGCCATCCAAGCTCCTGCAATCAGCAATCAGAAAACCGCCGATCATCGTCACTGCCCCAGATAATACAGCAAGCGTTCAAAGGTTTCCGGAAGCGAGAAAAACTCCCGGTTGAGCATGGCCACAACCATGTTCATGGTCAGACCGATAATGATAAACGCCATCCCGATGTTGATCGGAAACGACAGCAGAAAAACATTTAATTGCGGAAACACCCGAGCCAGAATCCCCAGCACCAGCCCCGATAGCAGTAAAACTGCCAGAATCGGCGCGCTGAAGCGGATGGCCAGAACAAACATGTGTCCGGTCAATTCCATGATAAACGGAACCGCCTCGGATGAAAAATCCAGAAGCCCCGGCGGCAACTGACTATAGGAATCAACCAACGCCTGAATAAAAAGATGATGAACATCCAGCGCCAGAAACACCAGAATGGCAAAAACATTTTGGAATTGCGACACCAGAGAGACCTGCCGCTGATTCTGCGGATCATAGACGTTGGCCGCAGCAAATCCCATCTGATAACCGACAATCGTCCCACCAAATTCGACCGCAGTAAAAATCAACCGGGCAATGAACCCCATCATAATACCGAGCAGGGCTTCGTTGGCGATTAACAACATCAGCGGCAGCGGGTCAAACGAGTAGGATGGAAGCAGTGGCTCAACACCGGGAAAAATCAAAAAGGTCATGAACAGGGCCAAAATCAGCTTGGCCCGAGCAGGCACCTGCCCACTGCCGAACACCGGCATGCTGCCGAGAATCGCAGCAACACGCGCCAGACAGATCAGAGCCAGTTGCAGTTTTTCGACCGGGAATAACAGCAGCTCCACGGCACGTTATCCCCCGAGCAGGGTGATCCCCTGAAAAACATTCTCTGTGAACGCCAGCATGATACGGATGATCCACGGTGCAAACAGAATCAGTGAGACCAGAACCGCAACAATTTTAGGGATAAAGGTCATGGTCTGTTCATTGATTTGGGTTGCCGCCTGAAAAATACTCACCAGCAAACCGATAATCAGACCGGACAACAACATGGGTGAGGAGATTAACAACACGGTTTTGACGGCATTGCGCCCGAGGTCAATTACAAATTCCGGTGTCATCACAATCTCCTTGAAGAGCAGGCAACAATCAAACGTGTTCGGTCAGCTCAGTAGATCTGAATCAAGAAAAACTCTTGACCAGAGAACCGACCACCAGGCCCCAGCCATCAACAAGCACAAACAGCAGCAATTTGAACGGCAATGAAATGATCGGTGGTGGCAACATCATCATCCCCATGGACATCAACACCGATGCCACGACCATGTCAATGACCAGAAACGGCACATACACCATGAAACCGATCTGAAAGGCCCGATTGAGTTCCGACAGCATAAATGCGGGAATCAGTGTGGTCGTCGGCACATCTTCAATCGTGTCCGGTTGATCATTTCCGGCAATATCAACCAACAAGGCCAGATCTTTTTCCCGTGTCTGGGAATACATAAACGCCCGGACCGGAGTAACGGCTTCGGTCAAAGCCTGGGCCTGATCGATTTTACCGGCAAGATAGGGTTGGACGGCTTTTTCGTTCACCACGCTGTACACCGGTGCCATGATGAAAAAAGTCAGAAACAACGACAGACCGACAATCACCTGATTCGGTGGCATCTGCTGTGTGCCCATGGCCTGACGAATAAAAGACAGCACGATGACGACACGCACAAATGCCGTGGTCATTAGCAGAATCGCCGGAGCCACCGACAAGATCGTCAACACCAACAAAATCTGCACGGCCATCGACACTTCATTGGGTGTCGCAGCATTCTGCACACCGAGGGTCAAAGTCGGCAAATCAATCGACCAGGCCGGAGATGCCAGCAGGGCGAAGCACGCCGAGAGAGAGAGACGAATTATCTTCATACCTCTTCTCCTGAGGTTTGCTTTTCCGTTGCACTGAGTACCTCAGCAAATGGCTCTGCACTTTGCGACGGCCATTGAGCCAAGGCTTCCAAACGCTCGGCTGTTGCACCAATCAGCAGGGTCTTGTCTTTGACTTCAACCAGATAGAGGGTTTTCTTAGGGGCTAGGTGACGAATTTCGACAATGCGAATTTCGCCGCCTTTTGCACCGGGGACCAGATTTCCCCTCTTCATGACAGCGTAAAGAAACAGAACGAGCCCCAACACAATCGCCAACGAGGCGAGCACCTTGAGGCTCATCGGTATCAGTTCAAGATCCTGGCCGCTGGCAGCCCAAACAGAGGATGCATAAACCAGAGAGACGAATGTAGCGAAAGCTATTTTCACGGTCATCAGGCCAGTTTTTCAATCCGCTCAGCAGGGCTGATCACATCGGTCAATCGCAGACCCAGCTTATCATCGACCAGCACAACTTCACCCCGGGCGATCAGTCGTGAATTGACATAGACATCGAGAGGTTCATTGGCATTTTTACCCAAGTCGATGACATAGCCTTCATCCATCTGCAACAGCTCACGCACGAGAATTTTCGTCCGTCCAACTTCAACAGACACATCGAGAGGAATATCCAGTAACAATTCCAGATTCTTCAGATCCTCATCATGACTCGCTGCCACTTCCGGGGCCGACTTGGCTGCTGCCTCGGTTTCTTCCATCCGCTTATCTCCTCTTCGTTGAACGTTTTAAAACGCGTACCGCTTTTTTCCCATCGCGAAGTCCTGCCAGTCCGGAAAACTTCTTTTTCCCCTCCACCATGATCGAGACCGGCTGATCGACAGAGCAGTCTAGCTGCAGGATATCGCCCACCCGCAGATCCAGAATCTCACGCACATTCAGTGTGATTTGCGCCAGACTGGCTGACAGAGCAACCTCCATATCTTCAACCTCCTGAGCCAGATGACTGCGCCACTGACCTCCGGGGCTACTGGCACCCAGTTCACTTTTAAGTTTTTCGCGAATCGGATCCAGAGAAGAATAGGGAATTACCAGTCGGAGTAATCCACTGATTTCATTGATCTTAACACGGAAGGAGGCCACCATCATTTCGGTGTCAGATGGAACAATCGTCACCAGCCGCGGGTTACTTTCAACGCGGACCAGTTCAGATTCAAGGGACTCAATCGGCGAAAACGCCTTATTGAGCTCGAAACAACTTTCCTGAATGACATCTTTGAGGATGTTGGTCTCTATCGACGTCATCGATCGGTTGGGAATATCCCCGGCGTGTTCGGCAACACCGCCCAGCATGATCTCTACCTGGGCAAACGAGATGTTCGCATCAAAAATAAGCAAACCATTTTTCTTCAGCGGATCAAGGGTGATGATGCCATACAACTCGTGGTTGCTGCATTCATGGATCAGGGTTTCATACTCCAGAGAAGAGATGCTCTCTCTGAGCACACTGACGGCACGCTGCAGGCGATTTGACAGAGAAAACGACAGGTTCCGGGCAAATCCATCCAGCAGGATGTCAAAGTTGGCCAGGCGCAACGCGCCCTGCCCCTTGCTTTGCACCAGGCTGAAACTGGAAACGGTGCGCGGTCCCGGAGAGAAGTCTTCATCACTGCTCTCGAGCTCCGCATCAAGCGTCCCGTCCTTAACCGCCGATAAAAGCTCGGCAATCTCCTCTTTGGAGAGAATCCGCTCCAAGAACGCCCCCTATTGGACTACAAATTCTGTAAAATAGATCCCTTTGACTTTGCCCTTTTTCAACAACTTGTTGAGGCGAACAATAATTTCCGCGCGCAGTTGAAGTTTTCCTTGAAGATCATTGAGTTCGGCAAACGTCTTGTTGCCGATCAATAGCAGGATGGAGTCACGAATCTGTGGCATACGCTCATTCACTTCGGCAACGGTCTCTTCGTTCTCCAGCTCCAAAGTGATTGCCGCCTTAAGGTATCGCGTCTCGTTTTTATCGAGGATATTAATAATAAAATCAGTAATATCCACCATCGGGCCGACACCTTCAGCTGTCGTCGTATCTTCCACTTGGGCAGCCTCTCCGGCCGGAGCCTGCTGTGCAGAACGCGAGCCAAGCAGATAAGCGGCGACACCTACGGCAATCAGCAAAACGACCACGCCCAGAATGACGAATAACATCATTTTGCTTTTACCGCCTTTTTCCTGCTTATCCTCATCAGCCATAATTCTTAGTGCCTTTCTTCTTATTTCATCAACAGATTGATCATTACTGGTTATGGATCATGCGCTTGCATAACGCCGGTCAAAACGGCAATTGCTCGTTGGCGTCAATCAGATAGGGTAACTCCTCACGATAATCACCCAAACTTTCCAAAACGAATTCAACCCGGCGATTCTTCGCCCTATTCTCAGGGGAGTCATTCGGCACCAGCGGTTTTTCTGATCCATAGCCAACCGCCGACATGCGATTCAATGGCAACAGGTCGTTCTTCTGGAAATATTTCAGCACAGAAATTGCGCGATCGACTGAGAGATCCCAGTTGGTCATGTCTTCACGGCCAAAAGGAACGTCATCGGTGTGCCCTTCAATGCGAGCAGACAGCGGCAGCGGGCGGATAAGTTCGGCAACTTTGGACAAGACCGGGAACGCTTCAGGCTTCAGCGTTGAAGAACCCGGAGCAAAAAGGATCGAATCGTTGATTTGCAGGATCACCGCACCACGATCCTTTACCACTTTGATCGAGGGGTCCATCCGCAAACGATTCATTTGCGTCATGATACGGGTATAAAGACGCTGGACCAGATCATCATGAACCGGAGCGATTTCAACCAGAGAGGGGGGTGAAATCTCCTTCCGGTCCTTACCGCCAAACACGCCAAACGCCCCTTTAAGTGAGCCTGCCGCCTGACTGAATTTGATCTGGTCCATATTGGCCATCGACAACAACAGGACGAAAAAGGTCAATAACAGGGTGACCATATCGCTGTAGGTGACCATCCATTCCGGGGCACCGCCTGATTGTTTTTTGGGCTTCTTGGCCAACAGACTCTCCGTTAACTGTCGTCAGTTCGAAAATGCCGACGCTACTTCTTAAAGTTGCTTTCGCGCAGGTTCGGTGCAACAAAGGCATGGAGACGTTGCTCCATAACCCGGGGATTCTCACCGGCAAGAATCGAATTCATCCCCTCGGCAATCAACGTTTTGCATAGCATTTCTGCTGCCGAGCGATGTTTCAGCTTACCGGCCATCGGTGTAAACAGAACGTTAGCCGCAACGGCACCATAGAAGGTAGTCAACAACGCAACCGCCATCGCCGGGCCAATCGACGCTGGATCGTCCATGGTCTGCAGCATCTGCACCAGACCGATCAGGGTACCGATCATCCCCATGGCCGGAGCATAAGCCGCCATGGTGGTAAAAATATCCGCACCACTCTCATGACGTTCCTGGACATATTCCAGTTCCCGCTCCATCATATCCCGCAAGGCTTCGGGTTCCTGGCCATCAACAGCCATCTGCAGTCCTTTAAGAAAAAAGGGATCTTCAACCTTGGACATGACCGACTGCAAGGAAAGAATCCCTTCCTTACGTGCTTTGCCGGCATATTCGATGAGTTGGGCGATAATTTCGCCCGGGGCCTGCTCTTTGTGAAACAGGGTCTTTTTGGCGACGGAAATTGCGCGAAAAAATTCTTTGAACGGATAGTGAATCAGGGTCGATCCAATAGTCCCTCCGCCGACAATCATCAAAGAAGCCGGGTCGATGAACAGCAGAATGGAGCCGCCGTTCATCATAGCGGCAATCATCAGGCCGAATGCGGCCACAGCACCTAATATTGTTGAAATATCCATAGAGCGTTCAACCTTCAGTTGGTCTGCACTTTAATGTCAAGCGGGACATCCGTGTCCAATTTTTAGCATTATAGTTTATTAAACGGTCATTTTACACCGTTATGGTGGGATATGAAATAGATAAGTTCCTTTTTGTTCTTGACTTCATGAAAGAAAAAGAAAAAAGCCGAAAAAACGCAGGGAAGGTTTTTTCGGCTTTTTTCCGATGAAATCAGGCGGCTAGACCCGAATTAATTAACGCTTCAAATTGATCAGCTCACCAAGTAACTCGTCCGTGGTCGTGATGATTTTCGAGTTCGCCTGAAAACCGCGTTGCGTCGTGATCATTTTAACAAATTCCTGGGCCAAATCGACATTGGACATCTCCAGGGAGTTGGTAAAAATCTTGCCAACACCTGAGCCGACCGTACCGACAATCGCAGAACCGGAGTCGTCTGTGGCCATATAGAGATTGTTACCGGCCTTATCCAGACCAACGGGATTGGAAAATTTAGCCAGGGCAATCCGGGCCAGCTTGCGCGGCTCACCGTTGGAGTAGTTACCGAGAATGTTGCCATCATTATCAACGGTCAGACTGACCAGCGTACCCGTTGAGTAACCATCCTGTGTTTGCGAAATAACATCGGACTCACTGGAATACTGGGTCGCACCAAACGTGATAGCCATCTGTTGTGTCGGTTCCGCTTCATTCACCCAACTCAAACCACCAGCAACAGTGCTCATGGTCGGCTGTGGATCAATCACATCAACGTCGGTGGTCAAAGGATAGGCATCCCCCGTCACAGGATCAGCGGTTGCTGAAGACTCATAGAGGTCTCCATCGGCATCATAAACACGCTCAGCATCGGTTGATGCCCCAGCAGCAATCGTCGAGCCGATATCCAGCACGTTGACCAGACGACCACCGGTATCAAACGACAGGATACTGCGACCGACTTCAACGAACTCATCGACCACCGGGTCCTGCACGTCGGCACCGGAAACCACGGTATGCGATTCCCACTGCATAATACCGTCGGGGTTTCCATCTGGATCCAGCTTATTAAAATAGGTCGTTACCAGATGCTCACGGCCAAGTGAGTCAAAAATACGTACAGAGGACGCATAGTTACTGGTATCAGCGGGATCCGTCACATCAAAAGGTGACACCCCATCCCCTTGCGTTCCCAAATAGGTTGAATTGGCATTCAGGTTGGTCGCCAGGGTAATTTTCGATGTCGGGTTTGCCGGAGAGAAGGAACGGGTTTCAATCTGCAGATCGGTAATATCGCCGACAGTCTCACCAGCATCGTTGAGATAATAGCCCTGGACAGCATAGCCTTCCGGATTCACCAGAGTACCGGTCTCATCAAAATTGAATGCACCGGCACGGGTGTAATAGATGGTTGCCTCATCCGGGTCGCTGACCATAAAGAAGCCCGGACCTTCGATAGCGAGGTCGGTATTGGATTCTGTGGTCTCAAAGGTCCCCTGGCTGAAAATATTGTCAACCGTGGACAGACCGGCACCACGACCGACCTGAGAGGCTCCGCCGGATCCGGCAACTTCAGCGGAAAGCAAGTCGGAGAAAATGGTCCGACTTGATTTAAAACCGATCGTATTACTGTTGGCAATATTGTTGCCCAACACCGTCAGAGCATTACCGTTTGCATTCAAGCCACTGACACCACTGAACAAAGAACTCTGGATTCCCATATTTTCCTCCCTTGACCCGCCACAGACAGTGGCTGATCTCGGGCCCCCTACACGAGGACCGGCCCGGTTATTATGTTGAAAACTAAAACGTTAAAGTGATTGGGTATTACGAACGCTTTCCACTTCAGCGAGGCTGTACTCACCGGCAGTTGTCACCAGCACATCCGCGCCTTCAACCAAATCGACACCGATGACGCGGCTACGCACCATGGCGGTTGTGGCGACAGCGTCGTCACCGTTATAGGCCGAAACACCCAAAGTATAGGTTCCCTCCGGCAGGGGGTTCCCACTGTCATCGGTTCCATCCCAGCCCAGAAAATGACGGCCGCTGCTCAATTCAGTCAATGAACAGGTGGCGACAGTGCTTCCAGCCGCATTGCGGATATACAGGCTACCTTCCGTCGCCGGTGCATCGAGTTCATAACCGAACAGGACTTCATCTCCTGAATATTCAAATTCCGAGGAGGTCGTCACCACATCGGTCCCGATCAGGGCCAGAGCGGAAAGGCGTTGCACCTCACTGGAGGTGTCCCCCATGCTCTCGAGGTTGTCATTAACATTGAACAACTGCTCCAGAGAACTGAACTGAGCGAGCTGTGCGGTAAACTCCGTCGCGTCTGAAGGATTCATCGGATCCTGGTTTTTCAACTGTTCGACCATCAGCGTCAGAAAATCATCCTTACCCAGGGAGTTCGGCCCTGATGATAATGCCGAGCTAAGCTGGGCATTGGATGATGATGTGGTACTGGATACTTCTGCCATCATTCACCTCCTACGGACTAAATCCGCACACTAATTCCCTGGCTGGAGTCGATGGCCACTCCGGGCACGACTTCGGCAACCTGTGCCATCATATCCGCATCCATGGCGACGGCAACGGAGCCCCGGCCATTATTCTGGCCGTGCTGACTAAATGATTGTTGTTGCTCAGCGTTCCCTGAATCAACACTGACCTGAAAATCTTCAACGGTCAGCCCCTGATCCTGCAGTGCATCACGAAGACGCGGGAAGTTTCGCTCAAGCACATCCTGAACCTGCTGACTCTGAGCATGGAGATGAACTTTGAGCTGATCACCCTCCATCACCATGCGCAGCTGCAACTCACCCAGCTCTTCAGGATGCAACCGGACCGTTACGGTGCTGCTTTCACCACGGGCATGAATGGACAGATGTTCAACAGTCTGATTGACAATATGGCTGTCCGGAACGTTCACCGGCTGGCGTTGCCCCAAGGCAAAGGTTGAAGTCGTTGCCGTGGTCTGTTGATGTGGCGTATGGGCAACGGCGGCTTGCGCATCAGACTGCACGCTTCCATCGGCACCCGCACGCTGCAGCAGAGCATCGAGAGCAGCGTTCGGCTTGGCGGTTGTCATTTGAACCGCGTCATCACCGTCTGCACTGGTTGCATTCAATAATGACTCGGCCAGAGAATCACTGCCATTGGCCGCGAGGCCATTCGGGTTAGCCGCCACTTGCGCTGGGGTCTGACGCTGGCGAAGTACGGTTTCCACATCCTGACGGTTCAGCAGACTGGCAAAACGGGGATCCGTGATCTTTCCGGTGGGTTCTTCGCTTTGCGCATTCAAGCCCTCAATGCCGTCAACAACTTCGACGGGCGTCTGGATAACTTGTTTCATCTGCGCCATGGACTGAGCCGCAACTTGCACGGATTCCGCTTTGATGGAGGTGGGTTGCACCAGCTGTTCTTTAATTTTCTGCGCCAGAAGCGCGTCATCCATCTCCTCGTTGCCACCCTCGTTCTGAACAGCAGCAGCCTGGGATTTTTCCGTTGCCTGTGCGGCTTTAACCTCGGCAGCACGGTCAGGGCCAACAACCTGTTGACGCTGCTCATCATGGACACGAGGTCCGACCTGATCAACGATCACGTCATCTGTCACGTCACTCTCGGCGACTAGATCATCCGTCGAGGTCCCTTGAAGCTCTTCAGTGACAAGCAACGCGTCATCGTTTACCGTTTCAACTTCCGCAGCAACGGCAACAACGGCATCGGTCATATCGCCGGCATCATCGGAGGTATCATCGTCTGCGGTCTTCTGCTCGGCGACATCAGACGTTTCATCTTTTTGAGCCACGCGTTGATCCGTCGTCGTGTCACTGCTTGATTCCTCAACAACCGAGTCCTCCGAATCCTGCTTCCGGCTCGATTGGCGAGTTTCGTAATCGTCATCCTGTTTTTGGGTTTTGGCGTCATGACGTGACGTGGTTTCTTTCGTCTCGCGTGTAGAATCACTGCGTTCGGCGCGCGTCGAAGTCTTCGCTTCAGCTTTGTTCAGGGTGGGCAAAAAGTCACTGGTGTCGGAACCGGAGTTTACGGTTCGAGTGGAGGTCGACTTTGAGGCCACGGTCTGGGTCGTAATCGGTAGAGTTTGCATTCAACTCCTCCTAAAAATTGTCTGGGCGTCAAAAACCGCTCATCCGGAGCTGCTTTCAACAAGGCATGATCGCAACAACGATCCTGCTGTCAAAATCAAGGGAGATCATCATGCACCTTGACTTTGGCGACCCATCCGTGGGTGCCTCATACTGGTAAACAATCAGTCTTTTTTTAATGTTGCATAAGCGGCACTCAGGCTGGCTGCCTTCTCTCCGCCAATATTTGCCAGAACTTTTCCGGCACTTTTTGCTTTCATGCCGCCGAGAATGCCAATGGCCAGCTCCCGGTCAAGTTCCTGTATGATGCGTGCCGCCTGTGCCGAATCCATTTTGTTGTACATCTGACTGAGTTCGGCGATTTTTGCCAATTCCCGCGCATCTTTTTCCGCCAGAAGTTTTTCAACCTGACGGCGTAATGTATTCAATTCGTCGAGCTTCTTATCGACTTCCGTACGCAACAGGTTTAGTTCTATTTTTTTCTGTTCAATTTCCTTAAGCTGTTCCTCGTTACGCTGGCGTTGTTCATTGAGCTGCACGATCAGTCGACGTTCCTCCACCGAACCGATTTCAGTGTCCAGATCCTGAAAATCTTCCACCGCAGCACTGAAACGGGCTGCTGATGCCAGCATCACGAGCAATAGAACAACGAAAAATCCTTTTTTCATGATTCATCCTCATCTCGAAACAAAATGGCAATTTCATCAATTTCTGCCATTTCACGGCGTTGCTGCTCTTTTATTTCGGCACGCTGTTGCTTTTCCTTGACCTTTTCGAGCAATTTTTTTTCACGACTGGCTTCTTCAAGAGCTTTACGACTGGCCACAACGTGCTGTCGGGCAAGGGTCAATTGCTCCTGTAAGCGCTCCAATCGATCTCGCTGATGGTTTAGCTGGTTTTCATAAAGCATGAATTCATGCGCCAGCATACCCTGCTGCTGACGCAGCTCATAATCCTTGGCCACCTGGTCAAGTTGGTGACGGCATTCGGCTAACGCATCAACCACCTTTTTTTCTTCTTGAAGGGCTTTGGCCAGGTGCTGACGAGCCTGATCAACAAGGCGCTGACGATGTTCAAGAACAACTTGAAGCTTGAAAGGTTTCATTCTTTCTTCCACAAAAAACGGGAGTGTCCATAAACCGAATAAAATCAATAAGGTTCTCTTCGGTTGCAAGAGGGTAAATCATAAGCAGTATTTTGCTGATGTCTGTACGGGAATCAAAGAATGGTCGTGCATTGAAACTGGAGGCGTGGGACGTTTAAACACAGGAAAACAAAGGCGTTCTTAACGGATGGGAATAAAATCCGCCTATGCTTCGCGAGGTTGGCTACGCCGATCCAGAACGAGCTTGTTCATGGCATCGACGGTGCCAATCAAGTCATCGCGTTCATCCATGCCCTGACGCAGAAACTGGTTGACGGCATCAATCCGGGAAATGGCATAATCGATTTTTGCGTTACTCCCCGCGACATACGCACCAATATTGATCAGATCTTCAGCTTCTTTATGTGTGGCCAGAATCTCTCGGATCTGGGCGGCACACTGCGCATGATCTGAATCAACAATGTCACGCATGACACGACTGGCTGAATGAAGAATATCGATACAGGGATAGTGGTTCTTCGCGGCCAAATCACGCGACAGGACAATATGTCCATCAAGGATCGAACGAACCGAGTCGGCAATCGGCTCATTCATGTCATCGCCCTCAACCAGCACAGTATAAAGTCCGGTAATACTTCCCTGGCCTTTAAAACTTCCGGCACGTTCGAGTAATTTCGGCAAAGTGGCAAACACCGATGGCGTATAACCTTTGGTGGTCGGAGGCTCACCAATGGCCAACCCCACTTCACGCATGGCCATGGCAAATCGTGTTACCGAATCCATCATCAGCAACACATTATGCCCCTGCTGACAAAAGTACTCTGCCAGTGTTGTTGCGACAAAGGCACCACGCATACGCAACAGAGGAGACTGATCGGACGTGGCCACCAGAACGACGGAGCGTGCCAAGCCTTCTTCACCGAGGTCGCGCTCGATAAACTCGCGCACCTCACGGCCACGCTCTCCAATCAGAGCAATCACGTTGATGTCGGACTGAGAATGCTTGGCCATGGTTCCGAGCAAGACACTTTTACCGACACCAGATCCGGCCATGATCCCCATCCTCTGCCCACGGCCACAGGTGAGAAGACCGTTGATAGCCCGAACGCCGAGATCAAGAGGCTCAGAAATTTTTTTGCGCTGCATCGGGCCCGGGGGCAGAGCATAAACCGGCATTTCCTGATCCAGGACCGGGCTGGGCAACCCATCGATCGCCTGTCCCATCGCATCAAGAACTCGGCCCAGCATGGCATCACCAACCGGCATGGTCGCACTGGTGCGCAGCACCCGGATCAGACTGCCGGGGCCAAGTCCACGCAATTCCCCCAAAGGCATCAGTAACGCCAAGCCTTCACGAAAACCGACGACCTCAGCGGCAATAGGATCACCACCCGTCAGTGGCAACACTTCACACATGGTCCCGACGGATGACGAAGGGCAATAGCCCTCAATCACCAGACCAACGATCTTGGTAACTTTACCCCATACCCGCAAGGTGTTGCAGGATCTGATACGTGCTTCGATCTGGGACATCTATTCTCCGCTGACGGCTTCACGCAGGGCTTGCGTAATCTCCTCCATCTGCGCTTCGATGGTTGCATCGACCCGTCCAACAGGGGATTCAAGTATGCAACCACCCGCGGTGACGGAAGGATCGGCAACAAACTCGATATTGGTCAGTCCCGTCAGACTGGCAATAAAGAGCGGCTTGTGCTCCTGAACAACCTCCATGTCCTCCGGGTTGATTTTAATATGGAACTCTTCTGCGCTGACGGCAGCTTGGATGGCCTGTTGTATCGTACGATTAATGGCCTCTCGATGAGCCGACAGTTCGGCCAAAACAACTTTTTCTGCAATCACCAAGACAATGCGCAACATATCTTCTCGGCTGCCATCCAGCATCTTCTGGCGTTGTCCACTGAGTTGCCGACACGCTTCGGCCAGCGCCTTTGTTGCCTTGGACAACTGAGCATTGGCCTCATCCAGTCCAGCCTGTTTGCCTTCGACATACCCTTCCTGGCGAATCGCTTCAATGTCGATTGCCGGAGCGACTTCGACCGGCGCAGAGGGTTGTCCTGCAGAGAGAGCTTCCGTTGGTATAACAACCGATTCCTGTGGGCATTCGGTGACAGTGAAGCTGCCCTTCTGAGCCTGGACAACCTCACTGAGATCGGCCATGGCCACGCACTGACATTTGACTTTGGCATCTCGAAGAATTTTAGACGAGGACATCGCCGGCTCCTCGTCCAGGAATCACAATCTGTCCTTCCTCTTCAAGCTTCAAGGCCAGCTTAACAATCGTCTGTTGCATGGCTTCAACATCGGAAAGGCGGACAGGTCCCATGGCTTCCAAATCTTCTTGAATCATCTCAGCGGCGCGATTGGAGATATTGGAGAAGATCTTGTTCTTCAGATCATCCGTCGCGGTTTTCAACGCCAAAGTCAAGGTATCGTTGTTGATTTCACGCAAAATCATCTGCATGGCGCGATTATCAATACTGACCAGATCACTGAAGGTGAACATTTTCTTGCGAATGGACTCAGCCAGTTCAGGATCAGCCACTTCGATACTGTCGACAATCTTGCGGTCCGAACCTTTCTCCATGCGGCCAAGAATGTCGACCACTTTGTCCACACCGCCGACTTCCTGCTGTTCTTTCTTACTGACACCACCGATTTCGCGGCGCAGGGCCTCCTCGATTTGAGCAATAACCTCCGGCATAACTTTGTCAATCTTGGCGATCCGATACATGACATCGCCCGCCAACTCATCCGGAAGGAACTTTAGAACTTTACTGGTATGGTCGGAGCGTTGTGTGGAAAGAATCAGGGCCAAAGTCTGGGGATGCTCATTTTCGAGCAGACTGGCGACCATACGCGGTTGCATCGTCGCAATCGTTTCCAAAGGACGGGACTCAACGCCGCTGAGAATTTCACTGAGCAGTTCATCCCCGTTCTGATCGCCGGTTCCGGCAATGGCGTTGCGAATAAATTCTTCACTTTTGATGTACATGCCGGGATTTTTTTTCTGCGCCTGATGAAATTCAGCCATCACATCGTTGGCCAGATCAGCAGGGATATGGTCAATGTTGATCATGACCCGTGTCAACATGCGGATTTCATTTTCCTCAAGTTCGGAAAACACTTTCGCTGTCGCTGATTCACCAAGACACATGAGCAGCACGGCCGCCTTTTCGATGCCGGACATGCGATTAAACTGCAACTCTTCCATATTCATGGTCGTTACTCTTGATCACTCATCCAGGTGCGAATGACCTGGGCAGGGGAATGTTCGGCTTTGAGAATATTCTGGCGCATCTGTTCAGTCGGATCCAGCTGCACGGTCGCGCTACGTCCGGCAGCCATCTCCTCTTCAAGCTCTTTAACGGTTTTAAAATGCTGCACGGTGGCCTCAGATTTGAGCGTTTTCAACGCCGGACGAACCAGCATCAGATACATGACCAACGCCCCAAGGCCGGCAAGGACATATTTGAGTAAAGGCATATAAACGTATAGCTGATCCGAGACACTCGGCTCAAGAATCTGCGGTTTTTCATAAAACTCATCGGCAAACGGCATCGACACAACATTCAGTTGATCACCGCGGGTTTTATCAATTCCCAGAGCACTTTGCACCATTTTTTCGATCGTGCGCAGTTCCTGCTCCGAACGTGGCGTCATCACCGGATCAGCGCCTTCGCCTTCCGGCTGAGCCATCTTATCGGCAACCAGCACAGAGACGGACAAATGCTTAATCGTTCCAACCGGTGCCACAGTACGATTGACCACCTTGCTGATTTCGTAGTTCGTTGTTTCTGCGGTACTTGAACTGTTCGAACCACCGCCACCTGCGGTGTTCACCCCGCCACCAAGATTCGCCTGCACTCCCGGCACGCCACCACCAGCACTTCCAGCACCCTCTTTTTGTTCTTGAAGCTGTTCACTGCGAGGAACAGCACTTTTGGGATCGTACAACTCTTCGAGTTTTTCCACCTGGGCAAAGTCCAGCACCGCTGTTACCTTGACCAATGAATTCGCCATGCCAAGAGCGCGATCCAACATCGCCTGTGCTCGGGTTTCCATCTGCCGCTCGACAGCGCGTTGGTATTCAAGCATGCCCGGTGTCATCGGGCCACTCAGCCCTTCATCCGGCTTTTTCGATAACACTTTCCCGCCGGCATCAACAACGGTTACATACTCCGGTTCAAGCCCTTCAACGCTGCCGGCAACAAGATTCACGATTCCTTGGACTTGCGATTCTTTTAGCGATCTTCCCGGAGCCAACTTAACGATAATGGACGCCGTCACACGTTGCTGCTCACTTTTAAACAGTCGTTTTTGCGGCAAGGCCAGATGGACACGGGCTGCGGAGACCGGCGACAATGAGGCGACCGTACGCGACAGCTCCCCCTGCATGGCCCGCAGATAGTTAACCTTCTGAACAAAATCCGTAATACCAAGACTTTGTTTGTCAAAGATTTCAAAGCCGACGCCACCACCTTGAGGCAAGCCTGCGCCAGCCAAATCCAGGCGGGTTTCATAGACGCGTTCGGCTGGAACATAGACAGATTGTCCGCCGCTACGCAGTTCGTAAGGAACTTTTTGTTCTTTCAACCAGGTAACAATGGATGACGCATCATTTTCCGACAGATTGGCAAACAGCAACTGATAATCCGTATGCCGCGCCTGCATGATGATCAACGCAAACAGTGTCATCGAAAACAGCATAACGGCAACAAGACTGATTTTCCGCGACAGCGGCCAGCCTTTAATTGCCGAAAACATATTTCCTTTGGTCTCATCAGCCATGATTTATGAACACTCCATTGCAGAACCGTCTAAAAAGGACATCCACCAGCCTCACACCTGCATCTGGATAATTTCTTTGTAGGCATCCACGACTTTATTACGAATCTGCACCAGCATCCGCATGGAGACATCGGCCTCTTCCATCGACAGCATGACTTCATGCAAATTATCGGCTTTGCCCGTAACCAGATCGGTAACGGCATTGTTCGCATCCACTTGTGCTTTATTGGTCTGATCAATCGCCTGAGTCAACATATCGGCAAACCCGCTCTGCGGTGCCTGTTGCTCAAAACTGAGCTTTGGCATCATCGATTTGAGATGAGTATCAATAGAGATATCTTTCATGGCAGCACCTCGCTATCCGTTATTCACAGCCTGTTGACCACAATCAACAATCATCTAAGCTATTTACCAATTTCCAGGGCTTTGAGAGCCATTCTTTTCGCCGACTTAATGGTGGTGATATTCGCCTCATAAGCTCGCGTCGCCAACATCATATCTGTGGTCTCTTTGAGCAGATCAATATTGGGCAACGCAACATAACCCTCCGCATTGGCATCAGGATGGCTCGGATCAAAGATCAATCGGGGCTCAGAATCTTCGGTAAGAATCTGGCTCACCTGAACACCATTGAGCGCTCTTTTCTCTTTGGCGGATAAATGATCGGAAAAACTCACTTGTGCGGGTTCAAATACAACCATTTTGCGCCGATACGGCCCCCCTTCCGGAGTGCGCGTGGTTTCGGCATTGGCCATATTGGAGCTGATCGTATCAAGGCGAACACGTTGAGCCTTAAGTGCTGAGGCACTGATATTTAACGACGTGAAGATATCCATAAATTATCTCCTATGTTCCCTGAACCACGTATTTGATAATACTGAGTTTTTTGTTCAGTAATTGCGTGGTCGCTTCGTACATGATCTGGTTTTCAGCCAAATTGACCATTTCCTGATCCACTTCCACGGTATTTCGGTCTCCTAAACCGGAGGTGTCACGAATCTCACCGACGGTACCGGTCACATGCTCTATAGAACCACCATGACTCGAAATATGCCGGGGATGTGTTACGGTCATGTCCGTTCCTTCCCCGGTGGCTGCCTGGCGAAGCGCATCTTCAAAGGTAAATGTTTTCGCCTGATATCCCGGCGTCTGGGCATTGGCAACGTTTCCTGCAATTATCTGCTGGTTGCGCAAACGCAGGTCCATTGATTTTTTTAGCAACAGGGCTGTTTTGTCCATCATGCCTGAAGTCATCATTGTTCAACCTCTTCTCTTTACGGATCAATTCAGCGATCAAAGCGTTCAATCGCCAAGGTCTCCTCGGCCAGTGCTCGCCATTCGGAGCTTTTAGCTTCTTCGACCAATTGGCGCAAAAGTTTTAATCCATCACCACGGCGTCCCTGCACAATCAGGATTTGAGCCTCGCGATAAATGGCCTGATCGCGAAAGCTGGTTTGCTGTAAATAGCGGAAAAGTTTCAATGCCTGGGCACGGTTGCCCTTGGTGCGATACGCTTCAGCAAGAACCAGAAGATCATCAGGATCTTCACCGGACAAGTCGTCACCAATCCGATCAGACAAACTGCTCAAGACAAGATCAACCTCACCGCGCTTCCAGGCCAGATGCGCCAGCATTTTATCGAGAGCCTCGGTTTGGGGTCGTCCTTTTTCCTGCAAGGCGCTGAACACGGCCTCTTCCTGTCCTTCTGCCAGCATCGCCTCCATTTTCAAGCGAAAGATCTCAGGCCACTGCTCACCCGCAGGATACTCTTGTGCATAACGGTCCGCATATTCCACAACGCGTGAATAGGCCTTTTGTTGCATCAACGCCTTGAGTAACGGAGTGTAGACCTGAGAGGTCTGCTGTTCATCTGACGCATGATCAAGCAGATACAGATATAAACGTACTGCCCGGTCAGAAAATTCAAGTTGTGAGAACACTTCGCCCAGGCCGATAAGAAAATCGAAATCTCTCTGGCTGGCGACAAGCAGATCACGATTCTGCTCAACGAGCACCAGGGCATTGAAATATTTTTTATCTTCAATCATCCCCTGGATCAGGTCCGGGAGGATATCAGCCAACAACGCCTGCGCATGACCGGCAAGGTCCGTCATGCGATCTGATTTCAGTAAAAACCGCAACTCCTCGACCGCCTCAAGGCGAAGTCCCAGCAAATAAGACCCCAGGGCATGCTTGAACTGCATCTCGGCGCGACGATTGCGGTCCACCATCTCATCCGTCAATTCGCCATATTCATTCCATGCCCGTCGACGACTGTGAAAATCATCGACGACCATGCTTAAATCCGCAATCTTTGCTTTGGCCAACAGCGCACCCTGTGTTCCCGGAATAATCTGGTGCAGCAAGTCGTAACCGGCATCTTTATCGTCGCGGTGGATCAGCGACATGGCGAGCAAGTAGCGCGCCATGTCGCGCGATTCCGGATCGTCTGCGGCTTCAAGAAACCGCTTCAACTGAGCCACGGCACCGTCATAATCTTTCTGTCGATACAGTCCCATGGCGAAACGTGCCAACGAGTAGGGATAATCCGCGAGCTGATCCGACAACGACTGATACTGGGCAACAGCCTGAGGATAATTCCCCAGACCAAACCAGACATCAGCCTGACGCTGTTGATAACGGTTAACCAGCTCCGTTTCTCCGCGATTCTTCTGGCTATCGAGCACGATCTGTGCCCCGCGCAAATTGTTTGTCGCCAACGCAATTTCAGCATGGAGCAACTCGGAATAGGCCTGAAAACGATCCCCTTCCTGCCGCGGCTCCTCCAATTCAAGTGCGGCCATCAGCTCGTAAGGGTCCTTGAACTGTTGTGCGGCAATATACATATGCAGCAACCGAGCATACGCGGATAGAGACGTCTGCTCCTCTGGAATAAGCTCCTGTGCGGTCACAAGTACTGTCTCTGCCTGAGAATATTTTTCACCTCTCAACGCCAATTCAGACAGCAACAGCAAAAAACGCGCTCTCTCCTGGCCGGTGGTAGATTCAAAACCAATATTCCGCAATGCCGCAATAGCGGCTTCCCACTCATCAGAGGCAACCAATTCCTCTACTTCAACCGGCAAAACATCATCAACCGGCCCCAAAAGTGCCAGGGCCGGAAAGGGAGGGATCGTATAATGTAACTGAGTAGGAATGGTGACCGGTTGTTCATACTCATCAAAAAAGCGTAACCAGTCACCCCGATATTCCGAATCAATCCCCCGTCGGCCAACCCCACCCATTTGAGAAATCTGCCCCGGAAGGCGACGGGCAATCGCTGGACGCATCGCGTTCTGAGCATCACGCCAATGAACATCAATCGTCACGAGACCGGTACGTAACTCTTTTGATGTGTTGACAAAATATGGCGGTCTCCGCAAAAGGAACGACACCATCAATTTATCTTTTGCCTGCCCCATAAGCACCCGCACGAGCCGTTCATCTTCAGCAGGAAAAACCATTTCTGATCCAGGCAGGGTATCCTGCAGCTCGATTTCCAGCTTCTGCCCCGAGGTATTAACGCTAAATTCGGGAACCTTATTGAATTTAAGGATGAGCCGGGTAACATTTACTTCATCCTGTTTGTCGATTTTTTTCAGCACAAACTGTTGTGGGGCTGCCGAACTTGACAAAACAAGCCCCCCAAACAGCTGACAAACTATGCAACAAACAAAAAATAAACGTTTCAATGGTCACACCTGGCATATCATGTGGCTCAGCCAACTCAATTGCAGCACTTTTGAATTCACTGTTAAGATGCAAAAAACATACCACCAACACAAACGCAGCAACAGCACAGGACTTTTATATCCCGAAAACAGAAACGAGGTTCACTTTACCGACAGCACCCCGAAAAAAGTCATTTTTTTGACATAGAATTTGGAAAAATCGGTTCAGTAATTCTGCCTTTTACACTATAATTACTAACTGTTGCTTAATATGAATGCCAACCCAATATAATTTCTTGCTTTAATGAATTGTTCGGTTGACAGCACTGGTTTGAGAAGCCACACTTTAAGTTTGGAACCATTTTTGATCCGCATGAGTGCAGCCACCTTATAAAACGGAGAACCAATAACGCCATGACCGACGAGCTGAGCAGTGATCAAATAGAGATTATTCAGGAATTTGTCCAGGAAAGCCAAGACATGATCGAGCAGCTGGAGCCGACGATCATTGAACTTGGTCAGAATACGGACAACGAAACAATCAATGCCGTATTCCGCCTGTTCCACTCCATGAAAGGCAGCGCCGGATTTCTTGAGTTTAACCACATTACCAGCGTGGCTCATGCGGCTGAAAGCTTGCTCGACCTGGTTCGTTCCGGGAAAATGACCTTACAGCCCGAGCACGTCAGCCTGCTGTGTGAATGTTGTGACTTCACCAAAGAAGCGCTGGAGACCGTCGATGAACACTTCACCGATGAGGCCATGGCGGAGCAAGGTGAAATCATGGCGGCCCGGTTCCATGAAGCCATGGAAAACCCCGCTGAGGGTGGTGCTCCAGCGGAAGAACCTGAAGCCACCCAAGAGGTTGAAGACACTGAGGAACTCTCTTTTGAAGCACCCGAGCCTGAAGCCACAGCTGAAGAAGAACAGCTCGATCCAAGCAAAGTACAAGTAACAGACGATCTGACCCTTGAGATCACGCCGGAAATGGTCGAACGCTTCGTCCAAGAAGCTGATGAGTTGCTGGAGACTGCGGAACAAAGCTTACTTGACTGGGAGAAAGAACCGGACAGCCAGGACCAGGTCGCTCTAATCTTCCGTAGTATCCATAGTTTCAAAGGTAATAGCGGATTTTTTGGCTACAGCACGCTGGAGAAACTCAGTCATCAGATCGAAAACGTTCTCGACATCGTTAAAAGTGGTGGCTCGTTTGCGGCAGACAACCCGTTTGAAGTTCTGTTGAATTCGGTTGATGCACTGAAAGAAGGACTCAGCTCGCTCACAGAAAATGGTCGTGACCAGATTGACGACATTGAGGCACACATTGAGGCCCTCAAAGCCCTTCCGTCTCCTCGTATTGGCGAGGTCCTCGTCGACAAAGGCGTTGTTGATGAAGAGACCGTCAATCAGGCTCTGAGCCAGCAGAAAAAACCTCTTGGCGATGTCATTGTCGAGATGGGCAAAGCGACCAAAGAACAAGTCGACGAAGCCCTCTCCTCCCAAGCGCAAGTCAAAAAACCGGCGACTCCGGCACCCAAGGCAAAGCCCAAGGCCAGTGCCGTCAAACGCCAGGACATCCGTGTTGACCTGGAGAAACTCGACAATCTGATCAACCTGATTGGTGAGCTGGTTATTGCTGAAAACATGCTGATCCACAATCCGGACCTTGAGGGACTGGAGCTGGAAAGCTTCAATAAAGCGGCTCAGCAGATGGGTAAACTGGTCCGCGAGCTCCAGGAGATGGCCATGATCATTCGGATGATTCCGGTGTCCGGCCTGTTCCGCCGCATGATCCGACTGGTGCATGACCTGTCAGTCAAATCGGGTAAAAAAGTCGACCTCAAACTGTCCGGAGAATCGACTGAAGTCGATAAAACGGTCATCGAAACTATTACCGATCCTCTGGTGCACATCCTACGCAATTCGATGGACCACGGCCTTGAGCCACCAAACGAGCGAATTGCCGCGAATAAAAGTGAAACCGGCATCATTCGCCTCAATGCCTGTCACGAAGAAGGCGAAGTGTGGATTATCCTCGAGGATGACGGCCGCGGTCTCAATAAGGACAAAATCCTCGCCAAAGCCATTACCAACGGTCTAATCGATGGAGACGGCTCTGACCTGACCGACAAAGAAATCTATAATATGATCTTCCAACCGGGCTTTTCGACGGCGGAAAAAATCACTGACATTTCAGGTCGTGGTGTCGGCATGGATGTCGTTAAGCAGAATCTGGAGAAAATCAAAGGCAAAGTTGATGTCGATAGCGTTCCGGGAAAGGGCACCAAAATTAAACTGCGCATCCCGCTGACGCTGGCCATTATTGACGGTATGCTGGTTCGCGTCGGCAACGCAAAATGCATTGTTCCGATTCTGTCCATCAAAGAGGCATTCCGCCCACAGCCGGATGCCATTACGGTCACACCAGATGATGAAGAACTGGTACGCGTACGCGAACAATTCTTCCCGGTTGTCCGCTTGCACGAGCTTCTCGACACACCACCGGAGCACTCTGCTCTGGTTGATGCTATCCTGATTGTCCTCGAATACCAAGGACGCAGTATCTGTCTGATGGTCGACGAAATTCTTGGCCAACAACAAACGGTTATCAAGGGTCTGTCGGAATACATCGGCAATGTTCGCGGCTGCTCGGGCTGTACCATCCTTGGCAATGGTGATGTCAGCCTCATTCTTGATGTTGGCAATTTGGTTGAAATGAAATAGATCGGGCCGAGGCTTTATATGACCCCAACTTACTCCAATGGCGAAATGCCTCGTAGCGTGTCCATGATGACCATCAGCGACGAGGAATTTAATGCCTTGCGCCGCCTGATCTATGATCGATTCGGCATCAACCTGACAGACGAAAAGCGCTCTTTGCTGGTAGGGCGTTTACAAAAGATGTTACGCACCAGCAAAATTGCGACCTTTCAGGATTATTACGACTACCTGAAAACAGACAACAGCGGTAAAGCCGTTAGCGATCTGATCAATATGGTGTCGACCAACTACACCTATTTCAATCGCGAAAAAGACCATTTTGACTACTTTCTCAAAACCGCATTGCCCACGGTCTGCGAGAAACTCGTGCAGCAGAAACGCAAGGATCTTCGGGTCTGGTGTGCGGGTTGCTCAAGCGGTGAAGAGGCTTATACGCTGGTCATGTTGATGCACGAGTATCTTGGGTCGCAATATGGCAACTGGGATGCGGGAATTCTCGCAACCGACATCTCAGAGCGCGTGTTATCCACAGCAAAGCAAGGCATTTACGGAGCCGACAAGGTGGCATCATTGCCTCAAAACCTGCAAAAATATTTCACCCGATTGCCGGATGGACGTATGCAGGTCATTGACAAAGTCCGCAAAGAAGTCACGTTCCGTCGCTTTAACCTTATGAATACGACGTTTCCGTTCAAAAAACCGTTTCAGATCATTTTTTGCCGGAATGTCATGATTTATTTTGATCAACAAACCCGAAACGCACTTGTGCAACGCTTTCACCGCAGCATGGAACCGGATGGCTATTTCTTCATCGGCCATTCTGAAACCCTTGGTCGAGATAGCCAATTTTTCAGATATCTCATGCCTGCGGCTTACCAAAAAGGAACTCTGTGATGGCAAAGCCGGTACGTGTTCTTGTCGTTGACGACTCGGCCCTGGTACGGCAAATCCTGTCGAATGGCCTCGCCATGGACCCGGGAATCGAGGTTGTCGGCTCTGCAGCGGACCCCTATATGGCGCGTGACAAAATTGTCCAGCTCAAACCGGATGTTCTAACTCTGGACGTTGAGATGCCGCGCATGGACGGTGTTGAGTTTTTACGCAAACTGATGCCTCAGTACCCCATCCCTGTGGTCATGGTCAGTTCTCTGACACAGAAGGGCAAACAAATCACCATGGAAGCCCTCGAGGCTGGCGCGGTTGACTTTGTCACAAAGCCGACAACAAATGTCGCTCAGGGCCTTAATGCCATGCTGATGGAGCTACGTGCGAAGGTCAAAATCGCTTCGACAGCCAATGTCTCCCACTGGAAAGGCAAACGGGTCGAAAAACGCGCGACAATTGCCAACGGGGCCTCAAAAGCGTTGGCGGAATCAACAGATAAAGTTGTTGCGATTGGTGCATCAACCGGTGGCACTGAAGCGATTAAAAAAGTGGTTACCCAGTTTCCGGCAACCATGCCCGGAGTGGTCATCGTTCAACACATGCCGCCCGGATTTACAAAAATGTTCTCCGAGCGTCTCAATCAATTGTGCGCGATGGAGGTTAAAGAAGCGGAAAACGGTGACCGCATCCGCCCCGGTCGCATTCTGGTTGCCCCCGGTGCCATGCAGATGGAAGTTGTTCGCTCCGGTGGCATTTATCAAGTCCGCTGCGCCCCCGGTGAGAAAGTCAGCGGTCACTGCCCCTCCGTTGATGTCATGATGCATTCCGTGGCCAAGCACGTCGGCCGCAATGCCGTTGGTGTTATGTTGACCGGCATGGGATCAGATGGCGCAGAAGGAATGCTGGCCATGAAAAATGCTGGAGCGCGTAACATCGCTCAGGACGAAGCCTCCTCTGTCGTCTTTGGTATGCCGAAAGTCGCTTACGAAAAAGGAGGTGCGGAAAAACTGTTTCCGCTCGACCGGATTGCTTCCCAGGTTATTTCCTTGCTGACGGAGAAATAAACACGATGAGCAATGTGATTCTAGGTGTAGGCGAATACGGGGCTTCCCGGACGCCAGGAGACATCGTTAAAACATTTGCCTTAGGCTCCTGTGTCGCCGTCATCCTTATGTGTCCTAAAACACGCACGGTCGGCATGGTACACGTTGCCCTGCCCGAGTCCAAGATCAACCCGGAGAAAGTAAAAACGCGCCCAGGCTATTTTGCCGACACCGGGATTCCCGCCCTGATGAAACAGATGGCGGATATGGGCTGCGACCCTCGTGGACGTGGCTTTATTGTTAAACTGGCGGGTGGCGCTAAAATTATGGATCCCAACAACACCTTTAACATTGGCAAGCGCAATGCTCTCGCTGTGAAAAAGATTTTGTGGAAATACGCATTAGGGGCCGTGGCTGAAGACCTTGGTTCCACATACAGTCGGACTGTATCCGTATCGGTATCCAGCGGAGAAGTCATCCTCTCCTCGCCCGGACGCGGCGAGTGGAAACTATAGAAAGGGGGACCGTCAATGAAACAGCGCGCCAGTAAAGAAGAAATTCTTAAAGCTATTGAAGACGTGCCTTTGCTCTCTCCCAGTGCTTCTCGGCTGTTGCAGGTCACATCAAAAGAGGATCACGATATCCACGAAGTGATTGAAATCGTCAAATTTGATTCTTCACTGACTGCTCGTGTCCTTAAAATTGTCAACTCTGTTGCCTATGGACTCGCCCATGAAGTGACGACAATTGACCGGGCAGTTTCCTACCTGGGTGAACGCATGGTTGCCGGCATTGCTCTAGGAGATAGTGCCTCAGCACTCTTTCACAAAGAGCTAGAGGGCTACGAGGGGCCAAAGAGTGAATTATGGAATCACGACCTGCGTACAGCGATTGCCGCGCGTGAAATTGCCCGCTTCGCCAAAGTCTCCCTCAGTGCAGATCTCGCCTTTACAGCGGGGATTCTTCATGCCGTCGGAAAAGCGGTCTTGTCCGACTTTCTCGGGCAGACTGCAGGCGATGTCCTGGTCAGCATCGATGATCATGAAGTAGAGGACTACCTGGCTGGTGAAAGGGAGCTTCTCGGCATTGACCACACCGAAGCCGGTTATGTTCTTGCGAAAAACTGGGAACTGCCCGAATCGCTGCAGATGGCAATCCGTTATCATCATATGCCTGCAGAATCTCCAGATGAGCATAAACCCCTCGTTTATGCCGTACACTTGGGTTGCATTATTGCCATGATGTGTGGTAGTCAGGCCTCCGACTCACTACAATATCATTTGGACAAAAAATACACAGATTACTTCGACTTATCCTCAGAACAAATTGCATCTGTTATGCTTGAAGTCAATGAGGAATTTGACAAGCTCAACTGCGCTATGTCTGATACAAAGGAGAAATCCCAATGAAAAGGATAGTCATTGCTGACGACTCATCCACAGCGCGTATGATGATCCGGCGGTGTTTGGAAATCGTTGGTCTGATGGATGCCGAATTCGCTGAAGCCGAAAACGGCAAAGAAGCGCTCAGCCTGGTCAAACAGGAGCCAACAGACCTGCTCGTCAGCGATCTCAATATGCCAGTCATGGACGGTGAAGCCTTGCTCAAATGGGTGAAAGCCAGTCCAAAGCTGACAGACCTACCGGTACTGATCATTACCAGTGCCGGTAACCCGGCAAAATCACAAGAACTTCTTGACATGGGTGCATTCTCGGTGGTCAACAAGCCGGTTAATCCTGCCATACTCAGTGAAGTTCTGACCCCGTTACTGGAATCGGAGGAAGACTAACATGCAGGAATTTGATCAGATCCTTCAAGAAAAAATAACCTCTGTTCTTGCTGAAACACTTGAGAATATGGCTTTTCTTGATGTTGACGACAGCAGCGAAGAAGAGATTGCCGAACTTGACACAAAAAATCTGAGCGTCACCCTGATGATCACCAAGCCCATCTTGATGGAGATGCGATTGGAAATGGATCAGGAACTTCTGCTTCAAGTTGTTGAGACTGTCTATACGATGGATCGTGAAGATATCACTGAACAGCAGGTGGAAGACCTTCTTGCTGAGTTTCTCAATACACTGGCAGGTCGTTTCATGACGGAATTGCTTCCTGCAGATCAAACGTTTTCACTGAATCTGCCGGAGATCAACAACGACGACGACAGCGATTTCTCGGAGATGGATTCGCACAGTTTCTATTATCTGGCAGATGAATTACCGGTTATCGTTGAATTAACTGCGGCGAATGCCGACAAACTTGCCGAAATTTTAAGCGGCTCTTAAAATAAAACAATCGAGAAAGGATCAACCCATGGGTAAACGTGTACTTGTTATTGATGATTCCAGCACGATGAGAAAAATTGTCTCCCGCTCCTTGCGCCAGGCTGGCCTGGATTTTGATGAAATTCTTGAGGCAGGTGACGGACAGGAAGCTTTAAACCTCCTAGAAGGTCAAACCGTCGATCTGATCCTGAGTGACATCAATATGCCGAACATGGACGGCATTGAATTTTTGCGTCAGAAAAAAGAGAATGCCGCCATTGCCGGAATTCCCGTCGTCATGATTACCACCGAAGGCGGCTCTGACATCATTGGTGAAGCCAAAGCCCTCGGCGCTGCTGGCAACATCAAAAAACCCTTTACTCCCGACAAGATCCAGGAAGTCATTGGTGGCCTGATCTGATGAAACATGATTTCAGGACAGCATCTGTCCCGAACTTTAATTGAGTTGATGCAGGAGGAAAGCCTTGGATCTACAAAAAAACATCACCGACGCCACCAAAGAAATCTTTGAGACGATGATCATGCTCGATATTACCGCAGGTGATCCGCTCACTGAGAGTGTAAAGAGTTTTACCTGTTCCGTTTCCGGCGTGATTGGACTTGCGGGGGCCTGCCAGGGTATGCTGGCCATACACACACCTGACATTGTTGCTCAAGCGATCACCAGCAGCTTTCTGGGTATGGATGTCGATGAAGTCAATGACGATGTGACTGATGCGATCGGTGAATTAGCAAATATGCTCGCAGGAAACATTAAAATGGTTCTTGATGAGGCGGGCAAAGACGTCACCCTGTCCATTCCATCCTGCATCCATGGTGATGAATACAGCATGGACTGTGTTGCCGATGCGGATTGGGTTGTCGTTCCTTTTACCATCGACGCAGGAAATTTTCTTGTTGAATTACAGCTGAAGACCTGCTGATCTGCCATCACTAGTTTCGATCCTTTTATTGAAAAAAGACCTAACCTGCCGCAATGCATTGCGTTAAAATAGCATTGCGGCAGGTTCTGCTTCGGAGACCTGCGTGGATTTAGACCTACAAAAACAAATTATAGACAGTACCCAGGCGGTATTCGACACCATGTTGATGATGCCCTTAACCCCAGGGATCAGCCTGTCTGAAAAGGTATATGAATTTAAAAACAGTATTTCAGGCATGCTCGGTTTTGCTGGACAAGTGCAGGGGATGCTGACTATTCACTGCCCCCAGGCTGTTGCTTTTGCCATCACCGGCGCGTTACTCGGCATGGATGTCGAGGAAGTTGACGCCGATGTCAAAGACACGATCGGAGAAATGGCCAACATGATTCTTGGCGGTGTCAAAGATGGATTCACCGAATATGGTGTTGAAATCAGCCTGGCCGTTCCAACGGTTTTAGCCGGCCGCTCCTACCGTGTCAGCGGCATGGACGATGCAGCGTGGACCACTGTTCCCTTCTATCTGGACGAAGGGGAATTTCTCGTCGAACTTAAACTCAAAGCTCCTAAATAAACAGGTACCCTCGTGGCGGTTTCTGCAGTTGTACAAAGTGTTTTCAACACCATCTTAGAGCAACTTGCCGAAGAGGTTGGTGCGTTACTCGGCACCACCGTTGAGCTCACCGACCACCACATGGAAGTCCTGACCAAAGAGGAACTGTTCTCAATCAGCCGCGGACGCTCCGTTCTTTCGGCCATGGTTATTTCCGGCGATCATGCCGGAGAAGCCTTTATCATCAGCGACCTCAAAGACTCCGTCGTCCTCGGTGGCACCCTGATCATGCTGCCACGCGAACAAATTGACGAGAACTGCAAAATGCGGACATTTGAAGGGGAAGCCGCTGATGCATATGGTGAAGTTGCCAATATCATAGCGGGCGTCTACACCTCAGTTTTTCTGGATATGTATCCGGAGAATCTGCACTTCAAACGGACAACAGTCAGCGATTTTGTTCCTACCCAGCTTGATCCACAGTCAGACCAGCCTTTTCCGCCCGGCGAATACTTTCATTCGAGTTGTGCCATGGCACTCGAAGACTATGAGATGCACCGTCTTGAGGTCCTCGTTCCCGCTCAACTCCTTGGCCTGGGCAGCCAGCCGGTTAAAGAAGAACCACCCCCAACTCCCGAGCCGGAAACAGAAATATCCCAGGACAATGAGACGGCGGCGGGCGCTCTCCCAGAGGAGGAACAGCCGGAACAGATCGATGAGCCGATAGAACCTCCGGCAAAGGCTGAAAAATATGTAGACTGTCCAACGGCAGATCGCACATTAAAAGCATCCCTGACGCAATGTGCCGAAGAAGTTGGTGGCATGCTCGGCTTGGAACTCGAGCTGGAAAATCTGACGACGCGGTACGTCTCCAAAGAAGAATACTTTTCGCGCCCCGGCAAAAAAGCAATTTCTGCCGAAATGCTGATCACCGGTGACAGTGAAGGCACCGGTCATTTCATTACAGAACTCAGAGATGCCATCTACTTTGGCGGCACCATGATTATGCTGCCTGCAGATGAGATTGAGAATCACATCAAATCGGGAGAGCTGGGTGAAGACCTAGAAGATGCCTTTGGCGAAGTTGCCAATATCATCAGTGGCGGCTTGGTCCAGAACTTTGACGAGTTGTACCCGCGCAAATTTCACCTCAAGAAGGGTGCCCTGCACCTTTTCACACCGACCAAAGTCAAAGTTGAGGATCCCGAACCATTTCCTGACGACGAATACTATCAGGTGACCGGAACCCTCAGCTGTGAAGAACGTGATCTCGGTGAGATAAGTTTTCTCTGTCCGGTATCGGTACTACATATTGCCCCTCGCCCGGCTCCGACGAGCGGCTGGGGTGAAGCTGAAGACACGACTCCTGTTGAAAAAAAGAGTCCAGCCCCCAAAACAGATACCGCAAAAGCAGAGCCAACCAAAGCCGCAACGGCAGCAGCAGAAAAACCCTCGGCCATTGTTATTGTCTGCGATGATGAAAGTCAGCAAAAGTTTTTCGTTTCCAGCCTTAACAGTCTGGACTCAGAAATTCTTCAGTTCAAGACAGGGGACAATTTCAGTGACGCTCGCAAGTTCTCCGTTCAGGGCGCCTTCCTCATCATGGACAAGGTCAATGAGCAGAGTTTTGCCCATATGATCAAAGTTCGCTCAGAGATTCCCGCTCAACAACCTCTTATTGTCGCAGGACCACAATGGACGCGCTCCGATGTCATCAAAGCCGTCCGTTATGGCGTCAATGACATTATTCTCACTCCGGCAACCGAGGATGAGATCCGCGAAAAAGTCAAAGCAAACCTTAAAACATCTTGCTAATAACACCGCAAACAGCGACAATAACAACACGTTTTTTTCTGTATTAACCCGTTCACGTCTCTGGAAACAATCGTGTCCCACATTCTTCTGTTTGACAGCAACAGCCAGACGAGAAATGCCCTTCAGGAGATACTTCGTGGGGAAATCACTACGCCCTTTTTAACGGCGGAGACCTGTTCCCAGGCCCTTGAGCTGCTTCAAAAACACACCATCTCCCTGGCGTTTTGCCAACTTGTGGAAGAGGACCAATCCGCTCTCCAGTTGATCCAACACATGAGTGTTTCGGCCCCCCAGGTGGTTACGATTCTGCTGGTTCCTGAAGAAACAACCATCAGTACCCGGCAGATCCTTCAATCGGGTGCTCATTTTTTTCTACATGCGCCCACAACAGCTCAAGAAACCATCCAGTTAACCTACAGGGCACTACAACATGCCTTGTTACTGCAACCTGAAATCCCCGCAGAGAGAATAGATAACGGCTTTTCCGAAATTATCGGTCAGGCCCCCTCCATGCAGCATCTTTTCACGATGATCACTCGCTTGGCCGATGATGGAGAAAGTACCATTCTCATTCAGGGAGAAAGCGGTACGGGCAAAGAACTGGTCGCCAAGGCGGTTCACCTTAACAGCCCGCGCTATAATGCCAACTTCGTACCGCTTAACTGTGCGGCAATTCCTGACGAATTACTTGAAAGTGAATTGTTCGGTTATGAAAAAGGGGCGTTTACGGGCGCTCAGAACAATAAAAAAGGTCGCCTTCAACACGCTGAAGGAGGCACCCTGTTTCTTGATGAAATCGGTGATATGAAACCGTCGCTGCAAGCAAAACTGTTGCGTGTCATTCAGGAAAAGGAATTTGAACCGGTGGGCAGCGTCAAAAGCATCAAGGTCGATGTGCGCATCGTTGCAGCGACCCATCGTGATCTTGAAGATGCCGTCGCAAAGGGCACCTTCCGCGAAGATCTGTATTACAGGCTGAACGTCATCCCCTTACAGATTCCTCCGTTACGGGATCGAAAAGAAGATATCCCTCTTCTGCTTGACTTCTTTACAAAGAAGTTCTGCACAAGCAAGAAGCGTCATATTTTCAATTATTCCGAACCGGCACTGACCTGCCTCAAACGCTACCCATGGCCCGGCAACGTGCGTGAGCTGGAAAATTTGGTTCAACGCCTTTCAATCCTGCATATGGGAGAGATAGTGACACCACGGGATTTGCCGGAAAAGTACCTGCACGAAGATGTTGCCCCAAGCCTGTTGACGCGTTTCGGCGAACAGGGAGCAACTGATTTCAACTCACGGGTCAGCGAATTTGAAGATCGCCTGATTCTCCAAGCCTTGATGCAAACGGGTGGCAACAAGAAGGAAGCTGCAGAACTGCTCAACCTTAAACGCACGACCCTGCTGGAAAAAATTAAGAAAAAGCAGCTGGATAAAGCCCTGAACAAACTCGACAACCAGTCAGGCATGTAAAAAGATTGCGGTTGCAAATTATGCCGCAATAGGCTATACACTTGCCTCTATGCGCGATTAGCTCAGCTGGATAGAGCGCTGCCCTCCGGAGGCAGAGGTCGCAGGTTCGAATCCTGCATCGCGCGCCATTAAATTCAAAGGGTTAGCCGCCATTCGGTTAACCCTTTTTCGTTCTGTGACGTTTTTGTGACGGTTCTGTGACAGTAAAACGTTCTCAATGACCTTTGTTCCAAGAAATCACCCGTACAAGCTAGAACAAAGGTCATCCTAAAATTTATTTTCCTGCAAAAGATCCAAAAGCCATTCAACATATCAACAACTTATGTCGTAAAAAAAACATGCCATCGTGCAAGAAGAACGGGCTCCCGGCGTTCTCATTCAAAAAAGGACCCTTGGCTCAATCGGCCTTATCAACTGATTCACAATACTCCATCAAATCACCAACCTGGCACTGAAAAAACTGGCATAGGCGATCAACATTATCCGTTGTCGTATTGTAGCTTCTCTGGTTTGCAATCTTTGATAGCGTTGTTCGATGAATCCCGGTTTCTCTCGACAGCTCATCAAAGGTTAATCGCTGCCCCGTCTTAAACTGTCTCTCTGCCATCAACTCGCGCAACCTGTATCGAATCACAATAACCTCCTTTTTAAGATCTAACTTATCTCCTCACTTATAGCAGAAAACCTCACGCGTTGATATTCCCGAAGCAACATAAGTAGAAAAAAACAAAAAAAAGAAGCACAAACACTTTAAACGTTCTTGACAGTCACAATATGGATGATATGATGAATATAAACTACAAATGTTGAAAGGAGACTACAATGGATGAACAAACGTTTTTAACGACAGAAGAACTCGCCGAAAGACTCCGCTACGAGGCCAGCTACGTTCGCAACACATTGAAAGACGCTGTGCTTCTCGAAGGAATTCACTACATTCGCCCCTTTGGCCGTCGTCGGGTTCTCTACATCTGGGAAACAATCAAGCGAGATATGGTCAAAGAATCCATGTCTCACAAACCAGCTATCCCGATGGCCAATGGAGGTATTTGCTATGGGTAAAATACGGACACGAAAAGAAACTGGAAAGCTTCTCTTTGACTTCTTTTATAACGGTGTCCGCTGCCGGGAACAAACCCTTATGGAGGATACTCCGGCCAACCGGCAACGACTTGAGAGCTTCATGGCCCAGATTGATCGGGAGATTGCTCAGGGAACATTCAACTACGAAAAGTATTTTCCTGACAGCACTAACCTGCCCAAAATTATCGAAGCGGCGAAGCCGGTTGAGGAGGTGGAACCAATACCGTGGGTCCAAACAGTCTCGGCTCCGCTTTTCAAAGATTTTGCCGAAGAATGGTACATGGAGAATGAAATTGCCTGGAAGATCACCTATCAGAAGACGATTCAGGGAACGATCAACAATTATCTCAATCCCCGCTTCGGTGAAATGAAAGTCAGCCACATCACCAAGGGTGACATCCTTAAATTCCGGTCTACACTCGCCAAAGTCCCGATCGGAAACAAAGTCGGCTTATCGCCGTCTCGGATTAATCACATCATGACAGGGTTGCGTATGATTCTTAATGATGCAGCTGACAGGCATAACTTTAACACGCCTTTTGTCGGGATAAAACCACTGAAGGTTCCCAGAACCGAGGTTGATCCATTTACCATTGAAGAAGTTCAGACTTTTCTCAACACGGTGCGTGCGGACTTTAAAAACTATTACACCGTACGTTTTTTCACCGGAATGCGTACCGGTGAAGTCGATGGTCTGCAGTGGAAATATGTTGACTTTGAGCGCCGGGAAATCCTCATCAGAGAAACTCTGGTTGAAAGACGCATTGAAACACCGAAGACCGCGGGCTCCATTCGTGAGATCACCATGTCAGGCCCGGTATATGAGGCCTTGAAAGCCCAGCATGAAGTCACCGGTGACTTCAAGTTTGTCTTTTGTACACGAACCGGAGAACCACTAGATCATTGCAATATCACCAAGCGTATCTGGCATCCGACGTTAAACTTGCTCAAGTTAAAAAAACGCCGTCCTTACCAGACACGGCACACCATGGCGACTTTGTGGTTGGCCGCAGGAGAAAATCCGGAATGGATCGCCCGCCAGATGGGACACACATCAACAGAGATGTTGTTCACCGTCTATTCCCGCTATGTTCCAAACCTGACCCGTCGTGACGGATCAGCGTTTGAAAACCTGCTGGCATCACGCGGAGGTGGTCATGTTTAATAATCTACAATCCATCCTCAGTCAGCAGAGTGGGACCTTTTCCGGGATTTTCCGTGTCCGCTATCCCGCATGGGGACAAACCCGCCACGGAGATCCGTATGTCAAGATGAGCATTGAAGACAACAGTGCATCTATTCATGCCTACTGCTGTCGGGAATTGACCGCATATGAGCTTTCCTTACGGGACCTCATGTGCAGCCAAATTGAAGGACGAATCAGGGAATATAAACAGGAAAAGATTATCCAGGTTGTCAGCTCCTCTCCATTCGAAGCAGAACAGCGCGAACGGGCCATACAGCTGATTCCAATGAGTCTATGTCCTCAACCGTGGTTGCTGTCCTATCTGGAGTCTGCTGTTGAGAGAATAACCATTGCCCCGCTGCGCACCTTTGTCAATTCAGTGCTCGCTGATGACAGTATTGCCTTCCCCTACATTGCCTGCCCCGCCAGCTTGAAACATCATCACAACTACCCTGGCGGGTTACTGGCCCACAGTCTGGAATGCTTTCAGATGGTGGAAAAACATTACCACTTCCCGCGGCAGGATTATGAACTGGGGCTGGTCTCAGCCCTCTTCCACGACATCGGGAAAATACTGACCATGACCCACACCATGAAAAGAACCACCATCGGTGCCACGACGGAGCATGAAAAACTCACCTTTGAAGTGCTGGCTCCCTATCTGCAGAATCTTGCAGATAATTGGCCGGCTGGAGAAAAACAGCTTCGGTACCTGCTCTCCTGGAAGCTCAAACGACGAATCCCTCGTTACAATATGGCCGACCTCGTCGCCTGCTGTGACAGAATCAGCGCGGGCGCAGATATGCAGAAAAAACGATTGGCCAGCTGAACCAGCGTTCAACTGTCCTCCTAAAGCCAGAAAAGCCCAACATGGTTGCTTCAGTCAATCATGTTGGGCTTATTCTTTTGACTCAATGAACTACCCCGCCGCAAGCAGCGGGGTATCAACAGCCTGCAATCTTTGCTCAATCACGCAGTGAACTGCGGGGTATTGAACCCAAATTACGAACAATAAACCAGCTGCTTTCACATTGTGGCAAATTCAATTGTCGAATGATTTGATCTTTTGGAAAGTATTCTCCCAGAGATCTGACAGTTCATCCACAGTGAGGCCTGAAATACCGGGTTCAGATACCAAGCGCTTTAAAACTTTACCCATCTCAGATTTAGTCACAGAAAAAACCTCCTCATCAACTAAGTCATCGACAGAAACGCCAGTCTCTCTTAATGCCTTATACACGTATTTTTCGGGCACTTTATCTTGCTGAATCCAGTTCGAAACAGTGGACTTCCTGATGCCAAAACATTTACTGGCCAGTTCAGACTGATTTTCTACACCGTATGCACCACAGAGTTTTTTAACCAGTTTCGCCGCACCCACGGTGGCAATAAGACCGACCGACACTTGAGGGAAAGCCGTGCCAACGACAGCTGCAGTAACCATTGCCTTGGAGCTTAAGCTGGGCTTTGCAGGTTGCACCTCTTCAAAAGTCATTCCTTTACCATCAATCAACCAGTCTCGATTTACGCCAAACTTGAAAATAATCAGCTCTAACAACGTCGCTGAAGGGCTTTTGTTCCCGCTTTCAATATTACTGATTTGCCCTTTCGATGTGCAGAGTTGGTCTGCAAACTCAACTTGTGAGAAACCTAAAACAAGACGAATTTCTTTTACTCGTTGTCCTATCAAACAAGACCTCTAAAAAAAGTATTCAAAGAATTTTAAAATGTACTATAATGTACAAAAACTTCGGAGGGGAACATGTCGCACACCTTTGTCTTTACAATTGTTTGCAAACCACGAGGCAAAAGGCTTCTTATAACTGAGTACAACAACGCAGCAAATGCGATTAGCAGAAATTTAGCAGCCTTAATCAAAGCTTTAAATGTTATCTGCAGACCACAAGCTCAGTTTTCTTTAGAGCACGCGGAAAATGACAAGGCACATCAGTTTACCTACCACTTTAATACAAAACAAACTGACACCAGAACTATCATTTATGCCAGAATCCCTGAAGTCATTTATTTTATCACAAAAAGAGTTCTCTCTTCGCGATACGACATGAAAGGTAAAACTTTCCGCTTGAACAATGAAGAGTTGGAGCAGATAAATGTTGTTATTAAAAAGCCCCTCACCGAGTTTCAAGCAAAAACCTTATCAGATCATTTTGTGAAAATGATCCGCAGCTTAAATGTCCCACTAAAATCCGTCGCAATAGAAATTTTTCAAGGGCACGCAAAAACCTCCTGCAATGTTAACAGCGAGGAGCCCCCTCTCGCCCTTTTTCCAGATTCAGAGCAAACAATCAATCGCAGCAATAATGTCGAAGTTAGACAAGATCCTTACGAAAAAAAAGTTGAAGATCACATCGTTGAGCCAGAACAGCATAAAATTGATCTTTTTGCGGCCTACAAATCACGGCTCGATGCGATCAATGTTGGCGGTAAAATTTCAGATAATGAAATTCGTTTGAGTTTTACGCCTGAATCCCTAGGGGAATTTTGCGACATATGCACAGAAAGGTTAGGCAGCCTCGAAGCGATCATCGACACAACCCCAGACGAAAACGGTCACCACAAAATCCTGGAGATTATAGGTTCAGCATCAGCGCAAGAAGAACTTTGAGTAAGTTTCTGAGCTCAGAATCATAAGAAATTTCATCCGTATCAAAATAAAAACCAACAACCTGAATACGCAACTGTCCATTACGCGATCTACGACCACTTGTCGTTTTTCCAAACAAAACGTTGCGCCCCAACTTCTCGGACCATTTTTGCCGACCGGACTTTTCCGCGTGGCGATATGGATAATGCCTCAATCTGAAACGTGCTCCAAGTGTTTCAAGCAGGGCAAGCCCCTTATGGGCATTCTCAAAGCCATCAAATATAAATGCGTCATAATGTGTACGATACCCGTCATGTAACACTCGTATGGCACTTCTGAGCGAAGTCTTTGATTGTCCTTCCAGCAGCCTGTGATACCAATACTTCAACAGCAAAACCTGACTATGTTTTTTTGGCAAGGATATATCAGAGCCGATTTTTGGAAGTGCTTCAGCCAGAAAATCGTAAAAATCAACAGGCAGAATTCGTTTAGTGACCTTGTTGGGTTTTGAAACAGGTATGGCATTTTTTTCAAGGGGGTGTGACAGATGGTTGGAGGGATTTTTGGCAACATATTCGGCAAGGGCATGCCCTTCTTTCTGCAAAATTTTATACCCATTCGGCGTACTGCAACCGACTATTTTAGCAACCGCCTTAGCAGAAATCGGCGGCATACAGGACGGCCTGCGAAAATGTTGCCAGCACAACCAGTCACAACAGTGAATATAGCTCACTAATTCCGTTTCAGTATCAGCATGCCCGAGCAGATGAGCCGTCAGATACAAACTTTTGCGTCCCGATGGCTCGTTATGCAAAAGATTGCGTTTCAGTGTCTCACGTTGAGGAGAAGTAAATTCATTTGCCGCTAAAAAGTGAGGCAACGTTTTTGATTCACACGTATCCGAAACAACAAGCTTTACCAACATCCAGTTGGCAAAGGAATGTCTTAAGGCATGAAAAACCATCCCCTGATCACCAGTCACCTGCTTGATGGCTGGGGTAATCATAGCCAGGACCGGCTCACGACGGTATGGATACAACGCTAACGGACCAGCAGTAAAAAGAGGACTTTTGAACGTTGCCCCAAGCTCTTTAAGCCTAAAAGATTGCCATTCGCGTAAAAATGATAATTCCTCTTCAGGCAGCAATGCATAAAGCGGAATCCGCCGACAGGATGACTCTGTCTTCAACTGGCGATAAGAGTTTGGCTGCACCAGCAACTCGTATTTCTCGTCTCCTTGCAAATCACCGAGGCTCAGTCCATAAATTTCTGAAATACGCAGTCCGGTCCGGAAGGCCAGAATCACCCAAATAAGAGCAATTCGATCAATCCGGCCCAATTTTGATGATTTGAATCCAAGAACATCACGCAGGCGAACAAACTCGTTGACGGTCATCACATTGGCTCGCACACCAGGTGACTGGCGGACCTGCCCTCTTATCCCATCGAGATGGATAGCAACAAAAGGAGCATCATGGAAAAGGTGAGCGAAGGCCAAAAACTGATTTAAGCGATCAACAAAATAGTTCATCCGTCGAAGGCCCCAAGGAGTCATCTTTTCAGCATCTACACAAAAATAGCGACTTTGCTCTATCCATTGTTCAACAAGGTCTTGAAGTTCCTCCCCGTCCAAAGATGTAAAATCCAGTGCCCCCGATTGCTGAAGAATATGCTGACCAATACAGCCAAGGTATCTTAAGACGGTAGCAGGCTGCTCAGGCTTTTTTTGACGGCCTTCACGCTCATATTTGCGCTCAGAAAACATCTGCATCGCCCAAAGGCACATCAACTTCGAAGCGGGGTAAAGTTCTTTGGAGTGAGATTGGAGAAAATCGTTAAGCCATGTAATGATTGCAGCATTCGATTGAGTACTACGCTCGTGAATTCCTTTACGTACCGCCTTTATCAGTGCAATCTGACCGAAATAATCATTTGCCTCCCCCTGATAGGATCTAAACTCGGAAGAATTTTTACTGCTCGTCACACTGGGATAATGGTGGCCAGTAAGAAGACGCATCCAGACAGGATCCGGGAGGCTGGCAGATTCAATCTCATTGGCTAAGTAAGCGGCAAGAAAAGCCGGTTGATTCAGGGTTGCCCAACAATTAGCCCAAGTCAACAGCTCCCTCAAACCTGGAAGCTTGTAGCCCGTTACTTCAAAAAGGTGCTTCTCATAAGACTGATACACGAAAAGAGCATCAAAAGGCTCTTCGTGGCCATTGCAAACATCTTCTAGTCGGCGAATAAGCAAATGTGATAACGGGTCAGCAATCCAGCGCCGGTAATTGCTCGCATCTCTCTGTAAAAGCCATTGTTCTCGCTGTTTTACTGGGCGTGCCCCTACCCACAAATCCAACCACAACATGTCATTGCAACGATAGAACCACTGCTCATGCAGAGCCTGTACAAAGGGAGTAACCCAACGCAGATGGTGCAAGCCACCATATAAAACAGCACTGAGCAAAACCTGCCCAAACTGAACCACTGGATCATGTGGACAATCGTATTCCAACTCCCGCAAGAAGGCTTCTTCGACCTCCCGAAAGCGAGGTAAACGAGCCATGATCGGTTGACGGACACGATTTTGTGGTTTTGGGACAATCGTTGGCCACGTAGGAACAGGGACATTCCAACCCAACTGCTTCTTGCCCTCCTCAAGGCCTTGGATCAGAAAGGTGATCCGTTTATAAATCAGACGTGGGTGCCCGACTTTAAACTTGATCTTTTGGATAAAAAAATCGATTGAAGCTTCATCAACATATGCCGCCTCATGTCCATGATAAAGCTCAGGCAAGAACTTTTGCAGTCGCAACAAGACCATTTGCTGTTGCGGGCGAAACGCTTTTTCAACAGGCAAATTCTGAAACATGTTTCCCAAGCAACTGAACCAGACCGGTGCTGGTGGATCCACTATCAACGACTGAATGTCTTTTGCGGACAGACGGCGGTGAAGATGAGTCGTTCTAGCGACAGAAAAATCCACCCGATTCGTTAAACAAAACTTTTTCGCAATGTTTTGTAACCCGGCAATAGGATGGAATCCGATCCGACGCAATAAGGGTTGCAAATAATGACACAGCTCATCGGCAAAATCTTGAGGAGGTAACGCCGATGTCGCGCTCCATCCTTCCTGGCCTAAACTCCAATGCCCGAGCATTAATTCAATGATGTCGGGGGCACAACCATCCTCTTGCAGTTCGGATTTCAATAAATGACGTTGCGTATTGGCAGGCAGATAAAAACCAAAACGGTGCAACTCATCCTCAATCCTCGAACGCGTTGCCGTAATGATTGAACTGGTTTTTTCATCCACAAAGAATAAACCATCATATTTCAACTCTTTGTATTTACCGCCTAAAGCTAAGACCTGCAGCGCATGTTGGCGATAATGAATCAGCTGGGCTCGGCAGCCCTCACTCAACCACACTAGGCGAGTGTGATAATGATCGACTGAATCCTTATCACGGATGACGCTCAGGCCACTGACAGCATCAATCAGATCAGAACGAATGCCAGGCGAATTCACAGCACGATAACCGGTGTTGTAGGCGAGATAAAGCCAGGTAAACAGGGTGTATGTATTATGATATCGAGCAAAAGAGTCCACATCGCCAAACCGCTTGGTGCCGTTTGCCAGCTCAGATTTAACCTGTTCAACAAGGTTGCGGACAGCTTCCAGGTTCGGACGAAGAGGAGTTCCTAAATAGCGCTCCTCAGTTGGATAGCCCTCCTCATTTGCATAGGGATAACCACCTGATTCCAATATACATTGACAGGATTTACCATAAAGATGCTGGAGTTCGGAGCTGTCAAATGCGGTATAGTGAATCCGCGTGCGTGATAGATAGAATTCTTTTCCCAGCGCCAAACTGGCTGCGGCAATATCTCCACCAGGCAACCGCCCTAAAACTCCGGCAAGATAATTTTGTACCCGCGTCAACGTGAGACGCGTATGGTGTTTTTTACGTAATTCAGAAAACGTTGAGGTGATACGGGCATTGATTTGATCGGATTCTTTAAATAACAGCTCTGTGTTGACAAACAAATCATTCGACAGATTTCGAGAAATCAGCGCGTTGAGCTGTTCAGGAAGTTCCAAATCAATGTAAGTTTGAGTCAGGCAACGTTGCGCATCGGTTTCTACGCCGGGTTCAGTAAGAAGAGCAGGACCAGGGCTGACAAGGCGCAACCTTTTGGTCGAGACAAAGTAACAGTCGGTTCCAACGGAATAGTCGCCATAGTAGCTGACCTGCAAATCGGATAACCGTTTCGCAGAGAGCCCAGCAAATAACATCAATGCCAGTTCGGCTTTGGTCGCCTCTTCAACGGGTTGCATTGAGGATACCGGCTTAAACAGATAATGTAGCAAGACCTGAATATCTTTTTGATTAAGCTGATCCCAAGCTATTTCAAAGAGCTGGTTGCTCATGGCACGGCTGGCTGCGATCCTCTGTCCGATGTAAGCAGAATGCTCCCTGCCATAACCACTTCCAGAGCGGCCATAAAAAACATAAAGTTGGCCATTGGTTGCTGGCGCCTGATCATTGTGAGGTTGTTGACGCTCTTCACGACAATCAAGCTGGTCGGCCACATTTCTGCGCATCTTACGTCGCAGCAAATGGTGTCCCGCAAGATCGACGCCATCATCCAGTCGGCTAAAAATGTTATCCAGAGAATCCGTTGGTAGACAGCTGACGCCTTGCGCTAAAAATTCTGAAAAAATCTGAATCCGTGGATGGGGCGGTAATGCTCTTAGATGGCTTACATAATCTTCAGGGGATAATATGTGCTGAGGGAACTGACCTATCTGGGAGGACTTCGCCAGTGCACGCACGTTCTGCAGGAGACTGAGAAAAGAAACACTCGCATCATCGAGCGCCTGCTCATTCAAAGAGATGGCGCATATCGACACCATAAGCTGGGCAAGAAACTGATCATAGTGGTTCAGATACTGCCGCGAATCAGGAAGATAACCCAGCGTAACATAGAGTGGATTTTTTTCTGTCAGCCCATAGAAGGCAGAATTGATCTCTTTGTTTAAAGATAGGTCCAACCCTTGAACGCGATGACTAAGCTCCGAACGAATGGCGAGAATGGAGTCTGCTGTTGCCTGTAACTCTTCGAAACGGTCTGCAATGACAATCCATTTGACGTCTGAGCAAATCCCAGGCACGAAACAAGCAAGCCGGGAAAAATTATCAAAAACATGAAGTAGATTTTGGATTGAGTTCTGAACGCCTACAACATCTAACAGGTCTGCCAATTCCTGTTTTGAGCAGGTGGTTTTGGGATTTTCAAAAAGGCGCTTTGTAAATGTGGGAAACCTGAAAATGCCCTGATATTTACAAAGTGGTTCACTCATCAAAATCCTACTTAGATTCAGAAAACAGTGATTGAGAACACCGGGAAACAATCCGCCAAAAGCATTAGGATATTACCATAATACATTTCCTTAATTCAAACCGCATGAATGACAATCAGCAATAAAAATTATAGAGTTACAGGTTGTTCTACTTGGACTGATATGGATAAAAACTGTCCATTCCTTGCCAAAATCACCCATTCGAGACAAAACCGGTCAAAACTTGTCCACTTTTGCCACATAGACACTGATGGTGCAGAGGATAATTTTATAGATTCTCCGAAGAGATTCTTTTGCCAGCACGCTATCATATTCGCAATGGATTGGAGCCCCTTGCTACAACATGGTAAAATGTAGAAAAAGTTGCGATATCAGCTGCCGGAACACATTGGGAAAGAGCTCGCTCAAGAGACATTAACACCAAGACATTGAAACTCGGTCGTTCTTTGATCCCCAAGTCGCAACAAGCAGTTTCGAAAAGAGATGTTGACGACGAAATCGTGATCTCTGTTGTCCTAATTGGCATTGTACTATTCAGGACAACATTGATGATAATCAACAAGGGCAAATATGAACGAAAGAAGCATTTCCTCGACATCACCAGCACCATTGACTCAGATACTGAAACTAGCCACAGAGGTTTTTGGTAGCGAAGAAACAGCTCATAGCTGGTTTCACCGGCCCTCCATAGCACTCGGGGGCAAGACGCCTTGGTCGCTCTTGGACACGGATTCAGGACGAAAGCAGGTCTGGAATGAACTGGGCAGGATTGAGTACGGTATCGTTTCTTGAGTCAGCAGTTTTTTCGCTACTGACCATAGATAGGAAGAGAAAGTATGACTTCATCAATTGACAGCATCCAAGGGATCGATCTGACAAGCACTGACTCACGAGTCCGACTTACGCAATTGATTATACGATTGTTTGAGCTCTGGGAATTAAGTGATGAGGATCAAGCCGCCTTACTTGGCTTGTCAGCCAAAAGTCGAACAACCTTAAACAGATACCGTCGTGGGAGCCCCATGGCGAACAGCATGGACCTCATAGACCGAGCTGGCTATCTACTGAGTATTCATAGATCCCTGCGGATACTCTACCCTCGCAATAGGAACTTGGCCTACGCGTGGATATCCAAGCCAAACAAACGCTTTAACAACAAGAGCCCCCTTTCGGTCATCAAAGAAAAACACTTCGGCGGTCTATTAGCAATCAGCCGTTACCTTGATTGGGAGTTAAACCACTAGGCCAACATTGAAACCGATTTATTGTTAGAATATATCATATCAAGCAGGCAAAAATCAGCCCCCCTACAGTTAGTGTCAACTAATTCCATTCGACAATCTCCTAAATCTTTTATGTAGACATGTTCTGTTGCGGCTGTTTTTTGCCATCACTTTGTGAATCCAAAAAAATCGCTCTTAAAAATATTGACCTATCACACTATATTTTTCGCAACCATCTGATTTGAGGCCCCGCCCTCTAGATATTAAATCTCTGCAATGTGAGCATGAGTACAGGGGCTGAGCAGAAGCAACCTCACCGATCAACATCTAATTAATACTCCAAACGTATTGCCCCTATAAAAAATCAAATATTGTCCCAATTCCACAATAAGAGCTATGAGTATACCTCAAGAGAAGTCCGCCATACCCATTAGCTCACGAGAAGATGTCTGCTCCAGTTTGAAACCAGCCAACATATCTCTCATTTGAGCAGATTGAGCCGCCAATTGTTCTCCTGTGGCGGCACTTTGTACCGCATTTGAAGTATTCTGCTGCGTAACCATATCAATCTGTTCAAGCCCAATGTGGATTTGACTGATCCCTTGCGACTGTTCATCTGAGGAAGCTGTAATTTCTCCTACAAGATCAGTGACCCATACTCGGCATGCCTTTTCTCTGAAAGAAGCCAAAAACCCTAAAGCCTGCCAGCAGTGTCATATGGGATATGACCATCCGCAATGGGAAATGTGGTCCAGCTCAAAGCACGGTGCACGCTACTTTGCCAAAAAAGACGGGGATCTTCCTGAAGGGGCGGCAGCACCGACATGTCAAGACTGCCATTTGCCCGACGGCACTCACGAAAATCATACCGCCTGGGGCTTCCTCGGAGTACGCTTGCCTTTACCTGAAGATACTCAGGCCGCTGCTGATCGCGTAACGATCCTCAAAGCCCTAGGTGTTTTGCATCCAGAAACGGGTGAACCAACAGCCGTTTTTGATGCCGTCAAGGCTGTAGACATGGCCCGTCTGGATCAGGCTTCATGGGAAAACGAACGCAACAAGATGCTTGACACCTGTGCAAAATGCCACTCTCGTACTTACGCCAAAGAGCAGCTTGATATGGGTGATGCTATTCTGACGAAAGCAGATCGTCTCATGGCTGATGCAATTGAAACGGTTGCAGCTCTCTACAAAGACGGCATTATTAAAAAGCCGGAAGGCTACCCTTACAACTATCCATTTATACTCGCATTGATGCATACAAATGGTGCGAACTGGAATGAAAATCTTGATGAGCTTTCTTACATTGATCAGGTTCTTCTTCAGATGTACTTCAAACATCGCATGCGTGCCTATCAGGCATTTTTCCATGTCAATCCGGATTATGCCTATTGGTACGGTTGGAATATGATGACTCAGGATTTAGGAGAAATTAAACATTTAGCTCAACAACTTCGGGCAACTCACAAGAAATAATCTCCCCAAAGGAGCAAAAGCCAATGGGCTTTTGCTCCTTTTCATAGACAAACCGACATCTTATGGGGGGCGAATATAAGTTACTCATCTCAAACATTCAGATTTCCACTTTAAAACAAAAGAATTACACTAAGAGTATCTACTGATTCTAACAGCCAATGTTATCAAAAAAAGGACAAAACCTTCTAGGAGAGCTAGTTCAATGTTCCGCATCCGCAAAATCCATGATCCTTTCACCTCAGGAAACCAGGCTGCAATCTCAAAGGTTCTAGAAATCTTAGCAGCTCAATTTCCCAAAGCCCGTCCTATTGATTTTGAAAAACTTCCTGAGCAGCTAGCAGACCCACTCAAATACCAATACCGATCTCTTTTACTTGTTGCTGAGGACGGAGTTGGCAATATAAAAGGCTTTGCGATGTTGCTACACTTCCCCGATGTACGGGCTGTTTATTTGGAATTAATTTCTGCTACACCCAAAGGTACTGGCGGAGGTGTTGGAGGGGCTCTCTACGAACGAGTTCGCGAAGAAGCCCTGTCTTTAAAGCCTATTGGTCTTTTTTTTGAGTGTAGTACAGATGATGCAGAGATAGTAAAAGACCCTGTGTTGCTAAAACAAAACCAAGACAGATTAAAATTCTACGAACGCTATAACGCCCGTCCCATCATCAATAATAACTATGCATCTCCTGTGCATCCAGGAGACAATGACCTTTACTATCTTGTTTATGACAATCTTGGTCAAAACCAGTCAATAACACGAAAGGATCTACGACGAGTAGTTAAAACCATTCTCAAAAGAAAATATAGTGACATACTTAGTTCCGAACAAATAAAAAAAGTCGCCAGTTCGTTTCGCGATGATTTTATTGAATTAAGAACTCCAGTCTATTTCAAGAAAAAAAATCAACCAAACTCTGAAATCACTCAACGGCCAATTATACTAATCGTCAATGAAGGGCACGATATCCATCATGTAAAAGACCGTGGCTATGTTGAATCGCCAGTTCGGATTGCCTCGATTCTTCATGAAATAGACAAATGTGGACTGTTCAATCGGGTATCACCTCGTCGAATGGCAGAGCGTCATATCAAAGCAGTCCATGATAGGCATTTCGTTGACTACCTCCGAAAAGCTTGTGCTTGTTTACCCACAACACAATCTATTTACCCAATCATTTTTCCTCTTCGGAATCTACACAAACCACCAAAAGATATTGAACTGCAAGTGGGTTACTATTGTATGGACACATTTACTCCTTTCAATAGAAACGCTTACAAAGCCGCTCGGGGGGCCGTTGATTGTGCACTAACTGGGGCACAGGAATTGCTTGCTGGAAATCCACTCGCATACGCCCTAGTCCGCCCACCTGGGCACCACGCGGAACGTAGAGCATTCGGCGGTTTTTGCTATTTTAATTCTTCAGCAATTGCAGCTCATTTTCTAAGCAATTTTGGAAAAGTGGCGTTACTTGACCTAGATTATCATCACGGCAACGGCAGCCAAGACATTTTTTACAGCCGTGCAGATGTTCTAACCCTGTCTATACATGGTGACCCACGAGATGTTTATCCACATTTTGCTGGTTTTAGAGATGAATCAGGTGAAGGTGAAGGGGTAGGGTTTAATTACAACTTTCCCTTACCTCTAAAAATTACTGTCGAACACTATCAGCGGACATTGAACGAGGCAAAAAATCGCATCAGCTCATTTAAACCATCATTCTTAGTTGTGGCGTTAGGGCTAGACACAGCGAAAGATGATCCAACAGGATCCTGGCCGCTTACTGCTCAAGATTTCCATATTAATGGCAACCTCATTGGAGAACTAAAGTTACCGACGTTAGTCGTCCAAGAGGGGGGCTATCGCACCCGAACGCTTGGCAAAAATGCACGACACTTTTTTGAGGGCCTGTGGTTTGGTTATAGCCGATAAGAAATATTTTCCAAAAAAAATAATATATCAACATACCACGCTAAATACGGAATGACAGGCTATTCTCACAACACAAACAAGAAACCATTAATGCATAGAAAACTTTAACCGCTCTGACGACAAAAAAAGATCCCACTCTAGGGGCATAAAAACGATGTGAAGGAGCCCTGTTTTGAACAATGACCCCAGTCTATCACTACAAATAAATTGGTGGGGAGAATTCGAACTCCCTACCAACAACTCATGGCATTGGTCTATTGGCCACTTTTCTATACAAATTTTACGCCGCGAAAAAGAATGGTTGGTCTGGCATCAAAAAACAAGCGATGGCATTCCCGATAACGAGCACTGGACAATAGAGAAAAATCAGGAAATAAATTTAGAAAAGGGAGATGTGCAGCGCCATATATTTAGTAACACGGAAACAAATTTTTACATTACCCCCAAGTTAGCTGACAGGCCTGTTATTGTAAAAACAGCTCAACCGTTAAATATCCAAGCAAAACAGCAGGTGGATATCTATGTAAGTACTCCACTCTGGTTTACAATTGATGTCCACAAAGCCAGAATTGGAATTCAAGAAGTCCCAATTATCCGGCCATCCGACACGTGGTTTGGTTCTTCAACGCGTTCCGGTGATCTTTGTTATGCCAGTACGACTCAAGGACGATTGTATCTCAAAGACCTTCCCCAACGACCACACCGGGCTATCTCCCAGGTCAGAATCAAAAATCAAGCGGATAAGCCCCTGCTATTGACACAATTTAGTCTCCCGGCGCCATATCTGTCGTTATTTGATACAGGAGAAGGAGGTCTCTGGACTGAAGCCATCACGCTCTTAAATGATGACGACACAGAAATGGCTAAAGTTTCTTTTTCTGAAGCCCCTCCAGCTCCTTATGCCAAGGCAAAAAAAATCTCTAAAGCACGTGAAAAAAAGGAGCGCAATATGCTCTTGAATACATTTAGTACTTTATTTAATTGAAGGGGAGCCCAATGGATTTTCTTAGTTCCTTTAAAGACTTAAAAGGACTCGTGGAACAGCAAACACTCTACAATGCCGTTCAAGCCATAACACTTCTTCTTGTAGGCTATGCAATTGCCAAGATTGCGTCAAAATCTATTGGTAAGCTGGTAAAGAAACATGCAACAACCCACCAACACATCCTTATTCAAAAAATAATTTTTTATTTCTTATTTTGTTTTTTTCTTATTGCAGCCTTAAAAGAAATAGGGTTTGAACTTTCAGTGCTTCTGGGTGCTGCGGGGATTCTTTCTGTCGCGGTAGGCTTTGCTTCTCAGACTTCAGCATCCAACTTGATTAGTGGTCTATTTCTCCTGGGTGAGCGACCGTTTGAAGTTGGAGATATCATTAAAGTGGGCAGCACAACAGGGGAAGTTTTATCCATTGACCTTCTGGCCGCTAAATTGCGCACTTTTGATAACCTTTATGTCCGCATCCCTAACGAAACCATTCTCAAATCCGAAGTTACGACGTTGACCCGCTTTCCAATTCGCCGTCTGGATTTGCAAATTGGTGTTGCCTATAAAGAAAACATTGAAAATGTACGTGAAGTGCTATTTGCGGTGGCAGATAAAAACCCGCTCAGCCTGGAAGAGCCAAAACCGCTATTTATTTTTCAAGGTTTTGGCGATTCCGCACTGAATCTCCAATTCTCCGTTTGGGCAAACAGGGAAAATTTTCTTGAATTAAAAAATAGCATCCAATATGAAATTAAATTGGCCTTCGATGAGCATCGAATTGAAATCCCATTCCCACATATAACATTATATACAGGAAGCGAAACAGCGCCTTTCCCTGTCAAAATAGTTGCTGGGGAAGCGGACCAAAATAATAATTCTGCCCAGTGATTCACGTATACAGAGAAATTTGTGAGTGCATGATGGAAAATTCATCCTTTTACATTGCTTTTTTATCGTTGTGCGCTCGGCATAAAAAACTTTTTAAAGGTCAGTATCCAGATGGGGCTGAACATAAGTGATAACGTAATGACCGATATCGATAATTGATATCCATAACTGGTTATAATTCCTGCGTGCTTCCCTACTGCGGCTAGAATAAAACTAAACTCGCCAATTTGTGAAAGAAGCACCCCGGCGTAAAGGCTTTCAGCCCAACTCCCCCCAAGCATTCTCATTATCCAAGAATTGACAACTGTATTGAGTAAAAAAGTCAGCAAAACAACCAAAAGAACCATTTTTATATTTTCAAATAAAAAATTCAGATCAAGCAATAGCCCTATCGACACAAAGAACAAAGCAATAAAAATCACCCTGAACGGCTCAAGATGATGGTGTACCCATTGTGTTTCCTTACCAGCTTTAACGATGATTCCGCCAATAAAAGCTCCAAGGGCAGTGGAAAGTTCAAACAGGCCACTAAGTAGTGCTAAGAAAAAACAAAAGAACAGGGCACCAAAAACTTGCATCTCGTGGTCATTATTTAACCATTTTGCCAAAGGCAGACTGACTTTTTCTTTCACTAAAACAATTACCATCAGCCCAATAAGAAGTCCTCCACCAACTAACTGCTTAAGGATGGTAATGAGTTCCGGTTTTTCACCAGAAAACAGACCTAAAATAATTAACATTGGAATCACGGCCATATCCTGAACAAGCAATACCCCTAGGACATCTTGTCCGGTATCGCTATCCATCTCATTCCAATCTTGAAGCATTTTTAAAACAACCGCTGTACTACTGAGACTGATAACAAATCCGATTAAAATGCTCCGTTCAAAAGGCCAGTCAAGGAATTTTCCAATAAACGCTGTTGCTGCAACACTGAGTATGATTTGAAACAAGGTACCAACAAATGCCACTTTCCAGTTGGCGATGAGCCGCTTCGGAGAAATTTCCATGCCAATAAAAAAAAGTAAAAGAACCACACCGAGGGCACCAAGCCTGTTAAATGTTTCTTCATCACTTACCAACCCGAAGACTTGTGGGCTTAAGAGAACTCCTGTGGTCAAATAACCAATAACGTGTGGTTGTTTGAACCGTTTGAGAATTAAGCCGAGAACAAGAATCAAAGATATAGAAAGAACAAGATTGATAAAACCAGGGTCTAAATGCATCACAATACCTGTTTAGAGTTGAAATCTGCCAACGGGTAAACCTTGACTCAGTTTTGGGGGCGTTTTCATCATAGCTTCCAGTACGCATATACCAAGGAACAGTGTACACTAGATTTGAGAAGAAACGTTGTCTATCATATTTTATTCCTGAAAATTCAAGAGAGGAAAAATGGCTGGTTCATCAAAAAAATCAATAATTGCAGCATTGATTGGCAACCTGCTTGTTGCAATAACAAAGTTTCTAGCAGCAGGTCTAACTGGGAGCTCAGCCATGCTCTCAGAGGGGGTCCACTCTCTGGTTGACACTGGGAATCAAATACTATTGCTCTATGGGTTAAAAAAAGCAGAAAAACCAGCGGATGAAAACTTTCCTTTTGGCTACGGCAAAGAGGTGTATTTTTGGAGTTTTGTTGTTGCCATTCTGGTTTTCGCACTCGGGGCAGGCGTTTCAATTTATGAAGGGATCCTTCATATTCAAGATCCAAAGACCATTGAAAACCCCTGGTTGAACTATCTTGTGCTGAGTGTCGCTTTTATTCTTGAAGGTGGTGCATGGTGGTTTGCTTACAAGGAGTTTGCTTCCGTAAAGGGATCTAAAGGCTATTTCGAAGCCGTTCGATCAGGGAAGAATCCAGCTTTTTTTGTCGTTTTATTTGAAGATACAGCAGCTCTTTTAGGAATTCTTATTGCATTTGTTGGCATTTTTCTAACTCGCCAAACCGGCAACCCATTTTTTGATGGCATGGCCTCCATCATTATAGGATTTATTTTAGCGGTAACGGCACTATGGCTAGCATTAGAGACAAAAGGTTTACTTATAGGTGAAAGTGCAGGGAAAGAAATTGTTGCCGGAATTCGTAAAAAGGTGGCTGAGGTTGAAGATATTTTAAATGTCCATGAAATCCTGACTATGCACATAGGCCCGGATTTTATCCTCGTCAATCTCAGTGTAGAATTTAAAGACAATACCACGATAGTGGACGTCGAAAAGGCGATTGAAAAAATTGATCGGGCGATCAAAGAGAGCTATCCACAGGTAAAAAAAGTGTTTATTGAAGCTGAGCCGTTAATAAATACTCGGCAATCTCACTAAGGACAGGAGGATACTGCATGAATGATGCAGGCTTTTTATTTGCTTCAATTTTAGATGAGGCAGGGGGATGTCGGGCTATTGGCTGGGATGAAATTAACAACTGGTGTAACAAGCAAGGACTTCTTTGGATGCACCTCGATTATAGATCTGAAAAAGCGCAAGACTGGCTAACTAGCCATTCAGGGCTTGAAGAAACAATTTTGGAGGCGTTTATAGAAGAAGAGACGCGGCCGCGATCGGTTCTGACTGAAAAAGGGATGCTCGTGATTCTCCGCGGCGTGAATCTAAATCCAGGATCAGACCCGGAAGATATGGTCTCTATTCGAGGATGGTTTGAAAAGAACAGAATCATCACTGTCCGCCATAGGCATTTGATGGCAATCGAGGACATAAAAACAGCTCTTGAAAAAAATATGGGGCCCAAAAACACAGGGGATTTTTTAGCATCTCTTTGTGACCGAATTTCGTTGCGCATGATTCATGTTGTCGATGACATTGATAATATGGCTGATGAAATGGAGGTTTCTATTTTACAGTCCCAAAATGAAAAACTGCGACATGAGCTTAACTTGCTACGGATGCAAATTATCCGACTGAGACGTTATCTGTCACCTCAGCGTGATGTATTACTGCGACTGCAGCATGAAAAGTCAGATTGGCTACAGGAGGACCACCGCCAACAATTAAGGGAAGTTGCAGATCGCACAACCCGATATGTTGAAGCCTTGGAATCCGCACGAGAGCGCACAAGCATACTTCATGACAATCTGGAAAGCAGTTTGAGCGAACGCACAAATAAAACCATGTATATTCTGTCAGTGATTGCAGCAATTTTTCTTCCGTTAGGCTTCTTGACCGGGCTGCTTGGAATTAATATTCCAGGAATCCCAGGTGCAGAAAATCCTGCTGCTTTTTTCGAGTTTTGCTTATTGCTTCTTAGCGTTGTCGTTTTTCAGATCATCCTGTTTCGTTGGATGAGATGGCTATAGAGGGAACAGAGTAAAAACGCCTAATCTATTCAGAAAAGGACCTGAAGGCTTGAAATACATTGAAATAATTGCTGAACATACCAGTGCTAAGAACATTGCTACCATCTCTGAAAAGGTAAAAGCTGAGGACTTTCGTTTGGGGGGGATTGGAGACGATGGTATGCAACAAATGCGCATGCTGGTGAGTAATGACAATGTGCAATTGGCTTTAGATACGCTGCAAAACATCTTGGGAGCACAGGCAACAGCTCACATTGTTGTCCTCTCCATTGAAGCGATGCTTCCCAGGCAAGTTGAAGAAGACGCAGACAAAGAAGATTCGGCAATATCAGCGCGTGAAGTTCTATATGAGGACGTTGAACGGGGAGCCCAGCTGGATTCAAATTTCTACATTCTTGTCACGCTCTCTACCATTGTAGCGTCCATCGGACTTATTGAAGATAATGTTGCCGTTGTTATCGGAGCAATGGTCATTGCCCCTTTGTTGGGCCCCAATCTCGCCCTGAGTCTTGGGACTGCTTTAGGCGATGTGCGCCTTATAAGGAAATCAGCATTAACTCTCTTCGTTGGGCTGACCCTGTCTACCCTCCTCTCTATATTCTTGGCGTACATCATTCCAATGGAAACTTCCAGTAAGGAACTATTGTCTCGAACAACTGCGTCTTTTGATTCTATTCTATTAGCATTGGCTTCTGGAGCGGCGGCAGCGCTATCGTTAACCACAGGCTTGTCAGGAGTTCTTGTCGGTGTCATGGTGGCCGTTGCATTGCTCCCACCTGCAGCAACATTGGGAATCATGCTTGCAAAAGGGCATATTATGCAAGCAGCAGGTGCAGGGCTTTTACTTCTTGTGAATGTCGTTTGTGTTAACTTGGCGAGTAAACTGGTTTTCTTTTTCAAAGGGATTCGTCCTCGAACTTGGTTTGAACAAGAACAGGCAAAAAAAAGTATGTTGCGTTACACTATTGCATGGGTTGCAACATTACTCATTTTATTGCTCTTAATTTTTACAAGAATATACCAATAGTTCTAAGAGTTTGGTGAGTCATTTGATTGTGAGGGCATATAGTAATGTCCAATATAAATAAAGCAGTTTCTTCCTGATTCCAATAAGAAATTTCTCCACCAATAGGCCTTCAGCGTTCCGCAAAAGAGTAGAAAATATGGTTCTTGAATTCACAATCGTAATCATCGGACTTGTGCTCCTTGTTTGGGGCGCTGATCGTTTTGTTGAAGGGGCGGCATTCACCGCGAGCCATTTTGGAGTTCCACCGCTGCTTATTGGTATGGTGGTAATCGGCTTTGGGACATCTCTGCCTGAAATGGTGGTTTCTGCCATCGCTGCCCAACACAACAATCCCGGGATAGCACTAGGCAATGCCTATGGATCAAACATTACAAACATTGCTTTGATTCTAGGTATAACAGCGATTATTAACCCCATTGTAGTTCATTCACGAATACTACGCAGAGAGTTGCCCATGCTTGCAGGTGCAACAATTCTAGGGGCGTGGCAACTTTGGGACGGTCATCTAGTACGCTTTGAATCGGTCTTACTTTTGGGTGTGTTTTGTGGACTGATGACATGGACGGTTTGGCAGGGTTACCATACGAAGGAAGATCCTTTTGAAGGAGAAGTAACGCAAGAACTTAACCTTCATAAGCTGTCTCTAGGAAAGGCAGTTCTGTGGCTACTTGTAGGGCTGGGCCTCCTTCTTGTCAGTTCCAGAGCACTTGTATGGGGCGCCGTGCAAATAGCACAAGGTTTTGGCGTCAGTGATCGCCTCATTGGCTTAACGATTGTTGCGGTTGGTACATCCTTGCCGGAACTTGCATCATCAATTATTGCGTCATGTAAAGCAGAGCACGATCTCGCGCTGGGAAATATCCTCGGTTCCAATCTGTTCAACACATTGGCCGTGGTAGGGATGGCAGGAACAATATCACCTCTGACTGTTAATGCGGTGGAGATTCATCATGATCTCTTTGTTATGGGTTTCCTGACACTTTCTATATTCTTTCTCGGATACGGCTTCCAGAAAGAGGGCCGTATCAACCGCATTGAAGGTGCGTTATTGTTGACCTGTTACATTACATACACAATTGATCTTTTCAGAAAGACAAATTAGAAAACATCCTTTTAAAATTGGGATATCACACCTGCCAGAGGCACAATACCTTACCTTGCCCGTAGGTTGTCAACCACGCCACCCCGGAGAAAATAGGATCGGGAGTGATGATCCAGTTGCCGAGCCCACCCACAAGAGCTAAACAGGGTTGGTCGCAATCACACGTCAGCTCTGTCAGCTAAAGGTTCCTTGAGAGACAGCCAATGCTTTTGGGCATGGTGAATAAAGTTGATGATCAAATCATGCACCACGATGCCCGCAAAACAACGATGCCAATCATGTTCCACTTTCTTTTAGTGCTTCTCTTGATACTGCACATAGCGGCGAATCTTCTCCACATCCACCCTAGCAGTATCAACTCAATATCCGGATGCCGAAAGTGATTGCCCCAATAGCGTTTCTTTCGTAACGCAGGACGTTGCTTCAATATTCTTATTGCTGACCGTTCTTTCAAACGCCCTATCAGTTCCGACATTGAAACTTTCGATGGCACCATCACGATCAGATGAACATAATCCTTTTGAATATTCAGCTCGACAACTTCACACTAACTTTGTCCGCTGAATATCCGGATACAGGCACCCTCCTTAGCCAAAACTCCTTCCAATATGCGAAACCGATACTTTGAAACCCAGACAATGTGGTACTGTCAGTGCCATATGGCATGTGTTAACTTGCGAATTTGGCTCATGGTAGCCCATATGGCAAAACCTAAGGACTCTGACCCCGTCCAAAGGACAGGGGTTTCTACTTCATACTAAATTTACATTCGACCACAAAGCAACTTCACAGTGCTGGGCCGTCCACAACCGACACCTCTGTTGGTATACATTTAGGGAATCATAATGACAATAACGCACCAAAAGATCACCCAAAAGCTGCAATCCCCCGTCTCTATTTATTTTAATTCTTAGGGGGGGCACATGCTGGTTGCAGCGGAGCACATTGCGAAAAGTATCGATCTGAAACAGCTCGGTTATCCGAAGTTTTCATCCGACACGGCCATGACCGAAACCGTCAGCGGCGGTTATCTGGTGGTGTTCAAATATGGTGTGGTGGTCTATTTCGGTCTACAGACGGCGGAAAGAGATGCCCATAAAAAAGAGATTCACCGCGCTGCCCAGAACATTCATCTCTATCAGGAAACCGAGAACGCCACCCTGGCGCAGGATGCAGCCAAGATGACCGTCTATGACGGCACCATCTCGCTGCCGTCCATCAGCAAGGAACAGGTGCTGGTCATTGCCGACATCCTCGGCAAGAGCGTGATTCTTTCCTGGTATGAAAGTCAGGTCAATGAGATGTTTGAAACCATTGAGCCGATTGCCGAGAAGATGAAAAAGGGGAGAATTCTCAAAGGAAAAAAACAGCTGATCCAAACGTTAGGCGGGGCACTCTCGATTCAAAACGCCATGCTCAGCCGTATTCGCCTTGATGACAAACCGGACATTCTCTGGGACATGCCGGAGTTGGAAAAACTCTACCACCTGCTCAACAATGAGTATGAGATCATCGAGCGTCAGCAAGTCCTCGAAGGTCGGCTGAAGATGATTACCGACACCATCAGCTTCAACACCGATATCCTCGATTATGTCAGCAGCCACCGTGTCGAGTGGTACATCACGATACTGATTGTGGTGGAGATCGTGTTGACCCTTTATGAAATGTTCTTGCAGCATCCATGACCCATAGAAGGGAAAGAGCAGCAAAAACCGGGACTGTCCCTGCAGGGGGCTGTCCCAGGATTTTGCTTGCTTCATTACGAAGTTACTCACTCCAAGCTAGTGCTCACTCTTCCTTTTTCATTACGTAAATTTCACCGTCATACACGCCCTGAATATGGACATTCTGAGCGACCAGACTGCGCAGGTAGGTGATGGCCCCTTTTTCGACCGCCTGTCCCGGAACAAGCAGCGGAATGCCCGGTGGGTAGGGCGTCACCAGCCCGGCCGAGGTTCTGCCGATGGCCTGCTCATAGCTGACGCTTTCGCGTGCTCCAAAGAAGGCTTTGGCAGGCAGACAGTTCAAGGTGATCTTGGGCAAGCCTTCCAACCGCCTCTTGCGGTTGCGTGAAATAGGGATTGCCGCTTTTTTCTGATCCAGCTTCTTGAGGGCGTTGTAGAGGCGAATCACCTTTGACCGTGTGCCGCCCAGCGTCAGCAGCACCAGCATGGTCGAGTGGGTGAATTTCTCAATTTCCAGCCCGATCTCATCGAGCAGGTAACGGTGAATCTCATGCACCGAATAATCCAGCTTGGACACATCGATGAGAATCTTTAACGGGTCATGGCCGACATTATCCTCTTTGAAGTGCGGAAACGCCTGCTGAAAATCCTCCATATCGAGAATCTTGATATAGCGGAAATTCTTTGTCTGCTCTTTGAGTTCCGCCACCTGCTCCAGCAGGTCTTTCAGCAGGCCGTAGCCTTCCATTTCCAGCTGCTTATGGCACACATCCAGCGAGGCAATAATCTGGTATTTAGGGGATGTGCTGACATATATGCTGAAAATTTCATGGAAGAAATCCGCATCAAAATCCGGGTCATTGACATGGATATAACTGGCCTGCGAAAAGGCGGAAACCACCTTATGCGCGGAGTGGGTGATGTAGTCGGCCCCCGAATCAATCGCCGAGTAATAGCGGAACTGCGGATGAAACAGCGAATAGGCAAACCAGGCTTCATCAATAAACACCTTAATGCCTTTGGCATGTGCCATCTCGACCACGGCGCGGATGTCCATCAACAACCCTTCGTAGGTGCAGCCGGTTAACACGATCAGCTTAGCATCGGGATGCTGCTCAATGGCTTCGCGGATTTCCGCCAGCGTCGGGGGCGCAAAAATGCCGTAATCGGGATCAAGCACACTGCTCAGATAGATCGGATCAGCACCTGCCTGCACCATGCCGTAATGCACGGACTTGTGGCAGTTGCGGTCGACAATCACCTTGTCGCCACTACGCAGAACCGTTTGCAAGATGACCTTATTGGAAGTGCTGGAGCCGTTAGTAACAAAGTAGGTCTTGGTCACTTCAAAGGTGTAGGCCGCCGCCTCCTGCGCCTTGCCGATGGCATAAGTGCCTTCCGCCAGAGAGCCGAGCGAGTCCACGGACACCGAGAGGTCGCCGACAAACACATTGCGGCCGTAAAAATGGTAGAAATCATTGATATACGGTGAGTTCCTGAAACTCAAGCCGCCGCAGTGACCCGGCGTGTGCCATGAATCGTTGGTTTCGGTAATGTAGTTTTTATACGCTTTCCAAAACGGTGCCTGAGAGCGGTCGTCAAAGTCGTTGAGAATGTAACCGAGGATCGATTCCGGGTCGAGAATGATATCGTCACGGAAAAAAAACGATTCGATATCAATGGACTCATTGATGATATCCATCCCCTGATGTTCATTGCCGAGAATATAGATCGGCACCGAAACGCGAATGTTTTTGATGGCGGAAATGATTTCGACATTGCTGCAATAGGTTTTCTGCTCGTCATCATTGAGCCCCTCGCAGAACCCTTCAATATCCCAGCTTAAAACAACTGCCTGAATATCCCCATCATCTTCAATCTGTTGGATGGCCGATGCAACCGTTGCCGCCTCAATAATTTCAATCGTGACATCGGTGCGTTCAAAATTACCAACGGAGCTGGCCATGTTTTGGACGATCTGTTCGAGTAGATCGCGGTCGTATTCAATGACTAGAATTTTGAGCAAAGGTAGATTCATAATAATATTTTTATTGAAAAAAGAAAAAATGCAGAAACCAATCAAGATAAAACATCATTTTTAGACCGTAAAAAACATTGAAAACCACTTAACCGGAGTCAATCCCCGCCAGTGAAGTCAGGATGCGATGGAACGCCTGACAGGCTGCTTGGGAACAGGATTCTTCCATGGTGTGGTAACCGGTGGTCGGCAGCTGCAGGGTAGTGCCCTGGACGAAGCCGTCCGACGCGGCAACGATCCGCCCCAGCTCGGTGCTGCCCAGCGATAAAGGTAACGCGGGTTGCGCGGCCTGCTCGGCCAACTGCTGCACGTAATCGTCCTTGAATCGATAACTGATCCCTTGATCTTGACACAATTGCGCCAAGCGATCAGTCAGGTGCGGGCTGAACGCGGCATTGGCATCACGACGACGCAACACCAGCTGCTGGCTGTCCGCGGCCGCCCGATCCGGAAACGGGCTGGTATCCAGCACCACCAGCTGATCGGTGGAGCCGTTAAACCGGCGGAACCATTCGAGCAGATAGCGCCAGCTTTTCCCCGCCTCCTCCTCGGCCGTGAACAAGGCCGTGCCTTGGAAACCGAGGCCGAACAGGTGGATCAGATGGGCGGCACTGAGCACATTGTCGAGCTGGCCGGTCAGCAGACCATCGGCCATCTGCAGATGGTCATTGAAGGCCACCGGCGTTCCCGCCACCAGCGATTCCAGCCCTTCCACTTCAAAAATCAGGTTGTTGCGATACGGGCAGACATAGGTATCGACGATCTTGCCTTGGCCTAAATATCCTCCGGTCCACGGCTCGTAAGCCATCACCGGCGTGGCGCGAAAACGGTCGACGATCTTCATCATCAAGCCTTCCGACACCGAGTTGCCCAGCAAATCGGAACGATTGCCGGCGACAAAGGCCGCGTACTGAAATTCATTGGGGCCGGTGCAAATCAGACCGTTGCGATCAATGTGCGCGGAGAAAAAAGCACTCTGTGGGGCTTCGCCCTGGGCCACCAGCACCCCCTGATACCAGGTCACGCGGGCGCCGCGCTCTTCAAGTTCCCGTTGCAGCACGCGAAAAAACGAGTGCTCGGCACCGACGACACTGGGGTGACGCACCAAGGTTTTAAGCAGGTCAATGAAAGCTTCACGCTGTTGCACGGCTAAGAAATCTCCGGGCGAACGGATCAGTAAATTTTCCGTCGCGAAAAGGTCGAACCGATGACGTTAAAGGTATTTTCAACAATAAACAGGCTGTGCGGATCAATGGTAAAGGCAATCTCTTCCAACCGTTTGAGCTGGATATTGTTGGTCACCACCATCAGCACCCGACGGGTTTCGTTTTTATACGCGCCGACACCTTCGAGAAACGTAGCACCGATTTTCAGGGTGTGCATTACTTTATGGGCAATGGCATCATTATGTTCGGAAACAATCAGGCACAGCTTGCGCTGGCTGAACATGGACAGACTGTAATCCATGCACACGGACGCGACAAAAGCGGCAATCAGCGAGGCGATGACCAGATCGTTATCAAGACTGATAAAACTGACCGAATACAGGACGAGGTTGAAGATAAAATAGGTTTTACCGATGCCGACATTGAAGCGCTGGTTGGCAATCACCGCGATCACATCCAAGCCGCCGTTGGAGCCCAGAGAACGCAGTACCAAACCGGCCCCGGCCCCACTGATCACGCCGAAGCACACGGCCGCATACAATTGATTCTGGATGTTCACCACCAGATCAAGGTTGCTGTACGCCACGGAAACCGTGAGCATGGCAACAAAACTGTAGGCGAGAAACCGGCGGCTGATCAACAGATAGCCAAGAATAAACATCGGCACGTTGAGCAGCAGATACCAGATCCCGGCATCAAACAATGCCGTCTTGTACTCAATCAGAGTCGCCAGACCGAACAAGCCACTGGGGACAAAACCATGCACTGTGGCAATGGCTTTGAAACCAACGGCCTGAATCACCGAACCAACGACAATTAACATCAGATTCCAGGGGACGGTATAACTGTAATCCCGTGTAAAAGACAAAAGCTCCTCCCTTCGCTGTTTATCATCGATTTCTGGCCAGCCTAACATTGTCGGAGTGTCGCAACAACCAAAGCCTGCAAGCGATGGACCCAGTATCCGGAAACCACCCGTGCCCCGCTACGTCAACGGCGGGTGACGCCTGCCCCCGGTCCAGCATCATCGAACAGCAAAAAATACCGGCCTTATTTGCCAGTATCGCCATCATGCGGCATCATTGGATAAAGCAATTTTATGGGATAAAACATCTTTCCCCGTGCCGGAAAACGCGATAGGTTATTTTATAGTAAAAAAACCCCGCCCAGAGGGCGGGGTTTTAAGGGCGCCCCCAGAGGGGGCGTTGCCGTCAGCCCCCAAAGAGGGCTGACGGAGCGTTGTTCCCTCGTCCAAACTGGTTACAAATTAAGTTGCTGTTGTTCCACTTTCTTTTCGTGTTTCTCTTGATACCACACATAGCGGCGAATCATCTCCGCATCCATTCCAACAGTATCAACGCAATATCCGGGGGCCCAAAAGTGATTCCCCCAATAGCGTTTCTTTCGTAACTCTGGATGTTGCTTCAATATTCTTATCGCTGATCGTCCTTTCAAACGCCCCATCAGTTCCGATATTGAAACCTTCGGTGGCACCATCACTATCAGATGAACATGGTCCTTTTGAATGTTCAGCTCGACAACTTCACACTGGCTTTGTCCGCTGAATATTCGAATACAAGCTCGTACCTCTTTGGCCAGCTCACCTTCCAATATGCGGAAACGATACTCCGGCACCCAGACAATGTGGTACTGGCAGTGCCATATGGCATGTGTTAACTTGCGAAATCCGCTCATGGGAGTCCTTTCTATTCAGAGCGTTGCGGGAACAACAACTGAATATGGGCTGCCATGAGCCCTTATGGCAAAGCCTAAGGACTCTGACCCCGCCCAAAGGACGGGAGTTTCTACTTCGTACTAAATAAACATTTCATTTGAATGAGGGACAAACACAGAGTACAAAACAGATAGGAGTTGCCAACGTTGATGCATTGATGAATTCCGAGGAGCATTGACCAAGCAACCTGACGCCAGGAGAAGAAGATGGAAACCTTCATTGCCCTTTCTTATCTCTACATTCTATTTGCGGTGGTAATCATCATTCACGACAAGTTGGTTGAAAAACATAATAAACGAGAAGAGCAGAAATCCAAAAGTCTAACGACGAAAGCCCCAAACAACAACCATCTGTAACGCAAGGAAAGGGTCTCCATTTTATTACACACCAAGCAAAATATAGTTGAGTCCTCTCCAGCATTCACAACCCTCTAGATCAAACCCAGCTACAAGACTGTATTTTCAACATGTTACAGGAAAAACCCATCTCATGGATCAACTTGGACCAAGATGGACAAAAGTGGTTACAACTTGGCCAAAACTTAACCAAGTGCGCCAAGCGGCTGATATCAATAATATTTCCCAAGAGACACTGCAAATAATTGCTCCCCCAAAGGCCATCATAGAATGTGACAGGAACAACTCCTACCTGCAGACATCTAATGCTTCAACAAAGGTCAACCTCAGCCACATATAAAGATTAGAATTATCAATAAAAATTGAATTAAAATACTAATGGCAAATAAACCACTATCAGAATATCATTCATAATCACATGATAATATAGACTATATTCACTTTTATGCTCTTTTATATTTTTGTGAAAATATGGCCTCCGGAGGCAGTTCCTTCTGCATTAAAGATAAAAAGCCCATTATCAAACGTGCTCAATAATCCGCGACGATCATCTAGCCATTCCTGTAAAACAGCCGGGTCAGAAAGTGATTGTGATGGAAGGACTTCGGCAACAGAAATAAGAGTTCGATGGGCAGAAAGCAACTTCTCATCAATATTCGATGCATAATTTGAGACGAGATTGAAAAAATCGATTTTGAACCGTTTTAAATAAGATTCATATAAAAATGAAGTCGTAAAATATCCAAGGAGAACAAAGATAAGAATGAAAACGGTTCCTAACTGTAAAGCGATAGTACCTCTAGTTTTATATATCATTACAAATACTGCTCTTTTTATAAGGAATAAAAACATATCAGGGCTAAGCTCAAGTGCAATAAAACTCGTTATATCAGATATCCCACAAGTGAATATCTTTGGCCCGAGAGATTATTTTCTTCTGCTGGCCAATCGCATACAACCAGCAATTTTGGTCACGCATTGCCAGACGTTCTCCAACACCGGCACCTTGAACCTTTCTTACATACACACTAAACGTTCCATAGGAAAAATGAACGACTCGACCACTCTCTCCACCAAAACTTTCTGAGATCAGTTCAATGCCCTCACGGCTTAAAAATTCTTTGGTGAATTTGACATTCGCCTCCCCGACAGTCATCCCATTTTGACCGGACCTCAAGCCTTTCAATACATTCCCGCCGCCAAAAGCCTTTGCTTTTAAATAGAGTCTTTTAGCCCCAAGATGAAGCATATCGTTGATAAGCAGTTCCATCGCATGCACACCATAGCGCCCAGCCTCAGTGTGCACTAATGGCACGCGATTATGACTCACAAGAAAATGATTCATCCCCATCACCTTGTTGACAGGATCAAAAAGACAAACCGCAACACAGGAACCCAGAAGGGTTGAAATCATGACCGGAGAATCGGATACATAGTATTCTCCCGGATCAATAATAATTCGCGTATTGCCTTCATATATCTCTTTTCTCATGGTGCTAAAAAATCCTACCGTTAACAACGGATAAGTTGTTTAGAAATATCTGCAGCTGGCATTGGTTTATAAAAATAAAACCCTTGGATGAAATCACATTGATTATCTCGCAAAAACATCAACTGAGCAGAGGTCTCAACTCCTTCTGCAATGGTCTGCATACCCAGGCTTTTAGCAATACCAATAATACTTGTGGCTACTGCATCCGCACTAAAATCCATCGTCACATCATCAATAAAAGAACGATCAATTTTCAAATAATCCAAGGGAAGTCGTCGAAGATAATTGAGTGAAGAATACCCAGTGCCAAAATCGTCCACGGCAAGCCGGATACCTAATTTTTTTAAATCTTCCATAATGCGGATCGCCGAAACAGGATTTTGCATAATCATGCTCTCGGTCAATTCAAATTCAAACCAGGAAGAATCGATTTGATAGGTATCAAAAATAGCTGAAACCTGCCCAGGGAGGTCCAACGATTGAAACTGCTTTGCCGAAAGGTTGACTGCAACAGGAACGACATCATACCCCTGATCACCCCATTGCCTTAATTGTCGACAGACCTCTTCGATGACCCACAAACCGATATCAAGAATCATCCCGGTTTGTTCAGCTAGGGGGATGAATACGCCAGGGGAAATCATCCCCTTATCTGAAGAGAACCAGCGTAACAACGCTTCAAAGCCAACAATCTTTTCACTGCCGGCATCGACTTTAGGCTGATAATAAACCTGTAATTCATTCTTGGTGATCGCTTGGCGCAAGTCTGCTTCAAGTTCCATAGCTTGAAGCAGATGTTGATCCATCGAAAGCTCAAAAACGCAAATATCACTTTGAGTTTCTTTAGCTTTATACATAGCCACATCAGCATGACGTATCAATTCCAACGAGCTTATTCCGTGCTCGGGGTAGCAACTGATACCGGCACTGGCGGTAACGAGAAGTTGCCTTCCGTCGAGATTAAACGGTTTGGAGAGTTTCTGATGGATCAACTCTGCAACATGTAGTGCGTCAGCCAGACTGTCCGTTTCCTGAAAAACGACAACAAACTCATCCCCTCCAAGACGGGCGACAGTATCGGATTCACGAACAGCATCCAATAAACGTTCTGCGACAAGCTGAAGAAGCCGGTCTCCACAATCATGCCCAAGGCTGTCATTAATAACTTTAAAACGATCAAGATCCAACAACATCACAAATACCGAAGAGTGGGACCGCTTGGCTTTTAAAACTAATTGATCAAGACGATCATGCAGCAATAAGCGGTTCGCTAATCCGGTTAAACTGTCGTGTGTTGCCAGATATTCGAAATGAAGAGCATTCTCCTTCTCCTCGGTAATGTCTTCACCGATAAAGACAAAGTGGCTACACTTCTGGTTGAGGTCGTACGCTGGAGCGATAGAAATACGCTCCCAATAGACCTCTCCATCTTTCGTTCGTGCCTGCCGTTCTTCAATCCATGGATCTGTGGATGTATAATTACTACCTTGACTACTTAATGCGTTAACACGCTCTCGAATAAAGACATTAATGGGATTCAGAGGAGCCTTGCACTCTTCGAGTGAAAACCCTTTTCTTCGAGTAAACGCCTGATTGACATAAACAGGTGTACCATCGCAAGTAGCCATTAGCAGGCAAACGGGACTTTGGTCAACGGCTTGTAATAAACGATAATTCTGGTGCTCAAACTTATTTCGTTCCGTCACATCCAGAAACAAACCGAACACATAGCTTCGATCACCAAATGTCACGATATTTGCCTGAATCTCAACATCCTTAAGTTGGCCACTTTTTGTAATTAACCTGCTTTTGAGAACCTCACCAGGGGTCTCGTCAAGATGTTTTCTGAATGTCTTGCTGACAACAGAGTTCTCGTCTTTTTCAGATTCTGGATGAAGAATTTTTTGAGACTGACCAATCAGCTCTCCAGGCTCTCGCTCCACCATCTGAGCCAATGTCTTGTTGCATTCGATAAGCTCTCCCGTTTGTATATCAGCTACACCGATCCCGATTAGGGATTCTTCAAACAAAACACGGTATTTTTCCTCCGAGCGAGCAAGTTCTTGCTTCACCTCATCCTCACGACGCAGCCGAGCTTGGACCTGATACCGAAGAACTAACAGAACGACCAAACCAATGCACCACAATAAAAAAAGATGGGACATGTCTTTGCTGAATAGATTTAACTGCGCTTCTCGATAGGGTGCCAGAGGGATTGAAACACTGATTCCACCACGGATATCACCCTCTTCATATCCTTGGCCACCATGACACTTCAAGCACATCGATTCTGTATACATGGGACGAATCATCCGAAGGTATTCCTGATCATCAATCAATTGAATTGAAACAATCTCGTGTGGATTTTCTTCGAACTGTTCAAGACAAGTCCTCTCCCAATCATCAGGAGTATTTTCAGGACGAAGTGGATTCAAGCTGGTAATATGGCCTTTTGCACCATATTGGACGGCACCAAGTTCGTGAACTTGGCGGGTCATATAAGCGGGATTAACTAACGTAAGATGTTTTCCATCAGTAGTGACAACATCACGGTTTGGGACATGATCAAGATAAGGATTTGGCGGGGTATAGGCACTGACAGGAACATAAACGCCTCCCTGCTTTGCCGCCCAGCGCCGATAAACCAAATCTTTATTGAAGCTCCCCAGAGTTTCAGCCTTGGCCATACCAACAATCAATTGTTCCTGATTACGATACTCCACCCAGGCAAAATAAAAGATGAGCCCTGTCCATAAAATAAAGAGCGTAAGCCACAGTCCCTTTGTCGACGTTCTATGCGTCATAGCCACCCCAATCTGCTTAGCGTCAGGTTATCCCTGAAATCTTTTTACACAGTTTTTCCCGGCTTTTTTGGCCTCATAAAGACCTTTGTCTGCCGCCACAAGCAGATCTTCAATGGTTTTAACATGTTGCGTCAAAGCCGCGACTCCTATACTCGCACGGGCCTGACAGAGATCGTTTCCCAGAGGATACTGCAACTGGCAAACAGCCTGATGCAATAACTCACCGACGTACATTGCCCCCACAATGTCCGTCTTCGGGCAAAGAATCAAAAATTCATCGCCTCCCATTCGGCACACAATATCATCTGTTCTTACCGCTTCTTTAAGTTGACGAGACAACAGGCAGAGCACCTTATCTCCGGCATCATGGCCGTAAGTATCGTTAATTTCCTTAAACCCATCGGCATCCACCATGATACATGCCAATGGATCCCCCTTAGACTTGCCCTCCTCCCACAGTGTTTCAAGGGACATCAACGCATGACGACGATTATAAAGCCCCGTCAAAAAATCTGTCATGGCCAGATCTCCCAACTGCTGATTGGCCTCAGCCAGTTCTTGGGTTCGTTCATCAACACGTCGCTCAAGGGTTTGGTTCAACTCACGCAACGCATGATTACGGCTGAGCACCTGATGAAATAAGCGATTGAGCGCTTCAAGAAGGACCCCCTTCGCCCCATCGGACTGATGTTCACAATTTTCATAGGCCTCTTGAGGTGCTTGCCCTTTTTGGATAAAAGCAACTTGCTCACCAAAAGTTCGATCAGAACCAAGAATGTGGTAAACAAGCCAGTTCATCAAAAACTCGAATAAGGGCTTCCCCGTATCGCGGCCCAGTTTACTTTCACCGTAGAGATGCAGAACACTCTGCAGAAAGCTGGCATGTTCATTTTTATGGTAGGCAATATGACGAGAGTCGATACCAGTCGACTCCATCAAGTGTTCTTCTTCAGAAAAATGATACTGTGTATAAGACACCAGTTCTGTAAAGATTTCTTCCATCTCTTTGCACAGGGCATTCTTATCAGAGAGAATCTGTCCAAAACGATTGGTAATTTCAACTAGGTGACGATGTTGCTGGTCGACCTCGGCAAGACCTGTTTCAAAATTTTTATTCCAGACAATGACATCCATAAAAATCATTCCATTATATTAGGCGTCGTTTGTTGATGATAGATACATCTCTTCTATCGCGTCAGAAGAAAGAGGACGACTCAACAGGAAACCTTGGACTTCATCACACCCATGGTCCGTTAAAAAGTGTTTTTGCTCTACTGTTTCAACACCTTCGGCAATCGTCTTCAAGCCAAGGCTTGTCGCCATAGAAATAATCGCAGTTATAATTGCGGCATCATTCTCGTCAGTTTCCAGATCCATAACAAAAGAACGATCTATTTTCAGCTTTGAAAACGGGAACTTTTTTAAATAGCTCAGAGATGAATAGCCAGTGCCAAAATCATCGATCGCCAGATTGAAGCCGAGACCTTTAATGGCATTTAGCAATTCCATGGATTTTTCCAAACGATCCATAACTGCACTTTCCGTAATTTCCAGTTCAATCAATTGAGGATCTATCTGAAATTCATTCAGGCATTCTTCCAACACATGAACAAAGTTGTTCTTTTTCAACTGCAGGCTCGAAACATTTACAGCGACGGGCACGATGCGAGCAAAGTTGTTTTGCCAGAATTTCGCTTGTCGACACGCCTCGTGGAGCACCCAACGACCAAGCGGATGGATCAGACCAGTTTCTTCCGCAAGGGGAATAAACTCACCAGGAGATACTGGTCCTTCAGTTGGATGATTCCAGCGAATCAGGGCTTCAACCCCGACGAGGTCACCATTTTCAAGATCGAATTGTGGTTGATAATGAAGATGAAGTTGATTGTTCTCTAAGGCATGTTTAAGTTCAGCTTCCATACGCAAGCTTTGAGGGGCAACCTCACCATATTTTGGATCATAAACCATCACGGCCCCACCACCCATATCGTCTTTAGACAGACGCATCGCAACATCTGCACGGGCCAGTAATTCGGTGGCATTCTCGGCATGGTCAGGGTAGAAAGCAATACCTATGCTTCCTGAAGGAATCAATTCTTGTCCGTTGGCAAAAAAACTCTGCTTGACCTCGGTCAAAACCTGATCAGCAAAATCAGACACCGCCTCTTTCGGGTCCCCTTCAATCAATAAAAAGAACTGGCTTCCAGAATCTTTTGCCAGCGAAGAATGATCACATGTGAGTTTTTTCAACCGTTGAGCAATTTCCTGCAATAGACAGTCACCGACATGATGCCCCATGGTCTCATTTATTTTTTTGAAACGATCAAGTGTCAAACTTATAAGGGCTAAAGAAGAATTATTAAATAGTGCCCGGTAAATGGCTTGGTTAAGACGGTCAATCAGCACGGAACGGTTCGGCAATCCGGTTACAGCGTCATAATGGGTCAAATCGTAGATCTTACGTTCATGTTCGACCAAGCTATTCTCCACCTCAAGCCGCTTGGTAATATCACGAAATGATTCGATCACACCTAATATATTTCCCATGTCATCAAAGTATGGCGAGGCTTGAATTTCATAGGTTTTATTTTTCACATCAAGATGTTTGATAACGGAAGCTGGTTTTCCAGTTTTCAAAACCGTGGACATTGGACAGGACTGGGACTGATAATCACAGGGCAGGCTACCGCGCTGAAATGCTTCATAACAGCAGACTTCTGTCGTTTCCTCGATTTTTCCATCCGCCAGAGCTATGGCAGCCCGATTTGCTTTTTTGATATGACGAGAGGTATCCATGACCAAAACAGGATCGACCATATTATCGATCACCATCTGAAAAAACGCACGCTCCGTTGCTATCTGCTGACGGACGTTTTGCTGCTCTGTAATATCGTGAACAATCAGAAACAGGCACTTTTTTTGATCTGCTACGACACGACTTAACCGCACTTCGAGGCAACGCAGTCCCCCCACATGTTGATAAGGCAGCTCAAAAAACTCTTTGCTGTGGTCAAGGCAGGAAGATAAAAGACGGCTAAGTTCTGACTCTGCAATTCCGTGTAGCCCATAAAAACTTTTGGCCTTAAGTGCCTCAATCGACATGCCATAGAAGTGTTCTGCAGCTACATTGGTATCCAGGACAAGGTAGTTCTCAGAATCAAGAAGAAACATAATCGACTGGTGAGAATGGAACATGCTGTAAATTTGGCGATTTTTCTGCTTAAGGCTGACTTCACGCGTTACAACCGCTTTTTTCATTTCATAAAAAGCATTTGTCAGAATATCGAATTCATTTTTTGCTTTATCGCGGTAAACTAACTCCACCTGATCATAGGTTCCCTCTCCGAGTCGAATAGCTGCAGTTTCCAAGCCCTGCAATCTCTTAAGAACGGTCTTCTGCAAGAACATCATCAAAACGATAAACATTGCAAAATATCCCGCTGAATTAATTGCTGCGATTGCGTAAAATTTACTTTTTTGTTCCTCGCGAAAGGCTGTATAGGGAATTTCTACGATGAGAAGAGCCGGTGCGATATCGTTGCTCGGGTCTGGTTGTATATTTGTATGGCACCCCAAACAGACATCCTGATAAAAGATCGGTTGAACATAACGAAAAACCATCGCCGGCACTTCAACAAGACTGCTGGACTCAGCGAGTTGCTTATTCTCCCTGAAAAGCTCTATAAAAGAGTCATCGCCTTGTAAAAGCTGGTGGTTTACGTTATTTGGAAACCGCGCAGCATAACGAATCTGGATACCATCCTGACCGGCATTAGAAAGCTTCTGTGCTGATGCAGTTAAAAGATTTTCCGTATGAACTGCTTGCGACGTTGCCCCCGGCAAGAGACTTGAGCGACATTGATTTTGATAAAGAGAGAGCAGGGAGCAGATACTGCGTGCTTGCGCAGTAAGACGTCCGGAAATATTCTCTTTGACTTTTCCATTGAAAAAAAACAGTGTTGCTGTCAACGAGAGGACACAAGAGAGAACAACAACAAACAGAAACTGAGTACGAATTTTCATCTGCCCTCCCCTTCAAATGAAGAAAGCCATTGCAATAACCAACACAACATTTCATTAGTTAGAATATTAACACAAATCTAGCACTTTGCGCGGAATCTGGCCTAAAGCGAGGACCTTATCAACACCGCCAAGTTTAATCGCTTCGTTTGGCATACCGAATACCACACAGGTCGCTTCATCTTGAGCAAAATTAACGGCTCCGGCCTCTTTCATTTCCCTCATCCCTTTGGCTCCATCATCCCCCATGCCTGTCAAAATCACACCGATAGCGTTTTTACCAGCATAGCGTGCCGTACTGCGAAACAGAACGTCGACGGAAGGACGATGGCGCGATACCAAAGGGCCATCTTTTAGCTCTACATAATAACGGGCACCACTTCGCTTAAGCAGCATATGGCGATTACCCGGAGCGATCAGAACATGACCACGAACCACAGAATCACCATTTTCGGCTTCCTTGACGCTCATCTGACACAAAGTATCCAATCGTTGAGCAAAACCACGGGTAAAGTTCTCCGGCATATGCTGGACAACAACAATCCCCGGTGCATCCATGGGAAACTGCTCTAAAAAAACACGCAGAGCCTCAGTGCCGCCGGTGGAAGCCCCAACCGCGATAATTTTCTCCGTTGTCTGAACCATGGCCTTTGAACTGGCGCGCGACAAAACAACGTCAGCGGTATGTTTGGGCTCAACTTTACGTTGGCGAATGGGTTGCAAACTTCCGGAGGTTTTCGCCGCGGCTTTAATCGCATCACAGATCAGAACCCGGGATTCCTCGATAAAGGTTTTGGTGCCCAATAAAGGCTTTTGGATAATATCAATCGCACCAAACTCCATTGCTTTGAGCAAGGTTTCGGAATCTTTTTCAACAAGACTTGAGCAAATGACTACTGGTATTGGATGTTGACTCATGATCTTTTGAAGAAAAGTCAATCCATCCATACGCGGCATTTCAACATCAAGGGTGATAACATCAGGAATCTGTTTTTTCATCCTTTCCGCTGCAACGAAAGGATCACTTGCAGTAGCCATGACTTCAATTTGCGGATCGCTTTCCAATACATCCTGCAGCGCCTGTCGCACAACTGCGGAATCATCAACAATCAAGACCTTAACCTTTGCCATGCCAGCCCCCTCTCTCTATCTCACAGATCAATACAAACAGCTGAAAATCAAAAAATCATTGGGAACAAAATCTTAGGCAATCAACAGCACTGATACACAGTCGGAGCCACTTGGGTTAACGGCACATTAAAACCGTGCAGCGATTCAGAATGACCGAGGAACAGAAAACCTCCCGGCTGTAATTTTCGACAGAATTTACAGACAAGCCGTTCCTGAGTCTCTTTATCGAAGTAGATAATGACATTGCGGCAAAAGATGACATCCATCTGATGTGGCAGGCTAAAGTCTGCATCCATAAAGTTCAATCGGCCAAAACGGATTTTCTTACGCAACACAGGGGCAATACGTACGAGTGGGTTGTTTCGGTCTTTACTGCGCAACAGATAGCGTGAACGCATCTCCATGGGAACCGGTTGGATCCGGTCACTGTGGTAAATGGCCTGTTTGGCATGATCAAGCACTTTGGTGGAAATATCCGTGGCAATAATCTCGTAATCAAAAGAACGTGTGGACTGCTTGTTGGCGTAATCCTCCAAGACCATGGCCATGGTATAGGGCTCTTCCCCTGAAGAGCAACCGGCACTCCAAATTTTGAATGAACGCGATGTCGAAAGCCTCTGTTGCCAACCAGGAAGGATATTTTGAGTTAGATAATCAAAATGGTTGGATTCACGGAAAAAGTCCGTTTTATTGGTGGTAATCACGTCAAACAGATGTACTCGCTCTAGCGCCTGCCCCTCATCACTAAAAAGAAAATCACAGTAATCCGTGATGCTGCCAAGCCTCAAAGCCCTAATCCGTTTTGACAAACGGCCTGTGAGCATCGTCTTCTTTTTTTCTGATAAAGTGATACCCAGCTCTTGATAAATATAACGGCTAAGCCGGTCAAAGTCCTGTTCTGTCAAAACCATAACTTTTACCTCGGCAAGGACGAAGGGGTAGCAGATGCTCTTGCTACCCCCCCTGATCTCATCTAAATACGATCTGTTAAATTAATATTCCTCAAAATCCTTATCTAACGAATCATTCCCGGCACCCATGTCGAGCATCAAGCCACTGCCACTGCTCTTAGGCGGTGTTGTTTTTTTAGGTGCAGGGCCAGCTTTGGGAGCCGTTATCGATTTAGCAACAGAAACTTTCCGCCCTGTAGAATCCGATTTAAAGAAAGACATGGTCTCTTGCAGTTGATCGGCCTGTGCATTGAGTTCTTCAGAGGTCGAAGCCATCTCTTCTGCGGCTGCGGCATTTTGCTGAATAACCTGATCAAGTTGCTGGATGGCCTTATTGACCTGATCGGCACCTGTATCCTGCTCTTTACTGGCTGCAGCAATTTCCTGAACAAGCTCAGCTGTACGTTGGATGTCGGGGACCATCTTGGCCAGCATCTCACCAGCATTTTCCGCAACCTCAACACTACTAGATGACAGATCGCTGATTTCAGCAGCAGCACTTTGACTCCGCTCAGCCAGCTTGCGGACTTCGGAAGCAACCACGGCAAAACCTTTACCATGCTCTCCGGCTCGTGCCGCTTCAATAGCCGCATTCAGTGCCAGCAGATTCGTCTGGCGGGCGATTTCCTCAATGATGGAAATCTTCTCGGCAATATCCTTCATCGCTTTAACGGTTTCCTGAACGGCCTGCCCACCACTTTGAGCATCTTGAGAAGATTTCAAAGCAATCTTCTCCGTCTGCATGGCGTTATCGGCATTTTGTTTTATATTGGCGGCCATCTGCTCCATGGACGAAGAGGCTTCTTCAGCCGCAGCAGCTTGCTCGGTAGCACCCTGGCTCATTTCTTCAGAACTCGCCGACAGCTCCTGACTCCCGGAAGCGACGTTGGTCGAAGCACTTTGTACGTTTTCAACAACATCTTTAAGTTTTTCGACCATCTCGTTTAGAGCATTGGCCAGCTGGCCAATTTCATCTTTGGTCGACACATCGATACGATTGGTCAAGTCACCATTGGCAATGGTCTCCGCAAATTGCACGCCTTTGATGATGGGCTTGGTGATCATACGTGTAATAAAGACCGCTATGGCAATGCCTAGGATCAAAGCAATGCTCAGACCTATAATCATAATATTTGATGAAGATTCAAGCGCACTGACAGCTTCCTTAGCAATTCGATCAGTACCAGCGACTCCGGCTTTTGCCAAACCGCTTGATAGTGATGTTACCTCAAGACCAATATCTGTCCTTTTCTTTGCATAGTCCTCATTTTTCAACCAGTTGTCTAAAAATGATTCCATCGCTTTGTGATACTGAGCCCCAGCTTGTTTTACTGCATTGAGCTCATCTTTAACAATCTGTCGTTTGGTCACTGCGAGCAATGCATCAATGTTGTTGTTGATCTCCGGGAAGATTTTGTACGCACTGCGCAGAATTTCAGGGGAGCGTTGTGTTTGAGACTTCCAAGCAAGAATTCGAACATTATTTCCTAAATCAATAACTTCATTTGCACGACGAATTTTCTCGACCATCTCTTTAAGACGCGCTGCACCTTTCCCCGCAGCAAGATCGTTCTCAAATGTCTCATGCATATGGGCAAGATATTTTTTTGACGTTTCCATATACGTCGCCGCTGCAGCATCAAGCTGGCCTCGGTTTTTGTCCATCTCTTTGTTCACAACAACGGTTTCTTCAACTAACTTTGCATACTCATTTACACTTGATTGGATCTCATCGACATTACCCTTGAGTTTTGTGAGATGTGATGCTTTTTCAGAAAGTTGTAGAGCAAGATTAAGGTTTTGATTAACCTCATCCAGAGATTTACGACCTTCCTGAAGAAATTTTTCATCTGCCGTGAAACCATATCCTCGTAATGCGTACATCGTCGACAGAGAAGATCTTTCGATATTGTTCGCGACCTCAACTTCAGGAACATATTCTTCAGCCAAAACAGTTGACTGTTCATTGACTGAGTGCATATTCCAGATAGCAAGCCCGCCCAATGAAATAGCGATCAACAGTAGGACGGCAAAACCACTTCCGATTTTCACTCCTAATTTCATAAATCAAATCCTTTCCTAAAGAATTTATTCAGCTGATCGGTTTGTCGCCTGAATCAGCGAGATTTCATCGGCAGAGAAAACCCTGTCAATATCCAGAATAATAATGAACTCCTCGTTGTGCTTACCCATCCCACGGATGAATTCGGTATCGAGCTTTGTTCCGATGCGTGGCGGCGGTTCGATCTGGTCGGGATCGAGTTCGAGTACTTCTTGTACCGAATCAACCAAGGCACCAAGCACGCTGGGTTCGCCGTCCATGACTACTTCAGTGATGATGATGCAGGTATTTACCGTGGCTTCAGCCTCGTCCATACTGAATTTGACCCGCATGTCGACAACAGGAACCACACTGCCTCGCAGATTGATGACACCGCGCATAAAAACAGGCGTTTGTGGGACCTTAGTAACTTCAGTGAAGTCGAGAACTTCACGGACTTTACCTATTTCCAGTGCGAAGACTTCATCATCAAGCTTGAAGGTCAAATACTGGTTCATCTGTTCGAGATCTTCTGCGGCCATACACACTCTCCTTTCAACGTTACCGGCCAATCAACACAACAGTCCTCATGGATTGAACTTTTATAAAATTGATCTTTTTTGTAACAACTCCTGCATTTCAAACGATCACTGCAATACAAAAAGAATTAACGGCCTTCACCCTGTTTAATTCGTCCTTCTTCACTGGCTTTTTGCATCAGATAGACAATATCGAGGATCAACGCGACACTGCCGTCTCCGAGGATGGTGGCACCGGAAACGCACTGCACATCGCGATACATGGGACCGAGGGACTTGATGACGGTCTGGTGTTCGCCAATGACGTTGTCGACGACGAAGCCAAGCTGCTGGCCGTTGATCTGGGTGATGACGATCTGCTGCACTGCGGGCAAGGGGCTGTCGATGGCAAATTCTTCACGCAGAGGCACGTAGGGCACCAGATGGCCGCGTACTCGGGCGAGATTGCGACCATGGGCGTCGTGGATGTCTTTGGCGGTGAGTTCGACGCATTCTTCGACGGCGGACAGGGGCAGGACATAGCGGCCATCGTCTATCTCCACGAGCAGGCTTTCGATGATGGCGAGGGTGAGCGGTATGCGCAGACTGACAACACTGCCTTGGCCTTTTTCACTTTCTAAGGTGATGCTGCCTCGTAACGATTCGATGGCGCGTTTGACGACGTCCATACCGACGCCGCGTCCGGACAGGCCGGTGACTTTCTGGGCGGTGGAGAAGCCGGGGGCAAAGACGAGGTTGAGCAGATCGGTGTGGCTGAGTTGCTCGTCGGGACCGATGAGCCCTTTGTTGACGGCTTTGTTGCGGATGGCTTCGGGGTCCATGCCTTTGCCGTCGTCAGTAATTTTGATGATGACGCTGTCGCCGGAGTGTTCGGCGCTTAAGTGAACCTGGCCACAACGGGGTTTACCGGCAGCGACGCGGTCGTCGGGCAGCTCGATGCCGTGGTCCATGCTGTTGCGGATGATATGGACGAGGGGATCGCCGAGTTGTTCGATAACGGTTTTGTCGAGTTCGGTGTCGGCGCCGGTGGTTTTGAGTTCAACTTCTTTGCCGAGATCAGCGCTGATATCGCGGACCAGTCGTTTGAATTTGCTGAATGTGCTGCCAATGGGCAGCATGCGGATGGTCAGGGTGCTGTCGCGCAACTCTTCGGTGAGGCGTTCGACTTCTTCGGCGATGGATTGCAGTTCGGCATCGTGGAAGCTGTTGGCGACCTGGCTCAGGCGTGACTGGACAGTGACCATTTCACCGACAAGGTTGACGAGATCGTCGAGTTTGTCGGCGGGCACACGCAGGCTGCTGGCGCCTTGGGTCTTTTCTTTTTTCTGTTCTTTGAGTTTGCGGATCTCCTGTTGTTCGAGCAGGGCGGAGTCGATCTGGTCGCGGCTGACGAGTTGGGCTTCAACGAGCAGATCGCCGATCCGCTTGTTTTTGGCTAACACTTCATCGATCTGGGCCTGACTGATATCGCCGCGTTCAACAAGGATGTCGCCGAGGCGTTTTTTCTCCATGTCGTCTTCGTCGTTGCCGAGTTCAATGGCTTTGATGATGAGCTCACAGTCGTCTTCGACGAAGATGAAGACGTCGCGAATGGCGTCTTCGCCGCAGTCGCCGGTGAGGATGATGTCCCAGCTGGAATAGCAATTTTCGGGATCTAACTCTTCAAGATCGACGATCTTGGCTTTATGGGCGATGGTACGACAGGTTCCGAGTTCGCAGAGTTCGTCGAGCAGCTGGGCAATGGAGGTGCCGTTGTGCATGATGTCGAGTGACGGCCGAAAGCGGATGCGGTACGTGGTGAGTTCGTCTTTTTTGCCGGTGTTTTTGTCGGCACTGGTGCTGGGTTGTTTGGGGGCTGGTGCGGGGGTGCCTCCACGACTTAAGGCCTGGAACTGGGCGACGAGTGCTGCGCCGGTTTCGGCGTATTTGTCTTGTTCGTCGGCCTCGCTGTCGAGCAGGGACAGGATGTGGTCGCGTGCTTTTAAGGACAAATCGACGAGTTGTTTGCTGACGGGTAGCTCGCCGCTGCGCACGAGATCGAAGACGGTTTCGACTTCGTGGGTAAACTCTGAGATGGTGGTGAAGCCGAACATGGCGCCGGAGCCTTTGATGGTGTGCATGGCCCGGAACACTTTGCTGATGATTTCGTGGTCGTCGGGTTGTTCTTCGAGTTCGAGTAACGAGTCTTCGAGCTCACTGAGCAGTTCGTAGGCTTCTTCCTTAAAAGCGTTTTGCGGTGCATCCTGCATGGGCATCCTCGTTTTTGCTCGGTGGTTTTAGTGAATATTTTCGGGTATCCACAGGCATTTATCTGAGTCTTCTGCTTCGTTACATGCCCTATCTCGAAAGAAACCAAGGGATTGGGCCCGGTCGATAAAGGCATCGGTGCATTGGTTTTTAAGCTGAAAAAGCTTACCGTGTTTCTGGGCGTATTTGTTAGCGCTGCACAACAACTGTAGGATGCTGTAATCCACGTCAGTGACGGCGGCCATGTCGAGTATGACGTGGTCATGAGCTTGCAGCGCGGCGAGTAATTCATCTTTGAGGCTGCCAACGCTGGCGATACCCAGGTCTCCGCTAACCATTAGCAGCTGGTAGGCTGCTCCTTCACTGTTTTGAATGGTTTTGCTTTCCAGTTCAAACATGGCTCCTCCGTTTTACCCAGGTTAACCGAGCACTTTTTTGACGACACCGAGCAGTTTTTGCGGATCAAAGGGTTTGACCAGCCAGCCCGTGAGTCCGGCGGCTTTGCCTTTGGCTTTGAAGTCGGCTCCAGCTTCGGTGGTGAGCATGAGGATCGGGGTGAATTTACAGGCCGGAGTGGCGCGTAATTTCTGCACCATGGTCAAGCCGTCCATCACTGGCATGTTGAGGTCGGTAAGAACAAGGTCGATTTTCTGGCGCTGGGCAGCGGCCAGACCTTCCTGACCGTTGCTGGCTTCGATCACCTGGTAGCCGGCACCTTTGAGGGTGAAGGACACCATCTGTAAGATGGATTTTGAATCATCTACGGCTAAGATTGTTTTCGCCATGGAACGGCTCTCCTTTTTAATCTATCTAACGTATATTTTTTGGTTGGTTTTGGCTCTCGTTCAAAACAGCTCAATATCACCTTCGTCCATGTTTTTTTGCGACACCGGGTTATGATGGCTAGCCTTGACAAGATCAGTGGACTCAAGGAGAAATCTCTCAAGCTGTTGTATCTGATTTTCAGAGCCTTCCGTCTGTTCAATTTTAACATTAAGGTCACGAACCAATATATCAAGAGACTGAAGTCGCTTATTAACCGTATCAATGACCTGAGTGGCCATGTCTTGAAATTGCAACGACGTGACCGCTTGACGAACCTGTTGAGATACGGATTCGGCGCGATCAGAGATATCCCGCGCACTGCGCTCAACTACGTCATTGAAATTACGGGCCCGTCCCATGGCATGACCAATGTGATCCTGCTCTTCCTGGACCAATTGATCAGAACGCTCGGAGAGGCACTTAATCGAGAGAGTCACGTCTTCAAAGGCTTTGGAAATCTCTTGCACCGAAGTGTCGATCTGTTCGCTGAAACGATTGGAACGAATCGACAGGTTGCGCACCTCTTCGGCGACAACGGCAAAACCTTTTCCGGCATTCCCGGCCCGCGCAGCTTCGACAGCAGCATTGATCGCGAGAAGATTAGTCTGATCAGCAATTTTTCGCACTTCACCGAGCATGCCGAGCACTTTTTGAAACTGCCCTTGAGTGATCTCCATTGAGGTCATTAACTGACGAGTCTGTGTATTATTTTCAATGGTGGCATCAAGCAGACGTTGCATAACATCTTCAATCTGCTTAAAAAGCTGCTGAAACGAATCAGCGTTAGTCGTATCATTCCGGCAATCACCATGAATGATTCCCAGAGCAAGCGTTTTTTGTTCTTGGGTGAGATTTTCCAGCGTGGTGAAACTGTTGATCAACTTTTCAATGGCATCGCATAAAATAGTCTGCACCTGACTGTTTTCCTGCTGACCATCCTGACATTGCGAAGAGACTTCCTGCTGCAAACTCTTTAATAAAACCTGAGTTTCGGATAGAAGGGGATGACTGTTATCAATACCGCCGTCGGAGCTAGACCTCTCGCAATTTTTCTTCGAATACGCCAAGCTCCATCCAGAAACCGCAGAAATAAAAACAAAGAGCGGTATCCAAACGGTTTTACTCCACAATAAAGTTACAGAAAAAACGCCAACAAGGAGTAAAGCACTTATCACAGTTACTTTTTTCAGCACAAATTCTCCAATCAAGACCAGGAGCTCCCCCAAAAAAATCCCAAAAAACATGAATACGAAGACTCATGGCAACGCCACGCTCAAACACATACAAACAATTGAATATATTCACATTAGACCTAATGAAAACATATCCCTGCGCACATTAATTGTCAAAAATTCTAATCCACCACAGCCAGGCCTAATGAAGGCCGCGCCACCTAAGCTATTTCGAAGGACTTACTCAATGTGAATCGGAAAAACTCCTCCAGCATCGGCACATTTAGTGGAAAAACCTTCTTACCCAAGATCAAAGATAAAACCTGATCCCGAGACATCCAGCTATGATCCGAAGCTTCTTGAGTGGCTTGGGGCACCCCCTTAGTCATAACGATCAAAGGTAAGCCGATACACTGGTTCGATTTATCGCTCACGCATGTCAGAGGAACAAAAGACTGTATATCTTCTAAATCGGTAGACTTTGTCATACGGTGAAATGGGTCAATATCCAAGACCTCTAAACCCGACTCTTCTTTGACTTCTCGCCGGGCAGCCTCAAAAATTGTTTCCCCAGCACGAATTTTCCCTTGGGGCAACTCCCACAGCCCATAATATTTATTTTGAGTTGCTGATTTCGTTCGACGTTGCAACAAAATCTTCTTCTGGTCTCCTTCGGAATCTATGGCAATCACTGATACAAAAGGGCGAGCAAAAACTTCATTCACAGGCTTTACTCCTTAACTTTGTAGAACAAGAATGGTATGCGGTTACGGCGTATCGAGAGATTCTGTTAGCGAAGAGCGATGCTTTACTTTCTTCAGTTTTCTAACATCAAAACCCATTTCTTCTGCCATCGCTAAAAAATGACTATAAACATCCTCACTCACCGTTGAGGTTCGCGAAAGCAGCCAGAGGTAGCTATGGTCAGGACCTGCGACAAATGCATATTGATATCCTGGGTCGACATAAAAAACGATATAAGAGCTATAAAAGGGCCAGAAAAAAGACACCTTGAGATGGCCGAGCTGTTCTGTCTCTTTAAAATAGGCTTTTCCGATGGCCTCTTTCCATTCTCCTTTCTGAACTGAATATCCTCTATTCGCCACCCTGATACCGCCATCATCGCGTAAAGAGTATTCCGCCGTCACAGATTCTAATCCCCACTCAAAAAAATGATCAAGCCGGGCAATTTCATACCACTTACCCAAATAGCGATTGAGCTCAAACGCCTGTACGGGTTGAACGGGAAGATCGCTCACACATCCTGCCGATGTGAAAATCAGTATGGCTATTCCAACTAAAAATCTTATTCGTATTTCAAAACTTCCGTAGATCAGAGAGCGTTGTTCAACTGATTGTTTCTACTTTTTCAAGACTAGGTTCGCTGCAATTGTGTCCACCTGTCGCAGGTCCCCGCACAAGGTAACACCCGGTGGAAGAGACATGTCTTCAACAGCCTTCCCCCCAACGATAATTTGAACATCATCAGGGAGCAATGTCCTCAGGGCAACGATATCGTCAAACGCTTTATGGCGTTGATAGTTACCACTGAATGAAAGTGCGACAGCCTGCGTCTTCAGTTCCTGGCATATCCGAGGGACCTCTGTGGTAGGAACATCATCACTAACCACACTACAGTAAATACCCTGCAGATTAAAAAGACACGCCGCCATCATCAACCCCAACCGATGACGTTCTCCATTAAGTGTCACAAAGGCACAATGCGGCTGCTGACGGGTAGGTTTTTCATCTTCCAAGAACAACTTAAGTTGATTCATCACCACATCAGAAATCAGATGTTCACGCGAGATTGTAACATTGCCGACAATCCACCCATTTTCTAACGCTGACAATAAAGGAAGAAGCCCATGAAAAATAAAATCAGCGCATCCCTTTGCCGCCCACTTAGATAAATATGCTTCAACATCAGCGGCTGAACCAAAACAAACCAATGACAAAAGACCTTCTTCACCAGAAAACGAGCGCTTTTGTATGGCAGTAAGAAGTTCAAACCTCTGCTCAGGCGTAAGAGAAAAAATCTCCTTGGGCTTCTTGCCAAGCATTTGAAGATTACGGACCAAGCGGAGTTCCTCCAACTGCTGCTGCGAATATCTTCGATGGCCACGACGGTTTCTCTGGGGCACAGGGTTGCCATAACGTTTTTCCCAGACCCTGATGGTATCCGGAGTAATTCCGAGCTCTTGAGACAACTGCTGAACTGTCAACATTTAAGACTCCATATTTTGTCCTAGACAAACTTGCATCTATATGAATAATATCCTTAAAAATAAATATGCGTCTATCTTTTTTTGCCAACAATACCGTTTATGTACATTCGAGGAACCTATGGAGTTTTTACAAAACAAACAGGATGAAATCGTTGAGGGTCTTGTTCACTTTTTCAACGCCCATATTGCAGAAAAGCCCCACGAGAAATTACGGCAAGTTGAAAGCGAGCTAAAAACCCTCTATATCCGCTTTGACAACGATTGGACCGGAAGAGGTGTCGTCGGAGATGCTACGTTGACAGCGACAATTTCTGGCCTGGAGGGGGTTCGCGCAGAATGTCTGCGGCGACTAGAGACCCGAAACAGCGCGGATGGAGACGAACAATGAAAGTCGCTATTGTTGGTGCCGGAATGGCCGGACTGACAGCTGCTCACATCCTGGATTCCCACGGGATTGATGTGACTGTTTTTGAAAAAAGCAAGGGAACCGGTGGTCGTATGTCCAGCCGCTCTTTTGCAGGTGGGTGGATTGATCACGGCACCCCTTATTTTAGTGCCGAGACGGTTGGCTTCCAGAGCTTTTTAAAAAAATTCGCAGACAAAAAAATCATTGAGCCCTGGGCCGCTCGTGTCAATGGGCCGCTGGCTCTTGATGAGATCGTTCATTACATCTCTGTTCCACGCACAAGCGCATTCACCCGAGCACTTCTCGCAGACATCAAGTTTCATCCCTCAACACATATTTCAATGATTGAAAAAACGGGTTCAATGTGGCGGATCTATAATGACGGCCGAACTGACCTTGGATTGTGGGATCTTGTGATCCTCGCCATTCCTTCCCCGCAAGCAGTGCAGTTACTTGTGGACCAAAAGGATATTCGCGCAAAAGTAGAAGGTGTAGAGATGGAGCCTTGCTGGGTTTGTGCACTACAACTCCCGGGTCCGGCCCAACACATCCAAGATGTGACAGTCTTCACCGACAACGATATTCGTAGAGTAACCTGCAATAGTGCGAAAAAAGACCGGGCAAACCAACATGTCTATATCGTCCAAGCTTCCGCAGCATGGTCAGAAAAGCATCTGGAAGAACCTCCCGCTGTCATCGGAAATCAACTTAAACAAAAATTTCTAGGCACTTTTAATCTTAATTTCGAATGCGATGTCCTGTTCAGCCATCGGTGGCGTTACGGCTTTACGACAACCCCGTTAGCCCAACCCTATCTCTGGGATGACCAACAGCTCCTTGGGGTCTGTGGTGATTGGTGCCTTGGTCGTCGGGTCGAAGATGCCTGGAAAAGCGGCTCAGAACTTGGAAAAACAATTCTATCTTCGTTAAAAACCGGGGGACCGTCGTGCATGTCTATACTCTAAAACGCGTGCAGTCTTTGCCGATTGACATTGAAACGGCCTGGGACTTTTTCTCGAATCCGGCAAATCTGGAGAAAATAACGCCTGCCTGGCTCAATTTCAAAGTTCGCTCTGAGTTACCCCCTAAAATGTATGCCGGGCTCATTGTTCAGTACTTTGTCCATCCCGTGGCAAGAATTCCAGTTCCGTGGACAACAGAAATAACCCACGTCGATGAACCCTGTTTTTTCGTCGATGAGCAACGACTGGGGCCGTATAAATTCTGGCATCATCAACACCACTTCACGCCGAGCGATGCGGGCATTGTCATGACGGATATCGTTCACTACGCATTGCCATTTGGGCCGGCAGGACGAGCGATTCATCCCATCTACATAAAAAGAAAACTCGAAGCAATCTTCGACCATCGTTTCAACGTACTCAAGCAGCGATTTTCAGATAATGCATAAAGTTTTTCATACATCACGGGGAAGACAATACGACAATGAATCTGATAACCGACATTGAATTACAACACGTGCCTGAAAAAGACACTTGGCTCTGTGATGCTGATTTTAACACGGGACATGGAGTCCTCTGCGCCAAGGTCAGTACAACAGGCGAGAGAAAGTTTTATTTCAGGTATTACACAGAAAATTTTAAACGTGTCAGGCTTGCTTTGGGGAAATACGACCCGGCAGGAAGACGAGGCTTAACCCTCTACAGCGCTCGAAAAAAAGCCCGAGAACTTTCCAGTCTGCACAAAGCTGGAATTAAGAATATCAGGGAACACCTGAGTCGCTGAACCTGATAACAGGTCGAACCGCCATGACCATGGTTCGTTATATGAAAGGAAAAACGCACTGTGAACTGTCCACGATGTCATTCCATACCCCGCATCAGCCAAAACAATGGAAATATGATTATCAGCTGCGCCGTTAAGGAACTGGCAGAAAAAATGGTTGAATTCCTTAACCGCCATCAATTGGCTTTTCAACGAGAAGATAGCCGGACTCTTTACGTCAAGGTCGTCAATTTTAAGACGATTATTGACCAATTATGCCATGAGCACTTTACCAGCTCAGTACAGCGAGAAGGAATTACGGTCCTGTTTCTTGACAACGGTGAAAAACTCACTGCTGAAAAAATCAAGTACATCAAAACACTGCAACAGTACTATGATCTGATCAAGGCTCAAAAGCTCATTTCTCTAATCGACAATCATGCCTTGACAACCTATTTCCAACCGATTGTTGACATTCCCAACAACTCAATTTATGGCTACGAAACATTGTGCCGCGGCGTCGATGATGACAACAGTTTAATCAGCCCATCACTTCTTTTTGAATGGGCCAGGCAAGCAGATATGCTGTTCTACCTTGATCGAGAATGCCGCGAAATGTCTTTGAAAACAGCGGCAGTAAAAAATATCAGAGCTAAGGTATTTATCAACTTCATCCCTACGGCTATTTACGATCCACATCACTGCCTACAATCAACGGTCAAATGGGCCAACCAGCTGGAATTTGATCCTAAAAATATCATTTTTGAAGTAACTGAAAGTGAACGAGTTGAAGACATCGACCACCTTAAAGACATTCTCGACTATTATAAGTCTCAAGGCTTCATGATTGCCCTTGACGATATCGGCAGTGGGTACTCTTCTCTAAACATGGTCGCGAAATTACAGCCGGATGTGATCAAGGTTGATCGAGAATTGATCAAAGATATTCACGAAAACAGCATGAATCAATCAGTTTTCTGCGCCATCAATCAAATAGCCAAAGACAACGGAACATTGGTTTTGGCCGAAGGCGTCGAGAAAAGTGAAGAACTGAGATTTTGTGCAGAACACGGTGCCGACCTCGCCCAAGGATATTACTTCGGACGACCTAATGGCGAGCCACTAAGAAAACTGTAACGCGGAAAGGATAACCTGTATGCCTCACATTGTTTTAGAAAACATTGCATTAACTGAAGAAGCTTTTGAAGCGATTACCCCTTTTGCCGAAAAAACAGAAAACGGAATCCTTAAAGTCACGGACAAATACTTTAGTCCGGTATCAAGATCTGTGTTAATTGAAACCCTTGTTATCGAAGAAGGACAGAGACAAAACTTCTTTATCCAACTATCACAAAAGAAAAATGCCGTCACGGTCCGTCTTTTGCCTCTTACCGACCCAGAAAAAACCGTTGGTGTCAAACAGACCATGGCAATAATTGCCAAACAGATTAAGAACCTTAAAGACAATATAAATTATGGCAAAACCAACCTAGAACCGTTTTTGATCGATTGAATTGTGTGGTTACGTTTGGGCAGATAAGACTATAGTGAGAGAAGTAGCATTTTAACAGGCCCATTGCTTCATTTTCTACTGCAACGCCACAAATTCGAACAACGATCAATTATTACACAGAAACCTTCGGGGAATACCCCCACACCAGCCTAATTGTGAGAATGGCACAACCGCCTTGAGAAAAGCATATGTTTTTGCCACGAGATAGGAAATATACTCAGACCAGACTTATCTCAATTGATTGCGACAGACCCGCAAAAGGACTCGCACCCATTGACGACTTAATACAGAAAAGTACACTCTATTCGCAAGGAGTGACGAATTGAAAATAAGTAATTTTACAACAGACAGTGCGACTCTTCAGGAGATTGGCAAACGCTTGGCCGAATTGCGCATCTCCCTGAATTTGACCCAATCCCAACTGGCTGCCAATGCTGGAATTGGGAAACGAACCCTTGAACGAGTAGAATCCGGAGAGCCTACGCAAACAACAACACTTATTCGTATATTACGAGCCCTAGGACAATTAGAGCCATTGGATGCACTTCTTCCAGAAACGCAAATACGGCCAATGCAGATCTTACTCAATTCAAACCGAAAGAGAAAACGAGCGTCATCGTCAAAACACAAGCCTGAAAACACCCAACCTTGGAGGTGGGGAGATGAAGAATGACCACAATCAAAAATCTCTACGAGGAGACACTAAACATTTCATTTGAATGAGGGACAAACACAGAGTACAAAACAGATAGGAGTTGCCAACGTTGATGTGTTGATGAATTCCGAGGAGTATTGACCAAGCAATCTGACGTTAGGAGAAGAAGATGGAAACCTTCATTGCCCTTTCTTATCTCTATATTCTATTTGCGGTGGTAATCATCATTCACGACAAGATCGTTGAGAAACACAATAAACGGGAAGAGCTGAAATCCAAAAGCCTAACGACGAAAGCCCCCAACAACAACCATCTGTAACACAGGGAAATGGTATCCATATTACACACCAAGCAAAATATAGTTGAGTCCTCCAGCATTCTTAACCCTCTAGACAAAACCCAGCTACAAGACAGTATTTTCAATATGTTACAGCAGAACTCCATCTTATGGATCAACTTGGACCAAGGTGGTCACTACTTGGTCAAAACTGAACCAAGTGCGGCAAACATCTGACATCAATAAGGTTTTCAGAGGGAAACTGCAAATAATTGCTCCTCATAGAAGACTATAGGAACACCTCTTTCTAGCAGACATCTAAAGTTTCAGCAAAGGTCAACCCTGGGCGCATATAAAGATTAGAATTATCGATAAAAGTTTGATTAAAATGTTCATGGCAGTAAAAATGCAGCGAACATTTCATCGTTAAACGCATGATAATATAGATAATATTCACTTTTATGCTATTTTATGTTTTTAGAAAAATATGGCCTCCGGAGGCAGCAGGTTCGAATCCTGCATCGCGCGCCACATAAAACAAAGAGATACCAGCATTCTGCTGATATCTCTTTTTATTTTCCGCACGCGTCCCTGAAAACCCCATGGTTGACACAAGCTGAGTAAGCTCAATCAAGCAAAGGCAAAGACGCTTTAACATTCCCGCATTTAAACTTTGCGCCTCGAATAAATGCTAAAAATGGTACCTCAACCCCGCAAAAACGTTGTGCATTGTGTATTCATCGTCAGTATCTAAATAACGATATGTTGCTTCCAACGTCACTTTTTTGTTCAGTTCATAACCAAGTCCGGCCGTAACCTGATACGCAAAATACCAATCGTCATCATCCTTTATCTTGTCAATTTGAACGTCTTTTGTTTCAATATAAACAGTTCCCGCTCCGACTCCCAAAATAATACTGACTGGGGATCCATTTTTGACATCATAGTAGGCATTCATCAAAAATGAATAGTTTAGGATGTCCCCATCAACATCATAGTGATATTTTTCACCGTAATACATCAACTTAGCATCGCTTAACTCATTTTTCTGCCAACCCAGCTCCGCGTCAATCCGAATTGGAGAGAAATCATATCCAGCGACAACCGCTAAGGCAACACCTCCGTCAAAATCATATTGCACAGCAGTCGTTTCTGAAACTCTCTCATCCAGTTCATCAACCCATCCTCCACCTAATTTCAAACTACAATAGGGGCCACTCTCTGCAAAAGCTGTCACAGCGAAAAGCAACAAGACATCAACAACAAGAAATACCAGAAACTTTTTCATTCAGATCTCCTCCTTTATAGTTGGCCAACAACGCTTTTATAACAATTTTATTTAAAAAAATAAACAATTAAGAATCGGCAACAATTAAGTCAGGACATCATTTTAGTCTTCATCGCAACCATGCGGCATGACTGCACGTTCAAACAATTTGACCCGCTTCGACACAATCTCAAATTCATGTAAAAATCCCTGTACACCTCACCAACGAAAACCACATAAATATCTATATTTTCAGATAGTTAAACATTGGCCCTCTTTTTGCTCTATAAGAACGGACTGTCCATAAAATTCAGTTGGCGACCAAAGCCCTTTTGAATCACCGGCCATCTCGCAGCCGAGCCCTAGGACAGACCACAATGGAGGCATCGTTTGCACCAGCCAACAGCACCACTGCCATACCGTTTTATCAACGGTACTGCTGCTGGAAAGGTTGCGCCCATTACTCAAAGCTTTAAGGAGTTAAAAATGAGAACAACGATTGCAGATGCACTTCCCGGACAGCAGAAAACAGCGACACGTGACGTTGATGAACAGGCCATTTATCTTGAAACCTGCAAACGTTTCGACTCCGTCGATGTCGCTCTGAAATATCGGGCACGTAAAAATACATTCACTTCACGTAACCGCAGTGAGTGGAACTGTATCAAAAAAGCTCTCAAAAAAGTGTCTGAAGGAGCTCACGTTCTCGATCTCCCCTGCGGAAGTGGGCGACTTGAACCATTGCTGGAGAAGTTGGGATATCTGGTCACAGCTGCAGATTATTCGAAACATATGGTTGACACAGCTATGATGTCCTACATGGAAAGGACAGGATGCTCTGAACTCCCTCCATCGATGCGATTCACCCAGAGTGATGTGATGCACATGGATTTTACCGATGGAGAGTTTGATGCGGTGATCTGCAATCGTTTGCTGCACCATTACCCTACTTCCGGGCTAAGACAAAAAGTCCTGAAAGAATGCGCGCGCGTAAGCAAAGGCGTGGTTATCATCTCATATTTCGATAACGCAGCGCTCTCATCGTTACGCTTCCACCTGAAAAATCTCCTTTTGTCGCGCACTCCTACGGACCGAATTCCGATCTGGTACGGAACACTGAAACAAGACCTGAATGCTGCAGGGTTGCGCTGCACGTCTAAATATCGTGTCCACAAAGGTGTTTCTCCGCAAACATATCTTCTGCTGGAACGCGTGTAGAGAAAACACCCAACAAACGCGGCCTTGCCAAAGGCAACACCTTAATGGGCTGACCGCCTTAGGCAGGCCGCAGGGCAATGATTCGCCCTACGATGACATCACGAACAGGATGAGCGTAACGCCTTAATGCGTTGCGACAAACTCGGATGGGAATAATAAAAGAACACATAGATCGGGTGAGGTGTCAGATTACTCAAATGGTTGAGAGAGAGCTTTTTCAATGCGTTAATCAAATAATCCGCATTGTGGTACTGCGCTGCAAAGGCGTCAGCCTGATATTCATTGCGCCGAGACCACAGATGCACCAATAGGCCAATCAGCAGTGAAAGTGGGCGATACAGGAGAGTGAACGCCACGAGCCCGACATGAAACACCACGTCATCGACGCCAAGAGCACGACAAAAGATGGCTTTCTCCAAAAACAGTGATAACAGAAAAAAGATCACCCCAGTCTGAACAACAGAGAAAAAAATGCCCTGTAGCGTATGTCTGTTTTTGTAATGTCCGACCTCATGAGCCAACACGGCAACGACCTCCCGAGTCGTCAAATCTCTGATCAGGGTGTCAAACAGTACAATCCGTTTTTTTGCCCCAAACCCCGTAAAATAGGCATTCGCCTTGGTTGATCGTTTTGAGCCATCGAGAACATAAATATCCCGGACCGGAAAGGCCACTTTTGCGGCAAAGGCATCAATTGCCTCTTTCAGCTCACCTGTTTCCAGTTTTGTTTGTTGATTAAAGAACGGAACAATCAGGTTTGCGTAGAAGAGACTGAAAAAAATACTGAGCCCGCTGACCATCAGCCATCCATAAAGCCAAAACAGCTGCCTTGTCTGATAATAAAACCAGGTGATGCCGGCCAAAATGACCCCACCGATAATGAGCGTCAACAACCATCCTTTAATTTTGTCCGAAACAAACATTTTGCCATCCATCGTGTTGAACCCAAAACGCTGTTCAATGACAAAGGTCTGGTACAGCTCAAAAGGAATGCTCAGAATATCCTGCCCCAACCATAATACGCCGAAAAATAGCAATGTCTGAATGACACCGTCCGATGAAAGCTGAGAGACAAGACCATGCAACCAGGCAAAGCCATTAAAGAACAAGAATAAGAGGATCATCAGGACGTTAAACGTGGAAGTGACCAAACCAAATCGGCTTGTCGCTTTTTGATAATTCTGCTGCGCGATATATTTTTCGGAATCGTACAAACCCTGTAATTCAACGGGAGGGACTCGTCCCATCCAGCTGACATTAAGAAGATCCAGAAGACGTTCCAACCCATAATCAGCAATTAAAATCACAAGAATAAGGTAAAAAAGCAGATTTTCCATAGATGAGTTCCCAGAGGGGAGCTGCTGCCTATCAAAAAGACAAAAAGACAAAAAGACAAAAAGACAAAAAGACAAAAAGACAAAAAGACAAAAAGACAAAAAGACAAAAAGACAAAAAGACAAAAAGACAAAAAAACAAAAAAACAAAAAAACAAAAAAACAACCGCACCATTTCAGTATGAAACAGTGCGGTTTAAACTTTCTTCAGTTCGTGCGTGCCCGGTCAGGCAGAAGCCAACTCAGGATGCGGAGCCAAACACTTTTCGAACCAGAGGATACGCTTTGCAGGCCACACAGAAACTGAATGCCGCTTCCAGAGAGGCAAAAAAGGCGAGGCAAGCCGCGAAAAACATGGCGACAGCTTCATAGCCAGCTAAACGACTCAACAACATAATGATGACAAAAACAAACGCCAGTTTCGCGGCAAACAACTTGGGTCCGGCATTGGTCATCTTCGGTGTGGCATGCCAGAGACGCAACAGGGCATCACTCGCCATGTTAAAAGGGCTGAATACAGGATTCAGGAAAGCCCGGATCAGCAGATCCGCAGCCAGAGGTAAAAGAATCCATTTCGCCGGTGTAAATAAAAACACAACAAGACAAATGACGGTAAACAGCGCATTAAGCTGACAAGCCCGACCATTTACCTGCTGCTCTGAGATGGGACAAACTTGAGCCATTTGAGACCCCTCCTTAACAAAACAATATATATAAAAAACAATATGTCGCTGAGTTTATACCCGTTGTCGACGCCCTTGTCTAGAGGATTCTTTCCAGCAATGTAAGACATTACCTTAGCCGATATGCCTAAGTCACTAAGCCGCGTTTCTAAAATCAAAGGGTTAGCCGATTATCAGCTAACCCTTTGGGGCGAACAAAATTATCACGTTTTTTTTACTCACGCCATAGGTAAAATAACCTGAGCACCCCAGAGCCAAGGCGTATCAACGTCTTTAGCTCCAAGATAACGCGCTTAAAAATATTTGCCATTCACCAGCATATGGACAGCGATACTGGCGGCATAACCTAAAGCAACAATCGGTGTGTAGACCAAATGACGACCAAAGGTGTAAATGCCGCGAGCCGTTCCCATCAGTCCAACGCCAGCCGCAGAACCGATCGATAACAGACTTCCACCGACACCGGCAGTCATGGTTACCAGCAACCATTGGCCATGAGACATATCCGGATGCATGGTCAAAACAGCAAACATAACCGGGATATTGTCAACAATTGCCGACAAAATACCAACCAGGACATTGGCATTAAACGCCCCGAGGTCATGGTACATGAACTGTGACGCTGAAGCGAGATAACCAAACTGGCTCAAGCCACCGACGCACATAATGACACCATAGAAAAACAGCAAAGTATCCCACTCGGCACGAGCGATTTTCTGAAACAGATCAAATCCCTCGTGAGGGCCTTCCGATGACACAACATCAAGGCTCAAAGACGGATCAACATTTTCAGAGAACTGCTCATGGCGCTTGATGTAATACGCAAAAAGACCCAGATAGCCAAGGCCAAGCATCATCCCGGCGGCAGGGGGCAGGTCGAGAAAATTGTGGAAAGAGACTGCCGTGACAATGGTCAACAGAAACAGGATCATGACACGTCGGGCACCAAACTTCATGACAACCGCATCATCGGAAGCCTGCGGCTTTTCTCTACTGATCATGAAGTTCATGATAAAGGCCGGCAGTAACCAGTTGACCAATGCTGGCAGAAACAGCGCAAAAAACTCGCCAAATTGAATAATCCCCTTCTGCCAGACCATCAGGGTGGTGATATCGCCAAAGGGTGAAAACGCACCACCGGCATTGGCACCAACGACCACATTGATACAGGCCATGACGACAAACCGTTGATTGGAACCACCGACGGCCATAACAACAGCACCCATCAATAATGCCGTTGTCAGATTATCTGCAATCGGTGAGATTAAAAAGGCCAGAAGGCCGGTGATCCAAAATACAACCCGTAAGGAGAAGCCACGTGATACCAGCCAGCTGCGTAAAGCCTGAAACACATTACGCTCTTCCATAGTGTTGATATAGGTCATCGCCACGAGAAGAAACAGAAACAGTTCACCATACTCAAGCAAGTTATGAGTAATCGCTTCGTGTGCCGCATCCGGCTCGCCCAAGGCATTGAATGTAATCGCCACCAGAACCCAAATGATCCCAGCCGCCAACAACACCGGCTTACTTTTGCGCAAATGCAGTTTTTCTTCCAGGATGACCAACAAATACGCGCCAACAAACAGGATGAGAGCAACAATTCCCATAGGGGTGGTCGTCAAATTGTGGACAGCCGCTTCACTTTCACTGGCCATCACAGGTAAAGCCATCAAACTTAACATCAGTGTCAAAAAAGTTTTCATAAAACCCTCGTAAAAATTCCTCGTCAAAAATAAAATTTCAGGATTGCCAGGCAATCATGCACATTCAAATAAAAAATAGATTCAACACATCAAAACAGGTCATACGCTCGGACCGCCGATTCATTGACCACTTGAAACATGGCGAATAAAAAACATCACCGAATCGTAATCGGGATATCTCAAAAACAACCCGACAGACGCTTTTCCCCAAAAGAAAACTCATCAGGGCAGCACGATCTGCGCAAAACAACACATCAGGGCGAAGAAACACGGGGTTTCTCTAAATTCAACACGCCCGGCATTGCGACAATGGTCACGACATCAGTGAGATAAAAAAAAGACTGTTTTAACTGAACTAAGAAAGGAAGACAGGTGGCGGTCGTGGACAGGACGGAGCCTGTCGGTACTCACGATACGATGGACGACAGGGGACCAGTTGAACCGTGAACTCCACGGAAATCTCTGGTCGGTTGATAACACACAAGACAGGAGAGATCAAAAAGATCTCTTTATTAAACTCAGTTTCCGCTTCAAAGAGTTGCGGAGTATCGGCAATGTGCTCTCCGGGCTGATCTGGCGCGCTCACAAAGGTGGGGACCAGAACATCGCTCAACCAATTGGTTGTCGCTGCAGGACCAATCGCCGAAAAGAGAAAAATGACCAGCCAGACACAGGTAAACCGGCAGAAAATCATCGAAGGATATGTCTTTTGCTGTGAAAAAGAGGAGTCGGTCACGTTTCTATCGCTCTACAGAGGTCAAAAACCATCCCTGGCAAAGCATGGGATGTATTTTAATATATGAACTCTGTGCTGTAATGAAAAACTTGTCAAGCCTTTTATTAGCGCGCAAAACGACCTTAAAGCGTATACACAAACAGTCGTTTAAAAGAAAAAAAACCTTTCAACCAGGCAATAGGAGAAAAGTCGCATTTCGACAAAACTTTCAAATAATTGTCGAGGACGATTCTTTTTGGTCTTTTTATGGGGATGACAAGCCATTTCTTTTTTGCTACCGTCAGAACCGCTCAACATAAAAAATAATCGGACCCGTGGAAGACGGTGCAAATCCGTCGCGGACCCGCCACTGTGTTCGTCGCCAGCGCGCGACGTCAGTCAGATACACGGCCGATTCATTTGTTCGCCCCACCTTCGTGGAATGAGGTGGCAGAACTTAATACGCGGATTAAATACGGAATCCCCGTAACCTGCTTATGGTTACGGGGATTTTTTTTTGACTCAGAATAGCGCATCCCATGACAAAGAAAATTACGCTCATTCGCCATGCGGCCATAGCCGAAGAACTAGCCGGCTATTATATTGGCAGCAGCGACGTTAGTCTCAGCGCCAAGGGAGCACAGCAAGCCGAAAGACTGGGACAGCACCTGAACCATCGCGCAAGACCACCGATTGAAACGTTGTGGTGCAGCCCGGCTCAACGCGCCCGACAAACGGCCGAACCTCTTATTCGTCAATCCGTTTATCCAGTCACATATGACGCCCGATTGCTTGAAATTGATTTTGGCGACTGGGAAGGATTGAACTTTGCCCAGATCCTTCGTAACGACCCACAACGCGTCAATCAATGGGCCGCCTTTGCTGAAGATTTCTGTTTTCCCGGTGGAGAATCGTTGAAGCAGTTCCGCCAACGTCTTGACGATGTAGTGGAAGCCATCCAAGCCCAACAAACCAACCATCTGGCCATTGTCAGCCATGGCGGTGTACTGCGCGGCTTAATCTGCCGTCTGCTGCGCTGGCCGCTGCAGGATCACCTAAAATTTGTCATTGAGCGCGGCAGTTACGCCACCCTGCAACTCGACGGGCTCCATGCCGTGCTCACGGGCTTGAATAACCATGGCGACTAACCCTCTCCCCAACAGCCTGCTTTACATCAGCGGCGGCGCGCGCAGCGGCAAAAGTCATTACGCCGAGCAGCGCGCCCTGGCTCAGAGCGGGCCGCGCAGCTACATCGCCACCTGCCCGAGACTTGATGACGAGATGGCGGCGCGCATCGACCGCCACCAACAGCGCCGCGCCGACCAGGGTTGGCAGACCATTGAAGAGCCGGTGGATCTGGTTGCCGCCCTTGAGGCCACCCATGACAGCCGTGTGGTGCTGGTTGACTGTGTCACCCTGTGGATCAACAACCTGCTCTATGCTGCGGAAACTGAGCACCAGACAGTCGATGAAGACGCCATTCACCGCCTCACCCTGCACGTGATTGAGGCCGCCCGTCAGGGAGAGCGCACGGTGATTTTCGTCTCCAACGAGCTGGGCATGGGCATCGTCCCGGCGGATGCCCTGTCGCGCCATTACCGCGACCTGGTCGGCCGCTGCAACCAAACCCTGGCCACGCATGCCGACGAAGCCGTGTTCATGGTTTCCGGCCTGCCGCTGGCCCTGAAATAGAGGAAGATACATTTATGCATTCGAACACGTTACTGTCCCAAACGCTTGCAACCATCATCCCGGCCGACCGCGACATGCGCCAACAGGCCCGTGCCCGCCTCGACCAGTTGGCCATTCCCCACTGGTCTCTCGGTCAGTTGATGGATATTGCCGAAGACTTGGCGGCCATGACCCGCTCCATGACGCCGTCGGTAAAACGCAAAGCCATCGCCGTCATGGCCGGTGATCACGGCATTGTCGCCGCCGGGGTCAGCAAATTCCCTCAGGCCGTCACCGTCGAAATGATTCGCAACTTCCTCAACGGCAAAGCCAGCATCAACGCTCTGGCGCGTCAAGTCGGGGCCAGCCTCACCGTGGTCGACGCCGGGGTTGCCGGGGATTTGACGGAACTGTACCAGCACGACGCGCTGTGGAACCGCAAAGTCGCCACGGGCACCGCGGATTTCTCCCAAGGACCGGCCATGAGCCGCGCCCAGGCCATCCAGTGTCTCGAAGTCGGCATCGAAGTGGCCAACCACCTCGCGCAGACGACCGACATCTATGCCACCGGCGACATGGGCATCGGCAACACCAGCCCATCCAGCGCCATTATCGCCAGTCTGTGCGGCTGCGACATCGCAACCGCAACCGGACGCGGCACCGGTCTCGACGATGAAGCGCTGAACAACAAAATCGCCGTGCTCGACAAGGCGCTGGCTCTCAATCAACCCAATGCTGATGACGGCCTCGACGTGCTGGCCAAGGTGGGCGGCTTTGAGATCGGCGCCATTGCCGGACTGATCCTCGGCGCGGCCGCCCAGCGCAAGCCGGTGGTGATCGACGGCATCATCTCCACCGCCGGTGCCCTGATCGCCGCCAGTCTCTCTCCAGCCAGCCGCGACTACATGATTGCCGGCCACTGCAGCGTCGAGCCGGGCCACCGCATTGCCCTCAACCATCTCGGCAAAGCGCCGCTGCTCGATCTACGCCTGCGCCTCGGTGAAGGCACCGGCGCGGCTTTGGCCATGAATCTGGTCGAGGCCGCCGTGGCGATACTCACCGAGATCGCCACCTTTGAAGAAGCGGCGGTCTCTCAAGCCGATACAACCAGCTCACAGAATCAGGAAAACGCAATAGCATGAAAACACAGGTAGAACACGCTTTAGAGGGCAACATCACGGAGCAGATGGCCGCAGTCGCCGGCGACGAAGCCCTGAGCCCCGAATACATCCGCGATATGGTTGGCGAAGGCAAGATCGTCATCCCCAACAATTCCAACAGCACACCGAAACCGGTGGGCATCGGCAAGGGGCTGCGCACCAAAGTCAACGCCTCCATCGGCACCTCCTCCGACATCGTCGATTATCAAGCCGAAGTGCGTAAAGCACGCATCGCCGAGGACGCCGGGGCCGACACGCTGATGGAACTGTCCGTTGGCGGCAACCTCGACCGGGTACGCCGCGAAGTACTGGATGCCGTCAACCTGCCGGTGGGCAATGTGCCTCTGTATCAGGCGTTCTGCGACGCCACACGCAAATACGGCAGTCCCAACAAACTCGACCCCGAGGAGTTATTCGACCTCATCGAGCAGCAGTGTGAAGACGGCCTGGCGTTCATGGCCATCCACTGCGGCATCAACCGCTACACCATCGAACGACTGCGCAAACAGCACTACCGCTACGGCGGACTGGTCTCCAAAGGCGGCACCAGCATGGTGGCGTGGATGGAGCACAACCACCAGGAAAACCCTCTCTACGAGCAGTTCGACCGGGTGGTCGGCATCCTCAAAAAATACGACGTCTGCCTGTCCCTCGGCAACGGCCTGCGCGCCGGTGCCATCCACGACAGCCACGACCGCGCCCAGATGCAGGAGCTGATCATCAACTGTGAGCTGGCTCAACTGGGTCGCGAGATGGGCTGCCAGATGCTGGTAGAAGGCCCCGGTCACATGCCCCTCGACGAAGTAGAGGCCAATATCCTCATCCAGAAACGGATGAGCAACGAAGCGCCCTACTACATGCTCGGCCCCATCTCCACCGATGTGGTGCCCGGTTTCGACCACATCAGCTCAGCCATCGGTGCGGCCCAATCGGCCCGCTACGGTGCCGACCTGATCTGCTACATCACCCCGGCGGAACACCTGGCCCTGCCCAACGAAGACGACGTGCGCAGCGGTGTTGAGGCGGCGCGGGTCGCCACTTATATCGGCGACATGAACAAATACCCGGATAAAGGGCGACAGCGCGACAAGGCGATGAGTAAAGCACGCCGCGACCTGCAGTGGGAGAAACAATTCGAGCTGGCACTGATGCCGGAGCAGGCCCGGCAAGTGCGTGATTCGCGCCTGCCCGAAGAGGAGCATAGCTGCACCATGTGCGGCAATTTCTGCGCCGCCAACGGCAGCAAAGCCTTGTTCGATGGGGATTTACAAGGGGACAAATGTTAACGCGCAAGAAAGTGGCTCGCGTTCGGCTCGGCTGAACGCGAGGACTGAGGTGCTAAATAACACGCTGCTGAAGGGTGGGCACCGTCCCACCCGTTTATGCAGGTGCCACAAAAAAAAATAGAAAGAGGCGTAAGACAGTTATCAACGTTTTACTCCAGTACAGATGATATGCACGATTCGCCGACCTAAAGGGCGGCGAGCCGAATCGGTGAAGAATAACGGAAACAGACACAGTGTCAGTTAATCAAGGTTCAGGAGAAGTTCAGCCGGTTTTTGCATCCTTTTGAGCGGCAAGTCAAAAGGATGTCGCCTGCCGGGGCGAGTCCCGGCGACTTTGACTCTGATCTTGATTTTCCGTGGTTCGCATTTTGGAGCCATTTGCACTGGCAGAGGTCATCCGTTCGCAATGTTGGTACGCACATGACGTGGGCTTCCGCGCCCACACGTCGGGCCACTTTTGCGTCGACAAAAGTGGCGCAAAATCGACTCCCAAGGGGTTGTCATCAATCAGAACTCACGGAGTTGTTGCAGATCTTTTTTAACGTCAGCGGCGTTATCGGTTGTCGCCATAGAACCACTATGGCTCCGCCCTCTGCCTTGCTGACACAAAAAATCTCATGCAACAGCTCGCGTTCACCTGATTAATAACAACCCCAACGCGCCCTACGGGTTCCTTCACTTCGCTCACGTAGGTTCGGCGCTGCTGAACGGGAGAACTTGGGCAATAAATAACAAAATTTTATACGTATGGGGCAAGAGAACAGTCCCTCAGGAAACCACAATATGCTCCAACCATTCTTTTCCGCCCTCAGTTTCCTCACCATCGTGCGTGTCCCGCACCGCTGGTGCGGCGATGGAACCGCGCTGTCACGTAGCCTCAACTGGTATGCCACAGTTGGCCTGCTCATCGGTGGGGTCATGGCGCTGCTCGATCATGCACTGTGCGCGTTACTACCGGGCACCCTGCTGCCCAGCGCGCTGCTGGTGATCGCCCTGATCGCGGTCAGCGGCGGCCTGCATATCGACGGCGTCGCCGACAGTGCCGACGCCTTTATGAGTTCGCGCGACCGCGACACCATGCTGACCATCATGAAAGACAGCCGTGTCGGCGCCATGGGCGCGCTGACCATCGGCGGATTGCTGCTGATCAAATTTGCCGCCCTTGCCTCGCTGCCCGACGACGCCCGCTGGCCGGTCATCCTGCTCACGCCCTTAGCCGGGCGCGTCGCCCTGGTGCTGCCGCTGGTCAACCTGCCCTACGCCCGCCCCGGCGGCCTGGCCACCCTATCCCACCAGCAAGCCGAACCGCGTCATGCCTGGCTGGCAGTCTCTCTGCTGGCAGTGACGGCCCTACTGGTTCTAGGCTCCAAAGGCCTGATCATCGCCGCCCTGGTTCTGGTAGCCACCCTGCTGTTCGGCCGCTATTGCCGCGGCAAGATCGGCGGTTTCACCGGCGACACCCTCGGTGCCACCTGCGAGCTGGCTGAGCTGGTCACACTGGTAGCAGCGGTGCTGGTACTGCCCCATGGAGGATTGTCATAATGCCGAACCAGCCTCCCCGCCACCAACACGGCGGCAACCTCACTCAACTGTTGCAACGCAGCGGCACGGATAGTCTGGTGGATTTTTCCGCCAACCTCAACCCGTTGGGGCCGCCGGAGTGGCTGCGTCCACTGATCAGCGCCTACATCAGCGATCTGGTCCACTACCCCGATCCCCACTGTACTGCGCTGACCCAGGCCGTGGCCGACCACTTTGCCGTCACCTCGGCCCAGGTGCTGATCGGTAACGGCGCCACCGAGTTACTCCATCTGCTGATTCGTGGTCTGGCGAAAACGCGCCTGGTGATGCCGGTACCCAGCTATGCCGATTATGACGAAGTGGCGCGTCTCCACGATATGCACGTCGATCCCGTTGTCTTGTCTGAAAACAACGGCTTTGCACTGGTGCTGGATACCCTGGAAAAATGTCTGGATGCAGACCACGCCGCCGACACCCTGGTCATCCTCGGCCAGCCCAACAACCCCACCGGCACGCAGCTGGCCGTGGAAGAGCTGCGTGCCTTGGCTTGCCGTCATCCACACACGACGTTTCTCATCGACGAATCGTTCCTCGATCTCAGCGATGCACCCGCCAGCCTCGCTCACGACCGGCCCGGCAACGTTATCGTTCTGCAGTCGCTGACCAAGACCTACGCCATCGCCGGATTGCGCCTCGGCATCGCCCTCGGCGAGGCAGACCTGATGGCGCATTGTCGCCGTCTGCAACCGTTATGGAGTGTCAACACCCTCGCCCAAGAGGTGGGGCAAGCCGCCCTGGCCGATGACAACTACCGCGAACGCAGCCGCGCCTTTGTCCGTGAGCAGCGCCGGTCGCTGGAAGGAATGTTGAGCCAACTGCCGGGCGTCAGCGTGTTCCCCGGTCGCGCCAACTTTCTGCTCTGCCGTCTCGATCACCCAAAATTCACTGCCGTACAACTGACAGAGCAGTCCCTGCAGCAAGGCATCGCCCTGCGAGCCTGCGATAACTTTGCAGGGCTCGACGCCCGTTATTTCCGCGTGGCCGTGCGTCCGCCCGAAGAGCAACAGCGCCTCGAACAGGTGCTCACCAACCTGCTCGTCCCGCGCCGGGCCACAGTAAAAAAGCGCAAAACTCCGGCCATCATGTTTCAGGGCACCGGCTCCAATGCCGGCAAGAGCGTGCTCACTGCCGCCCTGTGCCGCATCCTCCATCAGGACGGCTTTGACGTCGCGCCGTTCAAAGCGCAGAACATGTCCCTCAACTCCTTTGTCACCCGCGACGGCGGCGAAATGGGCCGCGCTCAGGTGATGCAGGCCCAGGCCTGCCGCCTCGACCCGGACGTGCGCATGAACCCGGTGCTGCTCAAGCCCAACAGCGACACCGGCTCGCAGATCATCGTCCTCGGCAAGGCGGTCGGCTCGCTCCATTTCCGCGCCTACGCCGAACACAAGCGCGACATTTTCGAGCAGGTCAAACGCAGCTACGACAGCCTGGCCGCCGAGCATCAGGTGATGGTCCTCGAAGGCGCGGGCAGCCCGGCCGAGATCAACCTCAAGTCCGGCGACATCGTCAACATGAACATGGCCCGCTACGCCAACGCTCCGGTGCTGCTGGTGGGCGACATTGACCGTGGCGGCGTGTTCGCCTCGTTCGTCGGCACCCTGGAACTGCTCAACGAGGCGGAGCGCAACCAGGTGGCCGGGTTCGTCATCAACCGTTTTCGCGGCGATGCCACCCTGCTCGGCAGCGCCCTCGACGCCACCCTGCGTCATACTGGAAAGCCGGTGCTCGGCGTGGTTCCCTATCTTGACCGCCTCGGCCTGCCCGAAGAGGATTCGGTGTCATTCAAAGAGGGTGCGATCCATACGGCAGCGGATGCGACGACGGAGGACTGTCTAGACATCGCCGTCATCGACCTGCCGCACATTTCCAACTTCACCGATATCGATGCCCTGACCATCGAGCCGGACGTGCGGGTGCGCGTGGTGCGCCATGCTGACCAATTGGGCCGCCCCGACGCGGTGATCCTCCCCGGCAGCAAGAATGTCGCCGCCGACCTGACCCATCTGCGCCACAGCGGACTGGCGGATCGCCTGCTGCAACTCGCCGATGACGAGCGCTGCGAGATCGTCGGCATCTGCGGCGGCTTCCAGATGCTCGGCACCACCCTGCGCGATCCTCATGCCATCGAAGGGACCAGTGAACCTCTGGCAGGGCTCGGCCTGCTGCCCCTCGACACCTGCCTGGAACCGGACAAGACCACATTGCAGACCCGCTGCCAGCACCTGCCCTCAGGGCATGAACTGATCGGTTACGAGATTCACCACGGCCGCACCACCGCCGACGGTCTGCAACCGCTGGCCTACAACGCCGCCGGAGAGCTGATCGGCGGGGCCATGCGCGATGGTCGGGTGTGGGGCAGCTATCTGCACGGCCTGTTCGATGCCGACCCGTTCCGCCGCTGGTTCCTCGACCGCCTGCGGCAGCGGCGCGGCTGGCCGTGCGACGGACGCATCCGCGCCTGCTACGATCTGGAACCGGCTTTTGACCGTCTCGCCGACACGGTGCGCGCCGCCCTCGACATGGACGCCCTGTATCGGCGGATCGGCCTGTGATGCCGCTGTGGATCCATCTTGTCGCCGCCCTGGCCCTCGACGCCCTGTGCGGCGATCCGCCGCGTTGGCCCCATCCGGTACAGGCCATCGGTCGCGCCGCCCTGGCCGTGGAAGCGCCGTTGCGCCGTCGGCTCGATGACGGCTTTCTCGCCGGACTGGTCGCGGTCATGGTGATTGTCGGAGGCACGGCCCTGGTCAGCGCGGCCCTGGTGTATGGCGCGGCCGCGCTCCACCCACTCCTCGGCGATCTGGTTTCCATCCTCGTCCTCTACACGACGTTGGCGACGCGCAGCCTCTGCGACCATGCCCGCGCTGTGCAGCAGCCTTTGCAGCTGGGCGACCTGACCACGGCCCGCGCCCAACTGGCACGGCTGGTGGGGCGCGATACGGATCAGCTGGACGAAGCCGAGATCAGCCGCGCCACCGTCGAAAGCGTGGCGGAAAACACCGTGGACGGCGTCACCGCGCCGCTGCTGTTCGCCGTGGTCGGCGGACCGGTGGCGGCAATGACCTACAAGGCGATCAACACCCTCGATTCCACCTTCGGCTACAAGACCGAGCGCTACCTCCATTTTGGCCGCGCCGCCGCACGCCTCGACGATGCGGCCAATTTTATTCCGGCTCGTCTCACCGCCCTGCTGACCATTCCGGCGGCGATTTTAAGCGGCCAGGATGGCCACAATGCCTGGAGCATCTTGCGCCGCGATCGCCATAACCACCCCAGCCCCAACGGCGGCCAGATCGAGGCCGCCGTGGCCGGGGCGCTGCACGTGCGCCTCGGCGGCGAAAACCGTTATTTCGGCCAATCCTCATTTCGCCCTTATCTGGGCGATGCCGACCAAGCTCTGACCGCACAGCACATCAATGCCGGGCTACGCCTGATGATCTGGACCACCGCCCTGGTTGTCGTGGTCGGTATAGCTGGCCGCCAACTCTTTTTTCTGGCTCTTTCAAGCGGGAGTTTTACCCCATGACATCCTCTCAAGACACGACACCAACGCGGCCGCTGATCTACGACCTCTACGACCAGCCGGTCAGCGGTGCAGAGATCGAACGCCGCTCGTTTGCCGCCATCGACGCCGAAGCGGATCGCAGTGGCTTTACGGACGCACAATGGCAGGTGGTACGCCGCCTGATCCACACCACCGCCGATTTCAGCCTCGCCGAGCAGATCAGGTTCAGTGACGACGCCTTCAGTTCCTGCGCTGCGGCCCTGCAACGCGGGGCGACCATTTACGCCGACAGCAACATGATCCGCTCCGGCCTGTCCGTGGCGCGGCTGCAGCAGATTCATCCCGGCTACCAGCGCGACAGCATCCTGTGTCACGTCGCCGATCCGGATGTTGCCGAGCAGGCCAAAGACAGTGGATTACCACGCTCGCTGTTCGCCGTTCGCAAGGCTGCAGACCAGCTCGACGGCAGCATCATTCTCATCGGCAACGCACCGGTGGCGTTGCTGGAGATCAACCGGCTGATCCTCGAAGAGGGGTTACGCCCGGCGCTGGTGATCGGCATGCCCGTGGGGTTTGTTCATGTGTTGGAGAGTAAGCAGGAGCTGCAGACCACTGGTGTGCCTTACATTGTGATTGAGGGGCGACGGGGTGGCAGTCCGCTGGCGGTGGCTTGTTTGCATGCGTTGTGTGGGTTGGTGAGAAGTTGAGTCTGGCTGCTCTGGCTGAGTTCATCCGTTTGCGTTGCTTGGTTCCCACGTGACGCGGGCTTCCGCGCCCGCACGTCGGGTTACTTTTGCGTCGACAAAAGTAACGCAAAATCGACTCCCGACCATTGCGCCCTATCGGGTTCCCTCTCTGCGTTCACTAACACCGCGATGTCGGCAAGAACTCGCTGGCGCTCAGACATTTGCCGACAATCATCGCGGTAACCGTTCACTCCGTTCGGCGCTGCTGAACGGGAGGACTGGGCTGCTAAATAACAGACAACTGTAGGGTGGGCACCGCCCCACCCGTTTAATCGGTGCCACACCAGAGATAAAGAAAGACAAAAGAGTGTTATCAACGTTTTACGCCAGAGGTGATGAGTTGCAAGATTCGCCGACCTAAAGGGCGGCGAGCCGAATCGGTGAAGCAAAACGGAAACAGACACAGTGTAGGTGGGTCCAGGTTCAGGAGAAGTTCAGCCGGTTTTTGCATCCTTTTGAGCGGCAAGTCAAAAGGATGTCGCCTGCCGGGGCGAGTCCCGGCGACCTTGACCTTAAGACCTTGAAGTCAAAAACAAAGGAGAAACAAAATGCGCATCAAATTTCTCATATTAGCAATAGCTATAACAATAGGAGCCACCATGTCCACCACATTCGCCAACACAACCCCCAGCTCCACCCAACGCCCAGCCATCGTCCTGGTCGCCTTCGGCACCTCCGTCGACGAAGCCCGAAAAGTGTTCGACTTCATCGACACCCAAGCCCGCCAGCGCTACCCCGACTACAACATCCAGTGGGCGTTCACCTCGCAGATGATCATCAACAAACTCAAACAACGCGGCATCATCACCCACACTGTCGCCGAAGTGGTCGCCGACCTGCGCGCACGCGGTGTGAAGAAGATCGCCTTCCAGAGCCTGCACGTGGTGCCCGGCCAAGAGCACAACTCCGTCCTCAAAGCCGACACCAGCGGCCTGCAAGTCGCGTTCGGCGATGCGCTGATGACCAGCGATGCCGACATTGAAGCAACCATCGCCGCCCTGGCTCCGGAGATCAACGCCGACCAAGACACCGTCGTGGTCGCCCACGGCAACGATCACCATCCCGAGTTCAACGTGCAACTGGAAAAATTCGCCGCCGCCATTGAAGCACGCTACCCCAAGCTGACCGTGGCCAGTGTCGAAGGAACACCGGGCACGGACGGTCTGGAAACCGTCAAAGCCCACCAGCCTGAGCAGGTTCACTTTGTGCCGCTGATGATCGTCGCCGGCGATCACATCATGAACGACGTGCTCGGCGACGAAGAGGACAGCTGGAAAAACATCATCCAGGCTCCAGTCACCAGTTGCAGCCGCTCTCTGGGCTGGAATCCGGCTATCTTGGCGATCTACTTTGAGCACCTCGACCGCGTCCTGGCCGAATTGAGCGGAGAAAAACATTAAGTGAGACCGCTTGTCCTGCTCATGATCATCGCCGCACTGCTGATGTGCGGGGCCAACACGTTTGCCACCATGCCGTCGCAGCCCACCGCGACGGCCGGCTCGGTGACTGCACCATCGACCCAGGTCGAAAAGAGTCACCGCGTGGCCCCGGAAGGTCAGACCGGCAAAACCCTGGCCGCCGAAAGCAAGAAGCGCCCGACATCGTCGGCCTACAGCCGCTGGAAACGTCACCTGCTCTACTGGCCGCGAAAAGGAATGATGCTGGCTGAGCTGCTGGCCTACATCATCATCGGCGTGCTCATCGGTCAGGCGCTGGAGGTGTCGGGCTGCGTGCGCTGGCTGTCGGTGCTGACCCTGCCGCTCACCGGTCTCGGTCGCCTGTCGCGCGAAGCCGGACCGGCGTTTCTCATGGCGTTTCAGTCCGGGGCCGTGGCCAACAGCATGCTGGCATCGCACCGCGACACCGGCCAGATCAGCAACCGCGAACTGTACACATCCATCTACGTGGTATCGGCGCTGTCGCTGTTCGCCCATCTGCCCACCTTTGTCGTGCCCATCGGTCTGGCGTTCGGCTGGGAAGCCACCGCCGCCCTGTTCGGCGTGCGCGTGGTGGCCATTGTCGCCCAGATCGTCGTGACCCTGCTGGTCAGCCGTCTGATCGTGCTGCGTCTGGGCATCGGCGAGCAACACGAGGTGCGTGCCGTGGAGGAGTCTGAGGCACGCCAGCCGCGCCGCCGCAAACAAGGGACATTCTGGGCGACGGTGTGGAAGCGCTCGCGCTTCACCCTGACCCGGTTGATCATCTACCTGATCCCGACCTTTGTGGTGATGGCCGGGCTGGAATATTACGGCGCGTTCGCCTGGCTGGCGCAGGAAATGCCGCAACTGTTCACCTTTGATTTTCTGCCGGTGCAGTCGCTGGTGGTGATTCCGGCCCAGGCGCTGAGTCTCTACAACGGCGCCATTGCCGCGGCCAACTTTATCGACTCGGGTGCCATCACCACCCATCAGGCGGTGATCATCATCCTGTTCGGCTCCATGGTGACGGCGCCGCTACGCACGCTGCGCCATGCTCTGCCGACCTATGTGGCGATTCTCGGGCCGCGGCCCGGTTTGGTAATGGCGGTGAGTGCGCAGGTGTTGCGGATGATGTTTTTGTTGGTGTGTACGTTGGGGTTGATGAGTTTTTGGAGTTAGTGGAGGGGATTGTTTTTGTTGGGTTGTTGCTCTGGTTGAGATCATGCGTGTGCGATGTTAGTACGCACGTGACGTGGGCTTCCGCGCCCACACGTCGGGTCCCTTTTGCGTCGTCAAAAGAGACGGAAAAACGACTCCCGACCATTGCGCCCTGCGGGTACCCTCTCTGCGTTCACTAACACCGCGATGTCGGCAAGAACTCGCTGGCGCTCAGACATTTGCCGACGATCATCGCGGTGACCGTTCACTCCGTTCGGCGCTGCTGAACGGGAGGACTTGGGTACTAAATAACAGACAACTGTAGGGTGGGCACCGCCCCACCCGTTAGATCGGGGCCACGAGAAAAATAGAGAGAGACGGGCGCCTATTATCAACGTTTTACGCCAGTGCAGATGATATGCAAGATTCGCCGACCTAAAGGGCGGCGAGCCGAATCGGTGAAGCAAAACGGAAAAAGACTCATTGCAGGTTGAGCTAGGTCCAGGAGAAGTTCAGCCGGTTTTTGCATCCTTTTGAGCGGCAAGTCAAAAGGATGTCGCCTGCCGGGGCGAGTCCCGGCGACCTTGATCTTGACCTAAAGCTTGTGATTTTAAGAATTTAATGACCCAATAAAGGAAAACGCATGACAGAGTTCACCACGATAAAACCTGAGCCCGGCCACTTCTACGCCGTCGGCATCGGCCCCGGCTCCCCGGACCTGCTCACCTTGCGCGCGGCCCGCCTGGTCGAACACTGCGATGTCATCCTGTCGCCCCAAGCCAAAACCGCCACCAAAAGCCTCGCCCTCGAAGCTGTGCGCCCGTTCCTCAACGACCAGGAGATCATCGTCCTCAGCTGCCCCATGGAGCGCAACGATCAGAAAACCCGCCAACGCTGGCAACAACTGGCCGACGACGTGGTGCAACGCTGCGCAAACGGGCAATCCGTAGTTCAGGTGACCCTTGGCGATCCGCTGATCTTTGCCACCAGCTCCTATCTGTTGCAGGCCCTGGCTGACCAGATGCCCGCCAACCACCTGCACGTGGTGCCGGGCATCAGCGCCTTCCAGACCTCGGCCAGTCGCTTTGCCGAAGTGCTGACCCTGCAGGAAGACCGCCTGACCCTGATGTCCGCCACCAACCTCGACGCCGTGACCCAGGCTCTCGACCACTGCGAAACTCTGGTGCTCTACAAAGCGGGCGGCTGCATCGAAGCGCTGATGGACCTGCTGCGCCGGCGCAACCTGCTCAGTCGGGCACGATTGGTAAGCTGCGGCGAACAGGGCAATCACGAACTGCTGGTCGACGACCTCAGCCAATGGACCATGACACCGTTAAGCTACATGACCACTTTGATCGTCAAAATTGGCCAACGCGGCTGGCAGGAGAATGCCGCGTCATGAGCGCCGCGCTGAAGGGTGGCATCACCACCGGTAGTTGCGCGGCTCTGGCCGCCAAGGCCGCGGCCTTGTTGCTGTTCCGTCATGAGCGGGTAGAACAGGTGGAGATTGCGCTGCCCGACGGCAGCCGTCTGACATGGAGCGTGGCGTCGCTGGAGCGGAGCACTGACAGCGCCGAGGCGAGTATCATCAAGGATGCCGGTGACGATCCCGACGTCACCCACGGCGCACGGATTCGTGTACGCGTGACACCGTGCCAGGGCGCGAACGTCATCTTCCGCGCCGGTCCCGGTGTCGGCACCATCACCCTACCCGGACTGGCTCTGGCCGTCGGTGAGGCCGCCATCAATCCGGTACCGCGCGCCATGATCACGGCGGCTATCCGCGAAGTGACCGATCACGGCGTCATGGTCACCGTGGCCGTGGACGGCGGCGAAGAGCTGGCGGCAAAAACCTTCAATCCCAAGCTCGGCATTGAAGGCGGCATCTCCATCATCGGCACCAGCGGCCGGGTGCGTCCGTTCAGCGCCCCGGCCCTGCAACAGTCACTCAAATGCGCCCTGGAAATCTGCATCGCCAGCCACACCACCGCCCCAGTATTCGTGCCGGGCAACATGGGCCGCGCTGCCGCCCTGCGTGCGTTCCATCTCAAATCTCAGCAGATAGTGGAGGTGAGTAACGAGTGGGGCTACATGCTCGAACAGGCGCAAGTGCAGCCGTTTACGGCACTGCTGATGCTCGGTCATCCCGGCAAACTGGCTAAACTGGCCATGGGTCAGTGGAACACCCACTCCAGCCAGTCCGACAGTGCCGTGCCGTTTGTTACGGACCTGGCCCGCCAGGTGGTGCATCGCCCCCTGGCTGACGCCACCACCGTTGAAGGAGTCTTCATGGAGCACCTGACCGCGCCGCAGCGTCGCCGGGTTGCGGATCGCCTCGCCGAGGCCATTCAACGCAACACCGCTGAGACGTTTCCCGCCTCCTGGTACCCGCAGGTGGTGTTGATCAATCTCAAGGGCGACATTCTCGGCAGCGCCGGAAATCTGCTGCCCTGGCTGCCCCATCCCGAGGAGGTAAGCGTATGACGCCGCCCATTATCATCGCCGGTTGCGGCCCCGGCCATGCCGACTATCTGACCACGGTGGTTCACCACGCCGTGGCTGACGCCGAGGTGCTGGTCGGCGCGCGCCACCTGCTGGAGTTGTTTCCTGAGGTCAAAGCCACGCGCCTGACTGTTGGGGCCGATATCCCGGCCGTGCTTACTGCCATGGAGCAACACCGCGACCAACAAATGGTGGTGCTGGTGTCCGGCGACAGCGGCCTGTTCAGCCTGGCGCGCCGTGTTCAACAGCACTTCGGCCGCGAACAGTGCCGACTGATCCCCGGCATCAGCTCGGTACAGGTGGCCTGCGCCCGGCTGGGTATCGACTGGAACGATCTACGCATCGTCAGTGCCCATGGCCGTGCTCCCGAAGCCACGGTTGACGAGCTGCGTCACTGGCACAAAATCGCCATCCTCGCCGGGACTTGCGCCGCCAGCGAGTGGGCCGCCGACCTGCTGGAAGCATTGGGCGCGGAATATCGGGCCATGGTGTGTGAAAATCTCACCCTGACCGAAGAGAAAATCCACCCTTGCGATGCCGCGACATTACGTCAAGCCAGCTTGGCGTCGCGCACTATCATTATGCTGCTGCATCAGGAGGTGACGCTATGACCCAGCCGCAACAGGGAACATTTTACGGCGTCGGTGTCGGCCCCGGCGACCCGGAACTGCTCACCCTCAAGGCGGTGCGCGTGCTGCACCAGTGCGACGCCATCTACGTGCCGACCTCGCGGCTCAGTCGTCAAACCTATGTCACCGACATCGCCGCCAGCCATGCGTCGGCCAATTGCGCCATCGTGCCGGTGACGTTTTCCCTGGCCGACCACGCTGCCACGCGTCAGCAGCATTGGCATGAGACCGCCCAGGAGATCGCCGGACGGTTGCAAGCCGGGCAGGATGTGGCTCTGGTTACGCTGGGCGATGCGCTGCTTTACTCGACGTACATTTACCTGCTGCGCGCTCTGTATGCGGTGTTTCCGCAGGCCAAGGTTGAAACGGTGCCGGGCATCAGCGCCGTCAGTGCTGTTGCGGCCCTCACCTGCTGTCCGCTCGGTGAAGGGGAGCAACCGTTGACCATTATTCCGGCGGCAAATGATCTGGAAAAACTGCGGGAGTTGATCACTTCTGGCAGCGGTGTGGCCATCATGAAGATTGGTCGGCGACTGCCGCAATTGATTGAGCTGCTTGATCAGTGCGAGGCCTTGGAGCGTAGCGTGTTCGTTGCCCGTGCCGGTTTGCCGGAGCAGCGGGTTGAATTGGATCTGAAGCAATTGCGCGATGAGCCAGACGACACGGGGCATCTGTCGGTGATTTTGGTTGCGCCAAAATGTGAAGAGGAAAAATGAACCAACAGCTCGCAACGCACCCAAAGCCCTCCCGTACTGCAGCGCCGAACGCAAGGAGCGTCGCCGTGATGATCGTCGGCAACTGTCTGAGCGTCAGCGAGTTTTGCCGACATCACGGCGTAAGCGACTGGAGTGAGGGAACCTGAAAGGTGCGAAGCCCGGGAGTCGATTTTGCGTTACTTTTGTCGACGCAAAAGTGACCCGACGTGCGGGCGCGGAAGCCCGCGTCATGTGGGCACCAGCAATGAGAAGGGATGAAGTTGGCCAGAGCGATCTGTTTCGTGATGCGGACCACAGAGGAATCAAGAGCAGGAACAAGGTCAAGGTCGCCGGGATTCGCCCCGGCAGGCGACATCCTTTTGGCAAGCCGCCCAAAAGGATGCAAAAGCCAGCTGAACTTCTCCTGACCCTAGATCAACCTGCAATGGGTCGGTTTCCGTCATGCTTCACAGATTCGGCTCGCCGCCCTTTAGGTCGGCGAATCATGCGCCTCATCAGCTTTGGCGTAAAACGTTGATAACGATCTTGCGCCTCGCTCTATTTTTCTCGTGGCACCGATCTAACGGGTGGGACGGTGCCCACCCTGCTGCAGTAGGTTATTTAGCACCCCAGCCCTCCCGTTCAGTAGCGCCGAACCTACGCGAATGAAGTGAGGGAACCCGTAGGGCGCGTTGGGGTTGTTATTAATCAGGTGAACGCGAGTTGTTGCTTGAGATTTTTTGCGTCAGCAAGGCAGAGGACGGAGCCATAGTGGTTCTATGGCGACAACCGATAACGCTGCTGACGTGAAAAAGATCTGCAACAACTCCGTGAGTTCTGATTGATGACAGCCCCTTGGGAGTCGTTTTTCGGTTCCTTTTGACGACGCAAAAGGAACCCGACGTGTGGGCGCGGAAGCCCACGTCATGTGCGTACCAACAAGGAGAACGGATGCGGTTCGCCAGAGCAACCAGCTCAACAAAACGAACCACAGAGGAACGTTAATCACAAGGCTAACTTAAGAGGGAAGAGGCAGCAAAACCGGGACTGTCCCCGCACGGGGGCTGTCCCAGGCTTTTGCGGTGCAAACCGCCACCGTTCCATGGCCCGTAAACATCTGGGACAGCCCCAGATAAGGCCAGGGACAGTCCCGAGTTTACTACGAAATAGCATAACAAGGAGAAACCCATGAAAGTCATCTTCGTCGGCGCCGGTCCCGGCGACCCGGACCTACTCACCGTCAAAGCCCAGCGTTTGCTAAGCCAGTGCCGCATCTGCGTCTATGCCGGGTCTCTGGTCAGCCCGGAGGTGGTGAGCCTGGTCCCGGAGGACGCCGAGCTGCACGACTCTGCCAGCATGACCCTGGAGCAGATCGAGGCGGTGTTCGTCAGTGGTCAGCAACAGGACATTGACGTTATCCGCCTGCACACCGGCGACCCGGCCATTTACGGTGCCATCCGCGAACAGATGAACGTGCTTGACCGCCTCGGCATCGACTATGAGGTAGTGCCCGGAGTCAGCTCCTTTCAGGCCGCGGCTGCCGCGCTCAAGACTGAACTGACCGCGCCGGAGATCGCCCAGACCATCATCCTTAGCCGCACCTCGGGGCGCACGCCCATGCCCGCCAAGCAAGAGCTGGCCGAACTGGCCCGCACCGAATCGACCCTGTGCCTGTTTCTGTCGGTGCACAAGCTGGCCACGGTGGTCGACGAGCTGGTCCCCTATTACGGCGCGGACTGCCCCATCGGCGTCATCTTCCGCGCCAGTTGGCCGGATGAAGTGATCGTCCAAGGCACCCTGACGGATATCGCACCCAAGGTGACGGAGGCGGGCATCACCAAGACGGCCATGATCATCGTCGGTCCGGCCTTATCCCGCGACATCCCGGTGTCGAAACTCTATCACCGCCACTTCAGTCACGGTTACCGTAGCGCTGATGGCAGCGCCGATGGCAACGACGGAGCCGGGTCATGACCACGGCCGTGATCACCTTTTCACCGCAGGGTCTCAAGGTGATGCAGCGCATTGCCGCTCACATGGCCGTGGATCAGTATCTGCATCAGGCCATTGTGGCCCCGCCCGGCGTGACATCGTTTGAGCGGGTCGTCGCCCTGACCGGTGAGATTTTCAGCCGCTACGATGGGCTGGTCTATGTGGCACCGTGCGGCGTGGTGGTGCGCGCCATTGCGCCGCTGATCGACAGCAAACTGCGCGATCCGGCCGTGGTGTGCCTCGATGTCGGCGCACGCCACGCCATGAGCGTGCTCAGTGGCCATGAGGGTGGCGCCAATGATCTGGCCATCCACATCGCCAATCTTACCGGCGCGGAACCGGTGATCTCCACCACCACCGAGGCGGTCAAGGATCTCATCGTCGGCATCGGCTGTCGCAAAGGCAAAAGCGCCGTGGATATTATCCACGCCATCACCACGGCCCTGGCCGGGCTGAATCTGCCGCTGGAGCGCGTACGTTTTCTCGCTACGGCCGATGTCAAGGCCGAGGAGGTCGGGTTGCTGGAGGCGGCGGCGCAACTCAACATCCCGCTTCGGGTGATCGACTCCGACCTGATCCGCCACAGCACGCGGCCGTTCGGCCATTCGGAGTTTGTCGCCAGTCACGTACAACTGCCCGCGGTGAGTGAACCCGCGGCCCTACTCGCAGGACGGAGGACGTCATTACTACTTCAGAAAACAGCCTTCAACGGCATCACCATCGCGATTGCCCGGGAAAACTGTCCCTCGTTGGCTTAGGCCCAGGCAGCATCGCCGACCGCACCGCCCGCGCTACCGAAGCCATTTGCGCCAGTGAGGTGATCGTCGGTTACGGCCCTTATGTGGACAGCATTGCCGACCTGATCACGGATCATCAGGTGATCACCTCGGGGATGATGAAAGAGTCCGAGCGCTGCCGCGCCGCCCTGGATGCGGCCCGCGCCGGAAAACGGGTGGCGCTGATCTCGTCGGGCGATGCCGGGATGTACGGTATGGCCGGGCTGGCCATGGAGATGGCGGCAGCCGATGGCGACCACATTGCCATGGAGGTAATCCCCGGTGTCACCGCGGCCAACTCTGCGGCAGCCCTGCTCGGCGCACCGCTGATGCTCGACAGCGCCACCATCAGCCTCAGTGACCTGCTGGTGCCGTGGGAGATGATCGTCACCCGCCTCGAAGCTGTGGCCGCCGCCGATCTGGTGGTGTCGCTGTACAACCCGCGCAGCAAAAAGCGGGTGATGCAGCTCGAAGAGGCGACGCGCATTTTCCGCGCCCAGCGCCCCGGCACCACGCCGGTCGGCATTGCCACAGCCGTGGGCAGCGCCGAACAACAGGTGGTGCTCACCGACCTCGACCATCTATTGGAGCAGGAGGTGGGCATGCGCTCGGTAGTGATCATCGGTAACGCCACCACCTGCGTGTTGGATGGCCGCATGGTGACGCCGCGCGGCTACTATGGGGATAAAGATCGGGAGCAGGGATAACGGATGAAGAACGCCCCCCACATTCTGCTGCTCGGCGGCACCAGCGAAACCGCGCCCTTGACCGTCAAACTGGCCACGGCGGGCTATCAGGTGCTGGTGTCGACGGCCACGGATGCCGCTCTCGCTGTCGGCGATCATCCGGCCATCCGCCGTCGCTGCGGCCGTTTGGACCGCGACCAGCTTGCCGCGCTGATCGACCGGGAGCGGATGGCGGCAGTCATAGACGCCACCCATCCTTATGCCCGCGATGTCCATCAGGCGGCACGGGATGCGGCCGCGCACAGCCAGCGCCCCTACCTGCGCTATCAACGTCGGGCATTGGTCGAAGCGTCCGGCGACGTGATGACGGCCCGCGATCATGACGAAGCCGCACTCTTGGCTTGCGCCGATGGGCGACCCGTGCTGTTGACCACCGGCTCGCGCCATCTCGCCCCCTATGTAGCGGCGGCCCAGCACAACGGCATCGCACTCTATGCCCGCATGCTCAATCATCCCGAAGCCGTGGCCGCCTGCGAGCAGGCCGGGTTGGCGGACAACGGGCGTATTTTCGGTCGCGGCCCTTTCAGCCTGGAGCAAAACCGCGCCCTGATCCGCCGATACAACATCGGCGTGCTGGTCACCAAGGACAGCGGCCGTGCCGGTGGCGTGGCGGAAAAGCTCGAAGCCGCCCGACTGGAACAGTGCCGCGTGATCGTGGTGCAACGGCCCGACGAAACAACGGACAATACATTTGACGACATGGACCGGCTGGTCGCGGCGCTCCAGCAGTGCTGCCCGATTCTAAGATGCAGGCATATTTAAAATTGTGCCTTGTAGGAGCGGCTTCAGCCGCGAATTTACGTCGTGAAATGAATCAATGACCTAAACAATTCGCGAATAAATTCGCTCCTACAGGTGGTTACCGTTTTGGCAAAACGCAAAGTATTAGAGGACTAAACCGAATGGCGCCAGTTTAAGGGAAAGAGCAGCAAAACCGGGACTGTCCCCGCACGGGGGCTGTCCCAGGCTTTTGCGGTGCAAACCGCCACTGTTCCATGGCCCGTAAACATCTGGGACAGCCCCAGGTAGGGCTTGGGACAGTCCCGAGTTTACTCCAGAATTGCTTAAACGAGTGACATTCAGGACTAGAGCCCTGAATCGGTAAACGGTTCGGTGGATAGATATACAGCAGTTTCAAAAACAGGAGAAATCAAGTGAATAAAACAACGCGGGTTTATCTGGTGGGTGCCGGTCCCGGTGACAGCGGCCTGATCACGGTCAAAGGCAAGCGCTGCCTGCAACGCGCCGATGTGGTGCTTTACGACCGGCTGTGCAATCCGGCCCTGTTGGGCGATGTGTCCCCGGCGGCTGAACAGATTTATGTCGGCAAAAACATGGGCCATCACGCTCTGCCCCAGGAGCAGATCAATGCGTTACTGGTGGAAAAAGCGCGCGAGGGCAAAGTGGTGGTACGCCTCAAGGGCGGCGATCCGTTTGTGTTCGGCCGTGGCGGCGAGGAGATCGACACCCTGGCCGAGGCGGGCATCCCGTTTGAGGTGGTGCCGGGCGTCACCGCCGGGTTCGCCGCCGGAGCCTACGCGGGCATCCCCCTGACCCATCGCGACTTCACCACCAGCGTCACCCTGGTCACCGGCCATCTCAACACCCGCAAAGACCCGCAACGCGATATCGACTGGCCCGCTCTCGGCCGCGGTCACGGCACCCTGGTGTTTTACATGGGCCTGACCAACATCGCCACCATCTGCGACGAGCTGATCCGTCACGGCCGCGCCTCCGACACGCCGGTGGCCGTGGTCAGCCATGCCTCCACCCCGCAGCAACGCACCCTCATCGCCACCCTGGCCGATGCGCCGCAGCAGGTCGCCCAACAGGGGATCACCAGCCCGGCCGTGATCCTGATCGGTGATGTGGTGACACTGCATGAGCGGTTGGACTGGTTCCAGCACAGCCTGACGACGGACGAAGCAACACCTGCGGAGTCGCCATCCAAAACGTCCGACACCACGCCGCAGGATGACAGCGCGCGCACCAACATCCTCATTTTCACCGGCAACGGCAAGGGCAAGTCCACCGCCGCCTTCGGCATGGCCTTACGCGCCGTCGGCCACGGCCAGCGGGTGCGTATCCTCCAGTTCATGAAGAACGACCCTGATGTCGGTGAGCTGGCCGCACTGGAACGGCTCGGCGTGCCCGTCGAGCAATGCGGCCTCGGCTTTGTGCCCAAGCCGGATCATCCCCTGTACGCCGCCCACCGTGACGCCGCCGAGCAGGGGCTGGCCCGCGCCGAAGCCGCCATTTTCAGCGGCAACCACGACCTGATCATCCTCGACGAACTGTGCGGCACCGTGGCCCGTGGCCTGCTCGACGAACACAAGGTGGTCGATCTGCTGCGTCGCTCTCCGGCCCCGCTGACCCTGGTGCTCACCGGCCGTCACGCCGTGCCCGCCCTCATCGATCTCGCCGACACGGTCAGCGAAATTCAGCCCGTCAAGCACGCCTTTGAGCAGGGCATTCCGGCACGCAAGGGGGTGGAGTTTTGAGCGGCTGTCCACGGCTGGTGATCGCCGGCAGCCACAGCGGCGTCGGCAAATCGTCCCTGACCTTGGCGCTGGTGGCAGCCCTGCGTCAACGCGGCCTTACGGTGCAGACATTCAAGGTTGGGCCGGACTACCTCGACCCCGGCCACCTCAGCCGGGTGTCGGGCCGCCCGTGCTACAACCTCGACGGCTGGATGTGCGGCCGCGACTACGTCACCCGCCTGTTTGCCGAGCGCAGCGCCGATGCCGACATCGCCATCATCGAAGGGGTGATGGGTCTCTACGACGGCAGCAGCCCGACCTGCCTCGACGGCAGCACCGCCCAAATCGCCGACTGGCTCCAGGCTCCCGTCGCCCTGGTGGTCAACAGCCACGGCATGGCCCGCAGCCTCGCCGCCCTTGTGCATGGCTACGCCAGCTTTGAGCCGACCATCACCCTGGCCGGAATCATCGCCAACTTCTGCGGCTCCGACTCCCACGCCACCTTGCTCACTCAAGCATTGCAGGCCGCCAACCTGCCACCACTACTCGGTGCCGTACCGCGCAACGCCCTGCCCGCCCTGCCCAGCCGCCACCTCGGCTTGGTCTCCGCCACGGAGACCCAATGGAATGCTGACCTTATCCAGCAACTCGCCGCTGCTGCCGAACAACACCTCAACCTCGAACACCTGCTGCAACAGGCGCGTAAGGCTCCATCGCTGCCGCCAATACCGCCCGCGCCCCCGGTCAAAGTCGTTGCAGACGGCACGGTGCGCCTAGCCATTGCCCGTGATGCGGCCTTTCAGTTTTACTATCAAGACCTATTCGACGCCTTGGAGCAACGCGGCGTGGAGTTGGTGTTTTTCTCTCCGCTGGAGGACAAGGAGCTACCCTCAAACTGCAACGGCCTCTACCTCGGCGGCGGCTACCCGGAAGAGCATGCCGAGCAACTGTCGATCAACCACACCATGCTCAACAGCATCCGGGATTTCTGCAACAGCGGACGCCCTGTGTATGCCGAATGTGGTGGATTGATGTATCTCAGTCAGGGATTGCAAAAAGGAGAAAAAAGCTGGCCGTTTGTCGGCATCCTACCAAGCTGGACCCGAATGCGCTCACGGCGCAAACGCCTTGGGTATATGGAAGTGACTTTGCAGCGACCTACGTTGTTTGGTGAAGTTGGCACACGCCTTCGTGGACATGAATTTCACTATTCGGAATTGTGTGATGATCCACTGATGCATCAGGGCTGGGAAACTGTTTATCAAGCGCGCACAAATCGTGATGGGGCTTTGCGTGATGAAGGGTATTCCACAATGCAAATTTTAACGAGCTATGTCCATTTGCATATTTCCTCTTCACCCGAATCCTTGGATGGAGTTATTTCAGCATTGGAAAACTATTAAAACAACAATGAAGTTGAACAATCAGGTTCTTAATCACGGCCAAGTTTTACCGTTTAAGAAAACATGACGTTATCTGAAGTCCGTTATCATTTGAGAGCTGTGTAATCTTCCGCTAGAACCTCCCCTGAGGAGGCTAGAATTTGTTAAATTTCTCTTACAGGTGTAAGGTGTCAGAAGCTCCATATTTACTTGCTAAACGCATAAGGGCACGAAATGAAATCACTTGTACTTGAACTTCAACGGGAAGCTATGAATCCAACTTCTCGTCTTTCAGATGTTTTAAGAAAGGCCTTAGTTGTTGCAACCAAGTTAAAAATCAATGACTTCAAGAGTTGGATTGAGTCTGAAATGCAGGGCTATAAAAAAGAGGCTATTCCTTCCTACCGCAAAGTAAAAGGCTCAGTCAAAGCCTGGAATCCATACAATGGCTGGATACCAGTAATTATGGAAGATTCCAAGATGATGGAGCTCATTTCAAATAGAAATATTGGGCAACCCATTTCAGAAATTGAGTCTTTGTGCCATGAAAAAGGGAACGATGGAGTATTACAGGTTCCTTTACCACACGATTGGGTCATGCGTTTTTTTTCACATAGTGAAGAGTTCCGGTTGGGAATGGTTCCAACTTTACTCGTCGACAGATCTCAAATTTTTGGGATATTAGATTCTGTCAGAAATGAAATATTGAACTGGAGCTTAGAGCTTGAAAAGCAAGGTATTTTAGGTGAGGGAATGTCGTTTTCAAATGAAGAAGTAAATAAAGCAGAATCAGTGGTTTATAATATCAAATCCTTCAAGGGAATTTTGGGAGATGTGTCATCTTCAAATATTCAACTAGGCGATTATTCAAGTATCCATGGTGCTCTTAAGGAAAAGGGAGTTTCACAAGAAGAAAGAAATATACTGGAAAATATCCTGGATGACCTTAATGAAGCGAACCCTTCTCAACGAAAGAGTTTGGCCCGAAAAGGCTTGGAGTGGGTAAAGCGAAATGCACCGACCATAGGTACTCTTTCAACAACTATCAAAAATTGGTTTGACATGCTTAGCTGAGATTATTCAACAGTGTAAAGCAGTGGATGATGTTAACGAGCGGCATCGACACAGCAAGTTTATTGTCGTCTGTCCACGACTCTAATTGTAAAAAAGGGATATTTAGTGAATCGAATATCAGCAGATCTGGGGTTATTTGAAGACATTCACGCAATAGATCTTCCTCTTATACTCAAGCATTCAGTATCACGGGGAGCGTGGTTTGCCGCCGTCGGTTTCTTAGTGGGCTCAATTACTCCATCAATGACTACAATAGGACAGCACGAAGCTGCCCACCTTCTGCTCGAACATGTTGCTTCTTCAAGTTTCAACATTCTTGGTTCTTGGGCTTGGCTATCCCTCTCGATATATGTCGCTGCAAAGGGCAGGGAAGAAACGCCATCACAATTGCTTCGTAATTTTGCATTCTGGCCAGCAAATTCAGCGTTCACATTTGGGGTCACAGCTATCTATATCTCTTCGAGTTACAGCATTGGTCTATTGCTGTTTGGGCCCTGGAAAAGTTTTGCACTTGGTGGGCTCCTTAAATCATTTGTTGCAGCCTTTGTCTTATACTTATTCGTGCGCATTAGCAAAGAAATCTATACAAACAAAAAACTTGAAGAAAGACAACATAGGTACATGTGCGTTGTCTTTGCATTAATTACTTTTGTTGCCTCGGTTTGGGAGTATGCTTCGTGGTTCTCTGGCGCTCAATAAAACAACTAACTAGAGAAAAAGAATCCTTCCTATTATTTGATTCTGAGGGGTTTGTGGATGAAAGATGCCTTAAGACAACGCTAAGGCGTTTGTCGATTTTTGACGTAGTAAAAATTGAACCTACCGGTGCCTAAAACATTTTGCCGTCGCCTGTTACCATTAACTTTTATGACTTAAAAGATTATGAACAGAAAAAATAGAAATTTAAAATTTCAAGAAAGAATCAAGAATAATCCAGTAGTGTTTGCCGTACTACTTCTCGTATCTATAGTGATAGGAATCGGATCAGTTACCGAAAGCATTGATAAAATCGCTAATTTTTACGATAAGCACTTTAGAAAAAATAACTTTCACGTTCCTGCGCACAAGGATTTACAGCAATCGGGCATAGAAAATAATCCATTAAATCAACATCGAATACGTTTTGAACATATAGAAAATTTATCTTCAAGCGACATTGAAATTCTATTTTCAAAAAACATCATTAAACCTAATAGCAATCATAACGATTCACCGTCAGCTTATGAATTCTTATCCTTTCTGCAAAAGCATAATGAAATTTATGCGCATGGATATAAGGAAGCTTTTTCTGATGGTGAACAAATTATCTTAGACGGTATACATATTCACAAAGGAAATTGCACCAGTGAAAACAAATTGGCATTCTATGAATTTTGTGGAGACACGCCGTACATATATAGTTTTGATGGTCTTGATTGTACGTGGGACTAAAAAGAAGTAAACGCACAAGCCGAAACGCCAAAAAGCTGGGGAATTTTGCTAGTTTTTCAGGAGGAAGAATGGAAGAAAAAACAATTGATTCCTTTGCCGATCTTCTTAAAATTATTGATAATATTTCTAACAGCTATATTCAAGATGATTGGATTTTTCGTGGGCAAACAGACTCCAAGTGGGATTTGATTCCGGCTGCTGGCCGTAAAGGAATATATGCGCATAACGAATTAGATCTTGAAGTTTTCGATTATTGGTGCAAACAAGCAATTGCTTATGCAGACAAATTACCAACAGAAAAACTCGAATTAATGGCCGTTGCTCAGCACCACGGACTTGCAACTCGCTTGCTCGATTGGAGTGAAAATCCTCTTGTGGCTTTGTACTTCGCCGTTTCCGATTTACAGTCGAACACAGATGGAACTTTTTTCTGCTATAGCACAAAGCAAGAAGTTGAATCTTCATCAGAATTAAAAACCACCCCGTACTATGTTGCATGCTACCGGCCTCGGGCAGTAACTCCTCGGCTTGTCAGTCAAAAAGGATTATTTACTTATCACGGGCAACCTGATATTCCGGTTAAGGCTATCAAAGGACCAACCGAGCAATCGTGTTCGGAGCTGATAAAGGTCTTAATACCTGGCGCAATAAAAGAAGAGTTATGCTTTCAACTTAATCGGTATGGCATCAATAAAGTCTCCCTTTTCCCCGACCTCGACGGCCTCTCAAGCTACATTAATTGGCAAACTAAAAACAAAGCTTTTATACAAAATATTATCCGAAAAATTGGACCAGATCTTATTTTATCTAAAGATTAGATTTTTGAAGGGAAACAAGGGACACTCCCCTATTAATTTACTTTCAACGCAAAACCAGTCTATCCTTCTCTCATGCCAAGAATAGCCCGCATTGTCGTTCCCGAATATCCCCACCACGTCACTCAGCGCGGCAACAACCGCGCGACCGTCTTTTTTGACGATGAAGACCGGCAGCAATACCTCAAGCTGCTGGCAAAATACAGCAAGGCGTTTTCTTTGCATATTTGGGCCTATTGTTTAATGGACAACCATGTTCATTTGCTCGTGGTTCCCGAGAAAGAGGATTCACTGGCTCGCGGTATTGGCCTGACAAATCAAGTCTATACGCAATATCTCAATCGAAAATTAAAGCAAAGTGGACGCATTTGGCAGAACCGATTCTTTTCGTGTCTGGTGGAACAGGATGACTATCTGTGGACGGTGGCACGCTATATTGAGCGGAACCCGGTCAAATCGGGCACAGCAGGAAAGGCGGAAGATTACCGCTGGTCCAGCGCCAGAGCGCATCTCACCTCTGCTCATGATGATCTTTTACATTCCCCCTCCTGGCTTGACGGCAAAGACAGGTCAGCCTATGTCGATTTCGTCATGCAAAGTGATGACAAAGCTGCAGACTGCTTGCGTAGCGCAACCCGGACAGGTCGTCCGTTCGGTTCTGAGGGCTTTATAGACAAAATGGAAGAGACATTGAAGACCACATTAAGGCCCCGCAAACCGGGCAGGCCAAGAAAAACCGGGTAGTGTCCCTAGTTTAAGTATAGCTACCACCATTTAATAGACCGCAAACATCTGGGACGACCCCGAGTTTGATACGAAATTGCTTGAAGTAACGCCCCTCCATATTTCTCCCACAACTGAAAAAAACTATACACGGGCATCACATTACAGTAACCTGAATTACGGTAATACAAATTGCGCAAATGATTCAGGGGTGGTCCATCATGAGATTTTACAACCGCGAAAAAGAGCTTGAGCGCCTTCAGAGTATTGAGCAGGCAGCGCATACCGCATCGAAAATGACGGTGATTGTCGGGCGCAGGCGCATTGGAAAAACCAAGCTGGTGCAACAGGCGTTTGCCGACAAGGTGTACTTTTTTGTCGCCAAGAAGAACGAAGCGCTGTTGTGCGAGGAATTTTGCGCCATTGTTGAAAACAGCCTGAACATCAAGGTGCACGGGCAGTTTTTCAAGTTCATTGATCTGTTTGAGTTTCTTTTGGAGCAATCGAAAAACCGCCCCCTCACGCTGGTGATTGATGAATTTCAGGAGTTTTTAAGTATCAATCCCGGCCTGTATTCCGACATGCAGAATGTTTGGGACAGCTACAAAGACACCACCAAAATGAATCTGGTGTTGAGCGGTTCGGTCTATTCGCTAATGCATAAAATCTTTGAGGATCGCAAAGAGCCGCTGTTTGGCCGGGCGGACCACAAAATTCACCTCAAGCCGTTTACACCGGCAACGCTCAAGGCGATCCTGGATGAGAACGCGCCCGGCTTCAGCCCGGATGATCTGCTGTCGCTGTACATCTTGACCGGAGGGGTGGCCAGGTACATTGAAATCTTTGTCGATCAGCAGGCGTTTACCCTGCAAGCCCAGTTGGATCTGATTTTCGATGAGTATTCGCTATTTCTCGAAGAGGGGAAAAATCTGCTTATTGAGGAGTTCGGCAAGGATTACACCACCTATTTTTCCATCCTGGCTCTGATTGCGTCGTCGAAAACCACGCGCAGTGGCATTGAGGGAACGCTGGGGAAAAATGTCGGTGGTCATCTTGACCGGCTTGAAAACGAGTACACCATCATCAAAAAGGTAAAACCGATGTTCGCCAAACCGGGCGGGCGCACCGTGAAATATGAGATTATCGACAACTTCTTCAACTTCTGGTTTCGCTTTATCTACAAGCACCGCAGCGCCATTGAGATCGAGAACTATGCATATGTGAAAGAGATCGTGCTGCGCGATTATGCGACTTACAGTGGACGGTTTCTGGAGAAGTTCTTTGTTGAGCAGTTGAAACAGTCACAAAACTTTTCCGCCATCGGTACTTATTGGGAGAAGAAAAACCACAATGAGATCGACATTGTCGCCGTCAATGAGTCGGCAAAGACTCTGCTCATTGCCGAGGTGAAACGCAACGCGGAGAAAATCAACATGGAGAAACTCAAGATCAAAGCGGAGAAGCTTTTAGCGCAACACTCTGATTATTCATGCGAATTTGTTGGCTATTCGTTGGAGGATATGTAGTTTATTCAAGCAGTTAAAGCGGCTAGCCAGCAGCCATAAACGTTGATTAGAAAATCTGCCGAGACCCTACCTATGTACTCTGACTTTGAAACGATTTCAAAATATTACGATGCTCTGTATGTCAAAGACGAGGAATACGCCCCGGAAGCCGCTAAGGTAAAGGAACTGCTGAGCAAGCACGGTGTTGCCCCGCAATCGGATCTGCTGATTCTGGCGTGTGGAACGGGCGGGCATATCCCCTATTTCACCGATGACTATCAGGTAAGCGGACTCGACCTGAGCGAGGATATGCTGGCGGTGGCGGAAAAGAAGTTCCCTCACCTCACCTTTCACCGCGGCAACCTAATTGATTTTGATGTAAGGGCGGACTTTGATGCGATGATCTGCCTGTATGGCTCCATCGGCTTTGTTAAAACCGTCGCCAATTTGCGCGCGACTATGCATCGAATTGCCGCTCAACTACGCCCCAACGGCGTTGCGTTGATTACACCCTGGAGCACCAAGGAAGATTTTCAAGAGTGTCTCGTTGTCGATGCCGTGGATGAGCTGGACTTGAAGATTTCACGAATGGAGCAGGTGCGTCTCAAGGAGCCAAACGTTGTGGAAGTCACCTTTCACCATCTGATCGGCCAAGGCACAGACGTGACCTACCATCAACAATCGATGGAAATCGGCCTGTTCTCCCGCCAGGACTACATCAGCGCCATGACCGATGCCGGGCTGACTCTTGTTGAGGAATTCTCGGGCAGCGATGTGCGTGGCGGTGCGTATATTGGCAAACGGGTTGTTGCCTAGAACAACGACGCATTGAATGGGGCAAGAAAACCTACACGCTACCCCCTTATGATCGCTTCCGCAACCAAGCCCTCCCGTATTGCAGCGCCGAACGCATGGAGCGTCGCCGGGATGGTTGTCGGCAAATGTTTGAGGACTGTTGCAAACAGGCCGAGTTCTTGCCGACATCACGGTGTAAGCGACTGGAGGGAGGGCACCCGCAGGGCGCGAAGTTCGGGAGTCGTTTTTCGGTTCCTTTTGACGACGCAAAAGGAACCCGGCGTGCGAGCCCGGAAGCCCGCGTCATGTGCGTACCAAGCAATGCAAACGGATGAGATGCGACAACCTGCAGTGATATAAGACCATTCTTTCGCTCAGACCGCGCTGCCACTATTTACCTTTGCCTCATCACGGCATTGGGCTACAATCAGCCGCTATGAATCAAACATCTCACACTTCCCAAAAAATCCACTACGGCTGGATCATTGTCGGCGTCGGCACGTTGATTATTGTCGCCTGTCTGGGTCTGGCGCGCTTTGCCTTCGGCATGTTGCTGCCATCCATGGGCGCGGATCTTCAGCTGTCCTATGACCAGATGGGCCTGCTGGGAACGGCCAATTTCGCCGGGTATCTGGCGGCCGTGGGACTGACTCCGCTGTTGCTGCGACGTATGACACCGCGCATGTTGATTGCCGGTGGGCTGTTTGTCATTGCGCTGTGCATGGTGGGCATCAGCGTCAGCCAGGTGTTTTTTGCCACTCTGGTGTTGTACACCATTGTCGGTATGGGCAGCGGGCTGGCGAATATCCCGCTGATGGTGCTGGTGTCGTACTGGTTCCGCCGCGAACGGCGCGGTCGCGCGGCCGGGTTTATCGTCATCGGCAGCGGCTTTGCCATTATTTTGTCCGGCTTTCTCATCCCGCGCCTCAATGAGCTGTACGGCGCACAGGGCTGGCGCCTCAGCTGGATGGTGCTGGCCGCGCTGGTGCTGATCATTGCCGTGATTGCCGCGCTGTTGATTCGCAACCATCCGCAGGAAAAGGGGCTTGATCCGGTGGGCGATGGCGGCCCGGCTCCTTATGATCCAAGTGAAACGCACGGCCACTACAAGGCGAGCCAGATTCTGGTCCGCCTCGGCTTGCTCTACTTTGCCTTTGGCGCCACCTATGTCATCTACGGCACCTTTATCGTCACCACGTTGATTGAAGAATACGGCTTTGCCGAGCAGACGGCCGGACATTTTTGGTCGTGGGTGGGATTTTTCAGCCTGTTTTCGGGCGTAGTGTTCGGCACCCTGTCGGACCGTATCGGCCGCAAAGGCGGGATGATGGCGGTCTTCAGCGTGCATACCGTCGCCTACCTGCTGGCCGGAGCCCAACTGGGCACCACGGCCATCAGCTGCTCAGTGGTGCTGTACGGGCTGGCGTCCTTTGCCATCCCCGCCATCATGGCCGCCGCCATCGGCGACTATCTGGGGCAGGCGCGCGCCGCGGCCGGTTTCTCCATCATCACCTTCTGCTTTGCCGTGGGCCAGACCGTGGGCCCGGCCATCGCCGGTGTCGTGGCCGAACACAGCGGATCCTTCAGCAGCAGCTATCTGGCCTCGGCGGTGCTGACGGCCACCGCCATCGGAATTGCGCTCACCCTGCCCGCGCCCCGCGACTGACCTCCCACTCGAACGACTAAAAAGTAAAACGTTCAACATCCCGTCAGACAAAAAGGTCCTGCCAAGCATTAAAATCTGCTATTGTGATTTTTATAATTTTTCTTTGCGGAATTTTTTGGAGGGGACATGAAAAAATTAATCGGACTGTTGCTTCTCGGTGCCTTGATGTCGTTTGTGCTCGCCGCATGTAGCGGTGGAGGCGGAGGGGGCGGCAGCACGCAACCCTCCGAGCCGGAGCAAATCGATGACGAGCAGACGGATCTCAACTTAAACAGCAGATTACTCTTTGTGGACAACTATGGTTCCAGTTATTCCGTTTTGGATCCATCTCTTGAGGGGCAGGTCGAACCACTGCGCAGCCTCGGCAATGTCACCGGCCTGGCAATGGCCTATTCCATTGCCGTTGACACGGTCAACAATGAGGTTTTTGTTGCCTGCACGGAATCCGGCAACGAGGCCATTCTCGTTTTTGACCGCAATGCCAGTGACAATGCGGCACCGCTCCGAATCATCTCCGGTTCGTTGACCGGTCTCGATTATCTGCAGGGCATTGCCGTTGATCCGGCCAACAACGAACTCGTTGCCATTACAAGAAATTTGCCTGAGGACACCGGTATCATCCACGTTTTTAATCGCACCGCTCAAGGCAATGTCGCGCCCCTACGAACCATTAGCGGCCCGTCAACAGGGATCGTATTGCCTACAGCCGTCGCCATCGATTCACAACATGACGACATTGTGATCACCGACAGCGCATCGGATTGCATCAGTTTCTTCTCACGAACCGCCCAGGGCGATACACCGCCGCGAAAAACCATCAGCGGCGCGGCAACGGAACTGTCGGCCCCTCTCGGCATTGCGATTGATCCGCTCAACCAGGAAATCATTGTATCGAACCGGGGTTCCGAAGCAATCACGGTCTTTGCACTGACGTCTGCGGGAGACACGGTGCCGAAAAGAACATTTTCAGCGGGAACGTTACCCGTGAATACCAGCGCGGGACAACTCGCCGTCAATACGGACGACGACGAGATTTACATTCTAAATTACTATTCGCAAAGCCTTGGCGGTTCCATATCGCTTCCGGCAACGGCCGGTGTCGCAACCTTTTCGCGCACCGCCGAAGGGGATGTCGCGCCACTGCGCAGACTGCCTTATTCCGGTGGCGTGGGCCTGACCTTTGACAGCGTAAACAATGAACTCTGGTTAGGAGCTTACGCCGTCGTCGCAACGTTCGCCCCTGAGGCTAAAGACGATGACGCCCCATTGAGAAGAATTACCGGCAACCTAATGCGCGGCTGCGGCCCCCTTGTCGCCGATGCGATCAACAATGAGTTGTATCGTTCCACCGCCGTCTATGCGATTGACGCCGAGTTGAACGACGGCCCACTGAGAAGCTTTTCTCTCCCAGATCTTGATTTTCCGACCAGATCATCCGTCCCGACCTATATGACCGCCATGGATGTCGATCCCCATAACGATGAAATCGTCGTCACCAGCGCCTATATTGATGCCCATTCAGCCATATACGGCGGGATCTATCAATTTTGCGCCGTCAGTGTCTACCCGCGACTTGTCAGCGGAGAGGCAACCCCGTCGCGATTAATTCTCGGCACGGCAACAGGACTTGACACCTCGCCAAACGGCGTTGCCGTTGATTGGATTCATGATGAAATTGTCGTTCTGACCGCCACGTCAATCCTGACCTTTTCACGTACCGACAATGGCGATGTGCCACCGTTACGAACCATCAGCGGCGAGCTGACTGAATTGAACGGGGCCGGTGCCCTGAAACTGGATCGTTTGAACAATGAAATCTTTGTCGCCAACAGCGGTGACGACAGTATCCTCGTGTTTGGACGGACAGACGACGGTAATCTCGAACCGCTAAGAAAAATTTCCGGACCGTCAACGCAACTTTCCGACCTGAAAGATCTTGTTGTTGACGAGGACAACAACGAACTGTTTGCCGTCAATGGCGGGATGATCACGGTTTATGATCTTGATGCGGACGGAGACACGGCACCGTTAAGAACCATGCAGACAAACGCGACGGGAAGGGATATTGACGCGCCCTGCTCCATCACGCTGTACACCCCCGCGGGGCAATAACAGAAGATTAAAAAGGCCCACATCCGAAAGAGTTTCACCCCGGATGTGGGCCATGCTTAAAGGATTCCATTCATACCCTGACCTTCCCGGTCTTCCGCACCAAAGTCGCAAAGACCGGGAACAGCCAGCCGGCATCGCGAAGAACGCCTGCTGCTTACCGGCCACCGCCCCCTCCACCGCCGCCTCCGCCTCCGGACGAGCCACCGCCGCCACTCCCCGAAGAGGAACCGGGGGCCGTTGACGATGAGGCGACCGCCGAGCTGAGCGAACTGCCGAGAGAATCGGCAAAGCCTGCCATTCCACCATGCAGTAACGTCGGCCCATGGACCCACGCCGGATGATAGGAACCGCCGTCAGCGTCGAGATGGTCAAATAACGCGGCAAAGCGTGCCGCCCAGTGTTGCTCAACATCAAGAGCCAGGGCGTAGGGCAGAAAACGCTCAAACAGCTCGGGCGTCTTCTCCGGCGGATGGCGCAGATTCATCTCATCCTTCTCGGCCACGTCCAGATAAAGGCGAAAGCCATCCAGTTCATCCAGCAGACGCCGCCCTGCACGGGTTGGTGCTTTGATCAGTTGATGAAAAACCATCTGCATGACAATCATCGTCGGCAGAAGAAGGGCCAGAGCCGAGGATGCCTGCGTCGCCAGCATGACGATGCCGGCAATCTCTCCTGCTAGAAAGGGCAGAAAAAACAAGCTGGCACCAACCGCTCCGAGGGCTTGAGGAAATGAGCGCACCCGTCGCCAGGCCAGCCACGCTCCCTTGCCGAGAAAAAAGACACCAACGCTCCAAATCGTCAGCCATACGAGCATGAAAGCCCCCGCTTCAAACGCTTTAGGATTGCTCAGAGAAGACAGCATGACTCCCAGAACCACCAACGAACCGACAATACCCGGCACCAGCCATAAGCGGTTGGTGATAAAATGAATTTTGTCATTGTCTCTGGCCAGTGCGGCTTGGTGGACTTTCAGAGCTGCGGCAATCTTTTTGTGATTGCGGGTTTTAAGTGTCAGGCTCGCACCGGGTCGGCTGCCAAGCAGTTTCTTCAGGATCGCTTTCTCCCCCGGAGCCAGATTCTCAGCCTTCTTATCTTGGCGGATCAGGGTAAACTCTCGTCTCGATTCTTCGCGAATTTCAATCAGCCCCTGCACCGCCAAATTCACCAGGGCAGCGGCAAAGGCTTTGTGATCGTAGCCCATGCGCACCAAATAACGCGCGGCCGCAGGTGTCACCCCTTTGGGTGGCTGGTAGCGGGTAATCACCACACCGGGATTTGGATCACGCCCGACCATAAACCAGGCGATGGCCTGATAAAGGAATAACAGAGTAACCCCTACCAGCCCAATCAGCCAGGTGCGATTATCTCGCAAAAAATATCCGAATTCTTCGCTGGTGGTCGGTTGTGTGACGTAGCCCTTGGGCCAAGTCGCCACCAGGGTTAATCCTTCCCCGGCATGAAACGGCCGGGTCGTTTCAAAAACCACATCGTGCCCGTCAAACCAGTACTGATAATCCCCGCCCTGTTCACCGCGACGACCAGTATAGGCTTCAGCACTCATCTCAGAGGAATCAACGTCAAAAGGCAAGCTCACCCGTGCGGAAATCGCATCGATGGGAAAGGCCCAGTCATTACCGGTCACATTCCAATACAGTTCATCATGGTCAGTGAAAAAACCAAGCTGGCGGTTAGTCTGATAGGTCAGCGTGTAGGTGTACTCACCGGGAGAAAGAAACACATTACTGCGCCCCATATAAACACGTACGTCATCCCCCTTGTCTTCACTGTGCCAGGCTTCTGAACGGCCATCACGGGCCACATTCATCACAGTAAAATCAACCTGATAGCGATTGCCGATCCGGTCTTGGTAACGCGTGGGAAAATCGCGATAAATACCGCGTCGAATCTGTTTTTGTTCCGCATGCACGACGATGGTCTCTGTGACCTGCATACTCCCGTCAGCAAACACCTGAATGTCGCTGTCGAAGTGGAGAATCTTTTCCTCGGCAACTGCCGGAGTGGAAAAAAACAGGAGCAACAACAGACAAAGTGCAAAACGTTTCACGATGTTTCCTCCCGACTGGAAGTTGATTTTTCGTTGGAATCCATAACGAAGAACGGTTGTGGAACAAAATGAAAAAGGCGCGCCAGAATCAGATCGGGAAAAGAGCTGATCCGGGTATTGAGATTCCGCACCGCCCCGTTGTAGAAGCGGCGAGCATATTGAATCTGGTCTTCGATCTCACTGATTTGTCTTTGCAGCTGGGAAAAGGACGTATCCGCTTTCAGCTGCGGATAGGCTTCAGCCAGGGCAAATAACTGACGCAGACTACCGCCGATCCTCTGTTCGAGTCGCCCCCGCGACTCAGTGTCAGCGACCTGCTGCGCCTGACTGCGCAATGCAACAAGCTCAGACAGCGTTTCGCGCTCATACTGACTGTAGCCTTGAACCACAGCGGTCAGCTTGGGGATCAGATCGTAACGCCGCTTGAGCTGGACATCAATATCACTCCAGGCGGTCTTTACCCGGGTACTGTCCCGAACCAGGCGGTTATAAACAAAAACACCCCAAAACAGCAGGGCAGCGATCACCAGCAATGGATACGTCATGGACTCCTCCAAAAAATTTCAACCTGCGCCGCTGAGTGTATCGGTGACGGGAACAGGTTGCAACAACCGCAGCGGCATACAGATACTTTCTCATTGATATATGTTCCGAAAAATCAATAACAATGTCAGCACATTCAAAAATTTTCTTCATAAATTCAAGATCATAGAGCAACACACATTTCTTTCATTGTTCGACCGAGTCCCATCGTGAAGGTGATTTCAACCTGAACAATTCCAGGCGGAAAAACGATTTTTTCCTTCGTTTCCTCAGGGCGCTGCCAGCTTAACAAAAATTCACAATTAATATTGACACATCCAACATGCAGGAATAGCCTAGGTGTCCGTTGGATAAAAAACATGAATCCGCACCAAGATTAAACTCTCCATAAAACAGAAGCAAATCACTTTAAAGACGCATCGGCCATACAAGAAGCTGGCTTCCACTTTAAATGGCGCGTCACATTAGTCGATATCTTGCGAGAAGGAGTACACGATGGCCAGTTACCTTGCCGGCATTGACAGGATCATTCACCCTGAGGATGAGATGTTACTCAACGCCATCACTGGATTACAAAATGAAGGCTTAGCGAAAGCCGTCTACTTCCGACAGGGATATGAAATCAACACCACACTTCAATCAATTCTTGACTGGCATTGTTCCACGGGACGAGACAAAGCCACCTGTAAGGTCCTGGACTTTGCTTGTGGATTTGGCCGCGCTACCCGCTTTTTGGTCGCCGAGGTCAATCCGGCCAATGTTTGGGCATCTGATATTTACAAGGATGCTGTCAGCTTTCAGAAAAAACAGTTTGGTGTGAATGGTTTTGAATCGTGTCATGACCCGTCTCAACTCACCTGTTCGGAAAGATTCGACCTTATCTTTGTGGCTTCCCTTTTTACCCATTTGCCACAGCAAAGATTTGAACAATGGTTGGAACGCCTTTTTAACATGCTCTCCCCAGATGGAATTCTGGCATTCAGTGTGCATGATGAAGCCCTGGCTTCTGGCCAGAAACTGCCTAAAAATGGATTTCTTTTTGTAAAGGCCAGTGAGTCACGGAGTCTGAACCTTGAGGAATACGGGGCAACTTATGTTACCGAAGGCTATGTTGCCAAAGCAATCCAGCGCGTGATCAAAGCCGGCTGGAACTACAAACGTCTGCCACTGGCACTGTGTGGTTCTCACGACATCTACCTGATATCCCGCAATCCGACGCAAGACTTTTCATCCTTCTCCCACACACAACCACCGGTCGGTTACGTTGACTGGTTCACTCTTTCCAGTGACGGGATCTTGCGCATTGGCGGTTGGGCAGGAGAGCATGATCCCGCGCAAGCTATTGCAGATATTTCGATCTCTATTGATCAACAAATCATTGCCCACCTCACGCCTGACATGGAGCGAGCAGATGTCGCTAAAGCTTTAAATAAAAATCATTTTATCCAATCCGGGTGGGATTATTCGATGGCAGGAATCGATCTGGAAAATCAGGCCGATGACGTCATTGAAGTTATTCTCACCTCCACGACGGGAAAAACATCAATTCTCCATTCCAGTACAATTTCAGCAGCATCTCGTCCAATCATCGAGACAGTGCAGCACGACGAAGACGTGCCGGAATCAGTGCAACCTGAAACTGAAGCGGCGCCCTCAGCTGATGTGATACCCAAAGCGCCCGTGACACCACGACGCCGCATCCTGTCGCGTTTGGTCGCTGCATTCAAAAGCTGAACCCGGTAACATTTTTACAATAAGATGAATCAACGTTCCCCTGCTTCTCATTGTCCAATTTTTGCTGAGCATGAAAATGAGAAGCAGGGGAAACTTTTATATAAAAACCCCATAAGATTATCCTGATTGCAAAAAAACCTACACGAATGACATATTATTACGTTAATATTTACTACTATTACTCGTTAAATGACCGGGAAAATTCAATAAGGGAGATTTCTATGCTGACTCGGGGAAAACTAAGCCTGCTCGTGTTGATTATCTTACTGTCCATCGGCTCAATCGCCTGGGCCAAACCACGCGTTGCGATCATGGACTTTGACAACAGATCTCAATCGGGCGGATACAGCGTTGGTCGTGGCGCATCGGACATGTTGAGCACTGAATTGGTGAAGAAGAATACCTTCAGTGTCATGGAACGCGACCGGTTGTCGGCCATCCTCAAAGAGCAAAATCTGGGGGCGTCTGGCAATGTCGATCCGGCAACAGCGGCAAAAATTGGCAAGCTCATCGGCGTAGAATATATCGTCACCGGTGCGGTCACAGAATATGGTGAAAGCAAAGCCAGCGGCGGTGGCGGTGGTATCAACATCGGCAAAAAAGGCTATCATGCCGCCGTTGACATCCGCATAATCGATTCGACAACCGGTGAAATCGTTTTTGCCGACACAGGTGAACACAGTGTCTCCAAACCGACTGTAAAAGTTTTCGGCTTTGGCGGCGGCGAAAGCTATAACAGCAAAACAGCGACCGAAGTCTTACGCGAAGCGCTGAGTCAACTGAGTGACAAAATGGGCTCAGCCTCGTTCATCAAAGAAAAAGCCAGTCGCAGCGCGGCTGCAGTTGCCTCGAAAACCGTTCTGGTTGCCGATGTCGATGGAAAAATGATCTCTTTCAACGGCGGCACGGAAACAGGACTCGAAGATGGCGATGAGGTTGGCATCTACCGAAAAGGCAAAGTCATCAAAGATCCGGCGACGGGCAAGGTGCTTAAAGTCAAATACAAAAAAGTTGGAACAGTTAAAATCACCGAAGCCCTGTCAGGCTATTCGGAAGGCCGGGTAACCGAGGGTTCAGATTTTCAGGTTGGTGACGAGATTCGCAAATAAGTTCCCCAAGAGAAGGGCCCCAGCGGTCCTTTTCTTTTGACGCTATTTACCACTGAATTCTTTGAAAGATTGTTTATAAGGAGAAACACCATGCGCCTGATTCTGCTCTCGATTTTGTTGGCTTTGATTGCCTCACCGTCGGTGACTTGGGCAAACCCTTTTGCCAACGACAAATTTCCTTTTGAGGAAGGTAGCATCACTTACAAAGTTGAAGGGAACACCAGCGGTTCACAAATGCTTTATGTGAAAGACCATGGCCAAACCACTGCTGAGTACACTCAGACGACAACAAAGATGTTTGGTATTGTACAACAGGAAAACACCCTGACCCTGACGACCCCGGACTGGGTATACGACATTGATTTGACCACTCGATCCGCCACCAAAAGCGTTAATCCTGAGAAATATTATATTGAGGAGTACAACAAGCTCTCATCTGCGGATCAGAAGAAAGTGGACACCAATGCTGAAAAGTTTGGCATTTCAACCGTTGAAAGCCTTCAGGGAACCGTTGAAAAAAAGGCCGCGACAATCCTCGGCTACCCCTGTGACATCACCAGTATGATGGGCGTCAAGGTGTACACGGCCAGCCAATCCGGTCTGGTGCTCAAAACAGAGTCCAACATGATGGGCATGAAAAGTCTCACCGAGGCAACACACATCGATAAAGGCTCGATCCCAGACAGCAAATTTGCGATCCCCAGTGGAATTGACATTCTCGAAGATCATGAAGCGGATGCCATGGCCCGCCAGATGGCAGTCAACGTCATCGAAAGCCTGAGAACAGGTCAGCAACCGACGGTCACTGCGCAACCGTCTCAGGGATATGATGATGGGCAGGAACAAAATCAGCAGTTCGACATGAACGACTTGCAAAATCAGCTCAACAAACTGATGAATCAACAGCAAGCACAATAACAACAAAAACAGGGGACGTAGAACAGCGCGTCCCCTGTTTTTTTGTGTAAAATGACCACGGAATGGCTTCATGAAAAAACAATACGGCGTGGAAATTTTTGGCGGGTTGACGTTTGCCATTGTCTTTCTGGCCTTGGGCGTTATCGGCATCACGGAGAAGAGCCTCACAACCGGTGACCCGAGAACGGGAATTATCCATACTGCGTCAGGCCATCATGCCGTTGGCCTGGGGCTGGCATTTTGTGCTTTGGGTTTGGCCTCATTGGGCTACTTGCTGCGCTATAGCGCATTACAACGTCTGTACTGGTTTTTTCTCGCGGCGATATGGCTAGGTGTTGCCCTGATCTATGGGCCATAGTTAGTCGAGAACGCGTTCACCCCCCCTCTCCCCCTCAACAAACCCTTATTCAATCACAACCTGTTTCCAACACTATTCTGCTTGTATGGCAAATCACCACATCAAGCAGGATGGAGCGATATGATCGGAACAGACAACACGCTGGCGAGTCCTTTTCTCCCTTCCCGGCAACCGGTTTCCACACTCACCGCCCGACTGAGACAGCCCTTCTTGAACATGGCTGAACGGTTACTCGGATTGCGGCGCTGCCAACAGCTTTATGATCAGGTCAGTGCCAACGTATCCGGGCACACTTTCGCAGAACAGGCGTTAGCCACCCTCAATGTCAGCTATCGGGTAAGCGATTATGAACAGGTACGTATCCCGTCATCCGGACCGTGCATTCTGATTGCCAATCACCCTTTCGGCGGTATAGAAGGGTTGATCCTCATGGATCTTCTCAGCAAACAGCGCCCGGATTTCAAGGTGATGGCAAACTTTATGCTCAGTCGCATCCCGCAACTGCGAGACTGCCTGATCAATGTTGATCCGTTCGGCGGCACGGATGCTGCCCGTACAAACCTGAGCCCCTTGCGCCAGTCTCTCAACTGGCTGAAACAGGGTGGCGTTTTGGTGATCTTTCCCGCCGGAGAGGTTTCTTCCCGACAATCAAGTGGAGAAATTACCGACCCCGCATGGAGTTCGACACTACCCAGGCTGGTAAGGCGTAGCAAGGCACCGGTTCTGCCGGTCTTTTTCCCAGGTGAAAACGGATCATTGTTTCAATGGGCGGGACGAATTCATCCACGCTTACGCACTGCACTTCTACCACACATGCTGCTGAACAAAAGGGGACAAACCCTCCCCTTACGGATCGGCAATCTGCTGACGACAAAAAAGCTGACAGGCTTTGACTGTGACCAAGCCCTCAATGACTACCTGCGCTTACGCACCTACGGCTTAAATCTCGCCTGTGATACCTGTGCAGACAATGTAGATAAACCCAGCCAGGGGAAACACCAACCCATTTGCGCAGCCCTGCCTTCGCAGACCCTGGAAAACGAGATTGAGCGTCTGCCGCAAGAGCAACGGCTGCTACAAAGCGGCGAATTCGACGTCGTGGTGTTTAGTGCAGCGCAGGCGCCTGGATTACTCCATGAAATCGGTCGATTGCGGGAAGTGACATTCCGTGAGGTCGGCGAAGGAACCGGGCACAGCATTGACCTTGATCGTTTTGACGACACCTACACCCATCTGTGCCTCTGGAATCACAAACAACACGAGTTGGTCGGAGCCTATCGTATCGGCCACTTGGATGAGTTACTCAGCCAGCAAGGGGCAGAAGGTCTCTATACCTCAACTCTGTTTGATTTTCAGCCACAATTACTCGATCGCCTACAAAACGCTCTGGAACTGGGACGTTCGTTTATCCGTCCCGAATATCAACGTTCCTACGCGCCATTGTTGTTGCTGTGGAAAGGGATCGGCCACTATCTGGTTAAAAACCCCAAATACCGTTATCTGTTTGGCCCGGTAAGCATTTCCAACGATTACACCAGTAACTCGCGCCACCTTATGGTCGAGTCTCTAAGCCGTTATTTTATGGTCAAAGAGTTTTGCGGTTTGGTCTCACCACGCCTGCCGGTGCCGGTGACGCCGTTAAAGATTCAGGGAGTCTCCGCTCAGCATAGCGACCCGCTACTCTGCGACATGGAAGAGATTTCGTCATTGGTCGCCGACTTAGAGAGCGACAATCGCGGCATTCCAGTTCTGCTACGTCATTACTTGAGTCTTGGAGGAAAACTGCTGGCCTTCAACCTTGATCCAGACTTCGGCAATGTCATCGATGGCTTGCTGCTGGTAGACCTACAGAAAACGGAGCAGAAACAGCTTCAGCGTTATATGGGGCGCGAGGGCTGTGAACACTATCAGGCTCACCAGCATCAGTCTGCGGACTGCGCCTAATTGAAAGATTATGAAATTACTTTTTTTGCTAAATGCAAAAAGCGGTTGCAGGCGGCACAATAAATCAGCTATACCTATGACCGCTATATCGTTTTCCTAACCATGTAAAACAGAAAACAACAACTCAATAAAGTTCACCACGACAGTGTTCAGCCAGAGGGCTTATCTAACTCGACGGCTGCTGAAAAGGGAATCCCGTGAAAATCGGGAACGGACCCACCGCTGTAACCGGGGACGACAATCGCACAATGCCACTGAGCCACCGTTCGGGAAGGCGCGATTGAAGGATGATCCGGAAGTCAGAAGACCTGCTGGCGTGGTTTTGATGTCATTTATACCGAAGGGGATGATTCGGTCGACATGCGCAAGGTCAAGGGTCACAATGGGAGCCCGTAACCGTCTGGTTACGGGCTTTTTTGTTTTCCGCCGCGCCTGAAATCTGTCTGAAGCCTCCCCGTTTTTTAATCTGATGTACTGTAAATTGCAGGGAGTCTTGCTATGAAAAACCACCTCACCATTCTCTATGTTCTTTTTTCGTGTCTGATCGCCATGGCATGGAGTTTCTCCAGTGCGTTTGCCGATGAGTCCGCTGACAGCATTCAACTCGATGAGATGGTGGTCACCGCCACCCGCTCGGAAAACTCCGCCTTTGCCACGCCGGTGACCATCAGCGTGGTCGATCAGCAACAGATTCAGGAACAGAATGCGACCACCTTCACCGACCTGCTCGACGGAGTCGCCGGAGTGACGTTGAGCGGTGCCGGGCCGTGGGAAACCACGCCGACCATCCGCGGCATGGGCACCAACCGGGTGCTGGTGCTTTTCGACGGCGACCGCGAAACCAACCTGTGGGCGGGTCGCGCGCCGCTGACGCCGTTTATCGACAGCAACGACATTGAACGGATCGAAGTGGTCAAGGGCCCCTCCTCCGTGCTCTACGGCAGCGACGCCCTCGGCGGCGTCATCAACATCATCACCAAAGAGGTGGCTCTGGCTGACGGCGACACCTGGCAGGCCCAGCACCGCGTCGGCATGCGCTATTCGTCGGTGGATGACGGCCTGGTCGGAAACTACACGGTCAATGCCGGCGGTCACGGCCTCGGCATCCGCCTCAACGTGGCGGCCCAGGATCACGACGACTACGAAGTGGGCGACGGCGACGAGCTGCCCCACAGCCAGTTTGAAAACAAAAGCCTCGATCTGAAAACACTCTACAACATCAATGACCATCACACCGTCCAGGCCGAGCTGCGCATCAACGACATCAACGACATGGGCGTCGCGCAAAAAGACCCGGAGGCGCCGGAATCGCACTTCACCCTGTACAACACGCGCACCTACAAACTGGGCTATATCGGCACGGATTTGGGCGCGGTGCAACGCCTGGAAACGCGTCTGTTCCATGTTGACCAGAAACGGCGCTTTGTCGGCGATTTCCCCAACACGGAAAAACAGGTCTACAACCTGAAGCAGAACACCATCGACACCACGGCCACCGGTGGCTCGCTGCAGGCCACCTTTGCGCCGGGCCGGAACCAGCAGTGGACCACGGGCCTGGAGATCGTCCACGAAACCACGGATTCCGACGAATCGCAGCAGATCTTCAGCAGCACCAACGACGCCCTGAAAAAACTGCTCACCTTTCAGCCGGTGCCGGATGGCGAACGCGATCACCTGGGGCTGTTTGCCCAGAACGAGGTGACGGTGACGGAGCGCTGGAGCCTGACCCTCGGCAGCCGTTACGATTACTTTGAGGCTGATGCCGACGATGTCACCATGAGTCAAACCAGCTATGGCAGCAGCGGTGCCACAACGGTGCAGGCGGTAAACGCATTCTCCCGCGAAACCGATCAGGCCATGACCTTCAGCCTTGGCTCGCTCTATGCCCTGAGCAACACCCTGCATCTGACCGCCAATCTGGCCACGGCGTTTCGCGCCCCGGACCTGTTTGAACGCTATTCGACCCGCGGCGGCGGTAGCCAGCTGATCATCGGCAACCCGGACCTCGACGCCGAATACACCTACAACGCCGACCTCGGCCTCAAATATCTGTCGGCGCGCGTCAAAGGCTATGTCAGCGTGTTTTACAACCGTGTTGACGATTACATCGACTTGGTCAAGCAGGACAGCTCGTTCCTCGCCAACATCCCCACCTATGGGTATGTCAACGTCGAGGACGCGGAACTGTACGGTGTCGATGCCGAGGCCACCTTCCAACTGACGTCGCGGCTTAATCTGGAAACAGCCGTCGCCTGGGTGGAAGGCAAGGACCGCGACACTCACGAGCATCTAAGCGCCATTGCCCCGCTCAACGGCCACATCGGCCTGCGTTACGCCGCGCCGCTGACCAACGGCATGCGCTACACCCTGCGTGCCCAGACCACGCTCTATGACCGCCAGCGCAATGTGTCGGACAGCGAAGACGAAACGCCCGGCTATACAACATTTGACCTGCACGCCGGGCTCAACCTCGGGGCCTGGGCGATGTTTGACGCCATCGACTTGAACCTCAGCGTGAAAAACCTCCTCGATCGCGGCTATCGCAGCCACCTGCGCTCGAGCCAGGCCACCTGGATCTATGAGCCGGGCCGCAACATCGTGGTTGGGCTGCAATGCACCTTTTAAGGAATGTCTACATGAACACGCAGAGACACATGCTCCGGTTGCTGATCGGCTTGTTGCTCGTCCTCGCCTCAACCTTGACCTGCGCGGCTGCCAGCGATTCCACTGGCCCGCGCACGGTGACGGACCTGGCCGGGCGGCAGGTTGAAATAACCACGCCCGCCCGGCGGTTGGTCGGCATCCATTCCGCCCTGAGTCTGTTGTGCTATATGAATCTGGCGCCGCAGGTGGTGGGTGTGGAGCAGGAGGAAAAAGACCCGCGGCAGTGGCTGGGCGGTACCGGCCGCTCCTACCGGCTGGCTCATCCCCAGCTTGGTGAACTGCCTGGCATCGGCTCTCGCCGTCAGATTGACGCCGAAGCGCTGGTTAAATTGCAGCCTGACGTCATCTTCATGGGCTGGGGCACGCCGCAAGCCGCCGACCGCCTGCAGCAACAGACCGGCATCCCGGTGGTGATGGTGCATAACGGCAACCTGACCAGTCAGCGCCATTTGTTTGAACACTCCCTCGACCTCTTCGCCACGGTCTGTGATCGCCGGGAACGCGCCGAACAAATCAAGGCATTCCTCAGCGCCAGCTTGAACGATCTGCACCGGCGCATCAGCGGTCAAACCTCCACCACGACAACCTACATCGGTGGCCTCAATTTCCGCGTCGCCCACGGCTTGCTCGGCACCAGCCGCGACTATCCGCCGTTTGTTCTGTTGCGGGCCAACAACATCGCCGACGCCATCACGCCGCCGACCAATCTGATCAAAGGGCGCTTTTCCCTGGCTGCGGAGAGCCTGCTCAAAGCCGATCCTGACGTGATCTTCATCTGTGCCGGCGGTGAGTCTCTGGTGCGCGACGACCTGAATCATCCGGCCTTTGCCGCTCTCAGTGCGGTACGCAAGCAGCGCCTGTATCGCATCATCCCCCATTACTACGCGGCCAGTCCCGATACGGTGCTGGCCGAAACCTACTACATGGGCACCATTCTCTATCCCGAGGTGTTCGCCGATGTTGACATGGCGGCCACGGCCGACGACTTTTATCGCTTCTTTGTCGGCGCGCCGCTCTACCGGGAGATGGCGGCACTGTTCGGCCCGTTCGCGCCGATGAACGCCACCACAGAGGACAACACAGAGGGCGGCCCATCGTTATGAGCCTGCGCCGCGCCTATCATCAGCGTCAGCACCGTTTGACCGTGGGCGGACTGGCGACCCTGCTGGTGCTGGGACTGATCACCCTGCTCGCCCTGACCAGCGGTGCCATGGAGGTGAACTGGTGCCAGCTGTGGAGCGGAGATGGACACTCCCTCAGTGCGTCGCAACGGGTGCTGCTGCACATCCGCCTGCCGCGCGCCTGCAGCGCCATCCTCGGCGGTGCGGCCCTGGCCACGGCTGGATTAATTCTCCAAGTTCTACTCAACAATCCGCTGGCTTCGCCCTCCACATTGGGCATCTCCCAGGGCGCATCGTTCGGTGCGGCGTGCGGCATCTGGCTGTTGTCGTCCGGTCCGACACTGACCGTGTCGCCGTGGTTGGTCACCGGCCTGGCATTTGGCGGCGCCATGGCCACCACCCTGCTGATCCTTGCCCTGAGCCTGTGGCGCAACTGCGGCCGCGAAACCATTATCCTCGCCGGGGTGGCGCTCAGCGCTCTGTTCGTTGCCGCCACCACCCTGTTGCAATATCTGGCCGACGACACCCAGCTGGCCGCCATCGTCCACTGGAGTTTCGGCGATGTCGGTCGCGCCGACTGGCAAGATCTGCGTCTGCTGGCCCTGGTTACCTTGGTTGGTTTGGCCGCGCTATGGAGCCAACGCCGCACCTTCAACGCCCTGCTGTGCGGTCACGACACCGCCACCAGTCTCGGCCTGCACGTCACGCGTCTGCGGCTGGCTGGGGTGACCCTGGTGGCACTGATGACCGCCACCACCGTCACCCTGCTCGGCGTCATCAGCTTTATCGGCCTGGTCGCCCCTCATCTGGTGCGATTGGTGGTCGGCGACAACGTGGTGGCGCGCCTGCCATTATGCGCCCTGAGCGGTGCCATGCTGTTGCTGCTTGCCGACCTCACCGGTCGCACCCTGCTGGCACCGCTGACCTTTCCCGCCGGGGTGGTCACCGCCTTTCTCGGCGCACCGTTGTTCCTGGTGTTACTGTTCAGCCGGGAGCAGCCATGGACCTAAGCCTGCGCCAAGTGCATTTTTCCTATCGTGGTGGTCGTCCAGTGCTCAAGGGGTTGGACGCCACCCTGGCCGATGGCCAGCTCACCGCTCTGCTCGGCGTCAACGGCTCCGGTAAATCGACCCTGCTCAAACTAATGGCCGGGATTCTGACACCGAACAGCGGCGACATCGTCCTCAGAGCGCCGCTGGAGCAGTCCCTGAAGCAACTCAGCCCGCGACGCATCGCTCATCATTGTGCCTACGTGGCCCAGAATACCCAGCCGCCGACGCTGACGGTGTTTGATTACGTGCTGCTCGGCCGCCTGCCCCACCAGCACGGCTGGTCGGCCCGACCATCATCCGCCGATCTGGACATGGTCGAACAGAGTCTGCGGCACATGGAACTCATTGATCTGGCGCACACCCCCATGACCAGACTAAGCGGCGGCCAGGTGCAGATGGCGGTAATCGCCCGCGCTCTGGCCCAGCAACCGACCATCCTGCTGCTCGACGAACCGACCAACAACCTCGACCCCAAACATCAGGTGCAGCTGATGGACAAGCTGCACGCCGTCAGCCGCGAACAGGGCACCACGGTGATTTTCAGCATGCACGACCTCAACCTCGCATTGCAGTGGGCCGACCGGGTGATGTTGCTGCATAAAGGGGGACTGCTGCGCCATATCCCGGCACAACAACTGACGACAACCGATCTGTCGACACTTTTCAGCCTTGATTATCAACAGCATGAGATGGAAGGGAAACAGCGCTGGTTCTGGCCTCAGGTGTAATTTTTGTGAGAGATTCGGGCTAATCTTCTGTCGGACAGGCCAAAGGGACAAAAACAACAAGGCTTCTCAGTCGGCTTAATGCCGCCCGAGAAGCCTTGTTGTGTAAAGAGAACAGAGCGGGAAAAACTACATCCCCGGCAACGCATCCAGAAGCATGCCGTCCGCAGAACTGTTCAACTGGAAGGCGGCAACAGCCTGGTCCGCTTGGTAGTGGATATAGGTTGCTCCATCCAGCTCCTGACCAAAGAGGTTTTCTACAACATCAACCACCTTCTCCTGCCCATTGAGCTGAATTTCTGTGTCGGCGATTATTTCTCCTGCATCGTTGTAGGCTGTCAGCGTCAAAAGGGCGGTATCCTCTGTGGTGTTGACAAAGGCGACACCGGTCCAGCCTTCATCCTCAATTTTAGGCAGGATGCCATCGTAACCGCTCAGGCCGACACTACTGAAACCGGCCAGCTGTTTGCCGTCGTGTCGTCCGAACAACTCCAGTCCGCTCAGCTTGGAAAACATACTGTCTGCGGTCACCTTAAACCAGGCACACGAGTCAGGCAGATTAAGGCTTTGAGCTGTACCGACAAGCGTGCCGTAGCCTTCAACGGTTTGACTTTGAGTGTCAATCAGCTCGCCTTCCTGACTGTACGCGTACAAAGTTACATTGCCGGCAGAGGCCGCCGGATTATACACGGAAACACCTGTCCACCACGTTCCATCGCTGGCAACATGAGGGAAATAGATCGTACTGGCCTGAGCGTTGTTGAGTTGCAGACCTGCCAATTGATGATCACGTCCGAACAATTCAAGGCCAATCACCTCTTCCGTATTGCGGATAACCGCCGATTGAATCTGCGATGAATCCTCACCCGCCAGTAGGGAGGCAATGGTAAATGCCCGCTGTTCCCCAGCCGCAAGTGTGGCGGTAGCCGTTTGTCCATTATTGAATTCAAAGGTAAGGGCCTTCTCCGACAATCCGGTATTGAGAAGGGCTATTCCCGTCCACCAATTGAGATCACTGGCGATATGTGACACCAGCAGTGATGCGTTTTGGTTACTGCCACCAGCGGGAACAGCTGCACGATACTGACCATCAATGTAGAACTTCTCATAAGCACCCACAGCAGAGTCGTCACCAACAAAGGCCAGATAACGAATGGTGTCGGCCTGATCGAAAACCTGCTTTACATCGAATTCACTGCGAGCATGTGGCGGCAGGACAATTTCTATAAAATCAGCGACTTCTGAACCATCGGCAGCATAGGCGTGCAACTCTCCAGTCAACATCGTGGCGGAAGAGAGATTGATCAGACATATTTCAGTCTGCCAGTTGCCGTCACAGGCGACATGGGGAAAATAAACCGTAGAAGTCGCACTCTCTTGCCATTGCGCATAGAGGATCACGTCGGAAGCGTCTATGGCAAAGACATCTCCGGGCTGATAGCTGCTGCCGCTGCCATCAGAAGACGTATTCCAGGCGAGGAAAATGTAGCCGCTCTTTGACAAAGAGCCACTATTGTCCAGAACCGTGACCAAGTCACCATCATTGTAATCGTTACTGTCTGTTGGTGCCTCACCGGCGCTCTGACCATTTCCGTTATAGGTGACGCTATAACTGTTTTCAATCCAGCGAGCATAGAGAGTGACATCCTCACTGCCCATGGCAAAGGTGTCCCCCTGCTGATACGTGGTCCCACTGCCGTTCGCGGCGGTGTTCCACCCGGAAAAAGAATAACCGCTTCTGAGCAAAGCACCACTATTGCCCAGTACCGTCACTGTGTCTGAGGCGTTATAATCGTTGTTGTCAACCGGCACCGCACCATCCGTGTTGTCATTGCCGTCATAACTGACGTTATGTGGTGCCTGAATCGTCAATGTCGCCATAACATTGGCCCCGGCATTATCATCATTATCCGTCGCTGTGACGGTAATCAGCCGATCCGTTGTATCCGGTGAAACACTGTCATTATTGTAACGAATCGACTCGATCAACATTTGCATGGTCGTGGCATCAGTGGATCCGTCATCCACGCTGATAGCGAGTTGCCCGGTGGCCGTATTGTAGGCGGCAATCGTTACAGCTTCGCCATTAACGGTCTGAGCGCCGCTGCCATAGGTTGAGCTGAGACTCTCTGAGACGCCATCAGGTCGATTGGTCAACACAAGGCTCAGCGCCTTGAAGGCGCCGTCATCGCTGATGGCAGAATCACTATCAGCAACGGCCACGGCTGCGCCGCCCACCACGAAGGTCCCCCAATATCCGCCATTGACTGCACCGCTGGAATCATCGCCATCCAGATCGATGATCGGTGCCCGAAGCAGAGAAACGGTAACGCTCTGGTTCGCCGAGTTGCTGCTGCCTCCATCGCCATCATTCACCGTCAGGATAATCGTCCGGCTCAAGGTGTTTGCCGTTGCGGCGTCACTGTTGCTGTATTGCACGGCGGAGATCAGATCGCGCACTCGTGCGAGGGTTGCGTTGCTGTTAAGAGTAACAATCAGTGGAGCACCGCCGCTGCCGCCGACAAAGGCACCAATGGTTACGCCGTCAGTATGGGTCACATTCGCCCCGGAAGTGGCGATATTGCCCGCTGTGCCAACCAGGAGAAGATCTTCAGCCACCTGGGCATTGGTGACAATTGCCACCGTGAGAACGCCTCCAGCAAAATCGGCGGAATCAATGTCGGCAAGGGTCGCGTTGCTGCCGGCATCAAGAGCAACGCCATTGCCGCCGATGCTGAACGTCACAGCATCACCATCGAGGTTGGTGATCACCGGAGCGTCATTAACGGCATTGACGGTAATCGTGGCCGTGGCACTTGTCGTGGAAAGCCCGCCGCCCACACCATCGGTTCCAGCCTGAATATCAAAGCTGCCGTTTGAGGTACTGTTTGCTGTCGGAGTAAACTTGAGCCCGGCGTTCCCTTCGGCAAAGGTGATAAACGTGTTATCGACAATGGCCGTCGTACCATCGTTTTTATAAAGGGTGCCACCGCTGATATTGGTGATTTTAAAATGGGTGACTTCGGCGCCGTCTACAGCGTTGCGGCTGATCACCAGCCCTGATGTCGTCTGCGTATCTTCATCCGTTGTCGCAGATGTCACGCTGGGGGTATCGCCGGTTCCGGTAATGTCCAGGTTGACCGTCCCGAGTGTCACATTACCACCGCCACCACTTCCCGTGGCACCACCGTCATTGGCAGTCAAGGTCAAGGTTGCAGCATCGTTTCCGTAGGTATTACTGCTGCCGGTATATTGAATATTCGCTGCGGTATTCAGATAGGTGTCAATATTGGTGACGGTTCCGGTCAGGGTGAGTATCGCCGTTCCGGAATTGCTGACGGTGACACTGCCACCACTGGAAGCGGTCAACGTTCCGGAATCGACACTGAGCGTCAGGGTAATAGAGCTGACGCCAGAATCAACATCGCTCAAGGTCGCCGCACTTAAATCAACGTTGCTTAAGGTGTCCTCAGTGACGGCAACATCCGTCGGTAACGTTGCAATGGCAGGATCGTCATTGACCGCTACGACCATAATCGTCACATCAGCAGCGCTGCTCGTGCCACCATCACCATCATTGACAGTGGTGCGCACAGTACGTGCGCCAGTGGTCGGTATGGCGTTATCCATGTTCCGATAGTTGACGGCATGAATAAGATTCTGTACACGCGCGAGGGTTGCACTTGTGTTCAAATTAACGACCAGATCATTGCCTACTGCGATGTTGTTGCCGAGCGTTCCCACAGTAATGCCCGCGACAGTAACATTCGACCCAGCGATTGTCCCGGCTAGCCCCACCAAGCCTGTGGTCTCTAGACCAAGCAGATCTTCGGCGGCATCTTCTCCGGCAGTGATGGTCACCGTCAAATTACCACCGTTGAAGTTGCTAGTGGTATCCACATCGCTGACCGTCGCGTCACCACCAACATCAATAACAGTTGCCGCATCGTCTTCATTATAGGTCAGACTGTCGCCGTCCAGATTGGCAATCACGGGAGCGTCATTGCTTCCGGCAACCGTCACCGTGACATCGGCGTTGGCGCTGGTGCCGCCGTCACCGTCACTGATGGTGGTACGCACCGTCCGTGCTCCGGTGGTCGGCGCATCATTGTCCGTATTGAGATAGGTGACAGCGCGGAGCAGAGTCTGAACATTCGCCGGTGTCGCATTGGCAGTGGTGAAATTGACCACCAGATCGTTACCCACGGCAATGGTGTTGCCGAGCGTGCCCACCACAGAACCACTGACACTGACATTCGATCCGGCAGTTGCCGCAGCCAGAGCCACCACACCTGTGGTCTCTAGACCAAGCAAATCTTCGGCGGCGTCTTCACCGGAAGTGATGGCCACCGTCAACTTACCACCGTTGAAATCGCTGCTGTCGCTATCCGTCACCGTTGCGGCCGTGCCCTGATCAATAATGGTCGCCGCATCTCCTTCAGTGTAGGTAAAGCTATCGCCGTTCAGATTGGAGATTACCGGTACGGCGGAAGCTGGAAGCTCAAAATTCAGGTCGTCTAGGCAGAGCACCGTAAAACTGCCACTAATCGTCACTGAAGTGATGTTGTAAAAATCTGAATTGGCTGAAAAATCCAACCCCTCTTGAGTGACCCAACCATCCCCATCTGGAGATAAAACAACGCCACTACCTCCCTGTGGAGTAATCGTCAAAGTTTCGTTTGTTGGGATATTGGCATCAATCGAAATGCTTTTTAAATAAAAAGAAGCATCATCCTCAGCTGTGATGGTTAACGATGCCGCAGAACCGGAAATCGTACCAAAATTCATGTAATAGTCCGTCCCGCCGTCACCCAAGGGTCCATTATCGTCATTTGTGACTAATGTCGAGTCCGTCCGATTCACCATCGTGTAGGTAATACCGTCGTTACTAAACTGATCGTCGAAATTCGCTGCAAAACCACTATCATCATCATAATTTTCATCGGAGGGAACCGCGTAGGCAACGTTGAACCACAGTGTGACAAAAAGAAACGTGACAAAAAACAGTCTGCTCAACTTCCTATAAGGCATGCTTTCCTCCGTAGTTAACCGCACTTTGTTGATCTGGTGTTCTTAAAAAAAAGCGGTCCATGATCGTCAAAGAAAACCATGGACCGCAGATTTGAAAATTATGGAAATGTCGGATAAACCCCTTGCCAGGCGATAATATACTCAATGGCCAGATAAGGCTGTACGGTTGTATATTGAACAGCCTGACCTTGGCCGGTATTACTCACTGATCCCTCCATGGCCGCCGTATGGGCCGGGACGCTGCCGGACAGCCCGGAAACCGCGACATTGTTATTGGCATCGCCGCGATACAGGGGGACGTCGCGGCTACTAGAAGTTGGTGCACCAAAATAATCGTCCTGCTGGGCAACACCACGCTCCCCTTTATCCGTGGAAACATTCATGGTCAGATCAACGGTGGTTTCCGGAATCGCGGCGGTCGCCCCTGACAATTGGTGAGTATGACTCGGCAGATTGTTGATACTCAGGGCCAGATTTTGTACAGCGCTGCCGCCCTGTTGGCCCAGGTAATAGGTTCCCTGTTGGCTCGTCCCCGCCCCGATGGGGACATGTCCACGTAAATCCGGCAACTGAAACGTGGTGGTCCCGTTTCCGCCATAGGTGGTGCCGATCAAGCTGTACAACGCTGCGTATTGACTGATTTCTATCAACTGGCCATGGCAGAAAAACCATCCTTCTGGTGCCTGTCCCCTCATTGCCGCCCACATCAAAATCGTACCGATCAATGGATCCATCAACCTGCTCCTTTCAAAAGTGATGCTCCCTGAAACGAGTCACACAGGCTTAAGCGGACAGTATCAGGGTAGCAGAGATGCCGCGCATTACCATAATGGCGGCCAAAAACGAGAGGTTCCCGGTGTGCCTATCTTTTTACGAGACCAATCGATATCTTTAGCACTCCGTCAAAAATAGACAAAAAAAAGCCAAAGTTCAACCTGTGCAAATGTATTTTTTTTCATTTTTTTAAACAAAAAAATGCCTTTCCAGAAATGCTGGAACGGTTATTCCAGATAAGGGCTATCAGCCTCAACAGTATGGTGACACTCTCCACAACCAGGCATTCCCTGTTGATTCAGGCGATAGACCTATGATCGCAATGGATCACGATAACTTGTTTTTTCTCCCCAGTGGACAAATCACACCACGACAACGGACAAGTCTCGCATTCATGGCTCAAACATGATAAGAAGTTACATAGATTAAAAAAATATCGACATTAAACGAGAATCATTTCATTCAATTGCTTTCTGGACCCCTCACTCTCCGATTTCACATCATGCCTCTCCTCTGTCTGGCCTGGTTGATCGTTTTGAGTTGTTAACTTGGACAAGGCATGAATGCTGGAACAACCATACGTATTTTGATACTGATCATTGTGGCGGTCTGCGGGCTCTCGCCGGTAGCCTGGGCAACGAACGGTATGAATATGATCGGCTACGGTGCGGTCTCCAGCGCCATGGGGGGAGCCGACCTGGCTCTAGTCGACAATGTCACGGCCATGAACATCAATCCTGCTGGTCTCAGTGGCTGCTGTGGCGGAGAAATCAGCATCGGCGACAGTATGATGCAGCCGCGTAATCATCATCAGGACCAGCATGGCAACGACCTTCTTGCAGAAGAACAGACGTTTCACCTGCCACTCTTAGCCTGGGCACATCCGATTCAAAACACGCCATTTATTTTTGGTCTTGGTTTTTTCGCTCAAGGCGGTATGGGGCTGCGTTATGAGGAATTCCGGCTGCCGTATGCGGACCGGGTGGACATGGCGCAAGAGCACGATGAGCTTTCCAGCGATATCAGCTACATGAAAATCACTCCGGCCCTGGCATGGCATAGTGAAGACCGCCGTCTCAAACTGGGCATCTGCCTGCAGGGTGGTTACGCAACGGCGGAAATGAACATGTTCCCCCATACCAGCTTGGCCGTTGATGAAAACGGAGACGGCACGGCTGATTTCTCCTTTTTCGGCATGAAGTTGAAAGACAGCCGCGCCCTGACCACCGGATTGCGTCTGGGCTTTCAATATCAATGGGGCGACCTGACGCTTGGCGGCGCCTACCTGACGGAATCAAAACTTACCTACAAAGATGGCCAGGCCAGGATCAATTATTCCGCTATCGGGCAGGGCGATGTTGATTACGATGCCGAACTGTCTGGATTCAATTGGCCACAACAGGTTGGACTCGGTTTCAGCTACCTGATTGGTGGCAGACTGAAACTGGCGATGGATGTTGACTGGATCAACTGGTCAAAAGCGGTTCGCAATATCCGCCTGAAACTCGACCAGCAGGAAAATGACCAGGTGCCAACCTCACTGACCTACAGCTACCCCATGGAATGGCATGATCAATGGGTGGTGGCCATCGGGATGGAATACCGCTACACCAACAACCTGAGTGTGCGCCTGGGTTATAACCATGGCAACAATCCCGTTCCGGCAAAAAACCTGTTTCCGTTTTTTCCTGCGATCACCTCGGATCACGTGACAACCGGTGCCGGATTCAGCTGGCACAAATGGCAGATCGATTTTGCCCTGGAATGGGCCTTGAAGAAAAAGGCGTATGGCGACAACGGCCTGTTTTGTCACCATGGCTATAGCGCCGAAGTGTCCCAGTTCACCAGCCACCTGATGCTCACCCGCCATTACTGATTTAACAGCGTCGTATGAAACCCCACCACATTTTTTGTGATGCACCGGATACAGCGGTTCTGGACCAGTTCTATGCGGCATTGCGTCAGGATTTTGCCGTCTGCGGTGCCCTGATGCCGGATGCCCATCTCGGCTATGCCCTGCCCATCGGCGGCGTTGTCGCCACACGGGATGTCGTCGTCCCAGCCTGGGTAGGCTACGATATCGGCTGCGGCATGTGTGCGGTGCCAACCACCTTTCAACCGGATGGGGTTCGCGCCCAGGCCAAAGCCATTTTCCAGGCCATCTATGAGTCGATTCCCGTCGGCTTCCATCACAATACACATGCAACAGCCTGGGATGCAGACCATTTGTCACGCAGTCATTTTCTCAACACGCTATTTGTTCAAAACGGTCTTTTGCAACTGGGCTCGCTGGGCAGTGGCAACCATTTTATTGAAATCGGCTGCGATGAAGAGGACACCGTGTGGCTTATTGTCCATTCCGGCTCACGCAACCTTGGCCATTCCGTTGCCGGACATTACATGGCGTTGGCGTCTGGCGGCAAAAAAGCACGCCAGGGACACGATGGTCTGGCCGTAGAATCAGCGGACGGTCGCGACTACCTTATGGACCTGGACTTTTGCTTGGCGTTTGCCCTGGAAAACCGCCATGAGATCATACGGCGGGTTGTCCGCCAGGTTCAACATTACTGCCCCGGAGAAGCCAACTGGGGCCGGTTGATCAATCGCAATCACAATCATGCTGAGAAAAAGGAGGAGCTGTGGATTCACCGCAAAGGAGCAACACATGCTGAAGCGGGCATGATGGGCGTGATTCCCGGCAACATGCGTGACGGGTCGTTTATTGTTGAAGGCAAAGGCAACCCGGAGGCGTTGTGGTCCAGTTCACATGGTGCAGGACGCATCTTGAGCCGCAAAGCGGCCAAGGATCAGCTCAATCTCAACGAATTCAGTCGCAGTATGAACGGCATTGTCGCCCGCGTCACACAGAGAACGCTGGATGAGGCACCTGAGGCCTATAAAGATATTTTTGCCGTGATGGACCAACAGAAGGACCTCGTCACCGTCCACTGTCACGTGACGCCGATCATTAACATCAAGGGCTGATCAGACAGGGCTTACTGGCGGTTTTTCTCGTGTTCCATTCGCGCGCGTAATTGATTGAGAACCGTCACGATCGCCAGCACTTCCGCTCGGGTCATGTAGGGACGACCACTCTCTGCCAAGGCGTCAAAAAAAGGATCAAATGCCGTCACGCCCTGCTGATTGAGATCCTCGTGAAGTTTTTGCGGTGACATGTCGTCTTTTTTGAACAAAAAGGCGCGTTGCGCATTCTGGATGCCGATCTGGGCCAGTTTCTGGATCAGCAGCAGAAACAGCACACCGCCTATCAGAAAAAAACTCGCTGCCGTTGCCTGAACATCCACAGACGACCAGCTCGAAGGCAAAATCTCGCTATGCCAGGGCATGGTGATAAAATACCCTGCAGCCCCCGTCAGCATCATGGTCAAATTACGTCGCAACCAGCCGATTTGACGGCGGCCTAAAATCATATCGCCCACCAGCACCATAGCCATCAGCAAAAAAATGCCATGCCACAACGGCTGACCAAACATCATCGGCGCCAATACGGCCACGACACAGAAGCCCAACACAGGTAACAGAGCACCAAGTAAGCTGACAAAACTGCGCAGCAGGCTGCGCCGCCTGATCCGGGTAATCTCCTGACCGGTCAGGGGGATATAAGGCTGGGAGCTTTGTGCATTAAAAAAAGTTTGCGTGGTCGGCATGAGGCAATCGTCTTTTTACGTTTTAAACAGAATCGAAAAAACAAACCGTTCTTCCCATAAAACCATCCCCCGCCAATGAGAATCAATCCCTTTGTCACCATCAGACTTTTTTTCTTGGGAAGACCGTCACGACTCCGTTAAAGTGAGAAAAAACCAACACATCCCAACAGAAAGCCAGACCTCATGGAGCAACTGATTCACTACCTGAAAAAGCACCCGGAACAACAGTTTCTCCTCAAGGCGAGCATACTGATCGTTTTGCTCCTGATGCTGCAGTCGTGGGCAGCATGCAATCTGAACTTTCTCTTTTTCCCAATGTTGTTCGGTCCGGCATTCATCCTGATGTTTTTACACCTGACCGACCATGAACAGCGCAAAGGGGTGACACGCCGCTTTATAGAGAATATCAGCATCGCTCCCGTACCCGTGCCGGAGGGCGAATGGAAGCAGTCAGGTCACTGCACAACAACCAGCCTGCTGATCGCCACTAATGTCATCCTGTTTTATACGCTCGAACACAGCCTGCCATCTCTGGTTGACAACCCGCTGATCGTGTTGCAACAGGTTCCAACATTCCTTACTGTGTTGGTCAGCCCACTGGCCGCGATGTTCCTCCATATGTCTTCAGCTCATTTATGGGGCAACATGTTCTTTTTATGGGGCTTCGGCTCCGTGGTCGAACGACGGGTCGGCTGGAAATTATTTCTCGCCACCTATCTGCTTTCCGGTCTGATCAGCAGCCTGGCGTATCTGGACCTGGCAAGTTGGACAACTGGCCACTTTCCCGATTATCCAGGAGCCTCCGGGGCTGTCGCCGGCATTATCGGCCTCTATGCGATCCGCTGTTATTTTAAAACCATTCTGGTGCCGCTGCCACTGCTGGGTCTGCTCTCTTTTTTCTGGCCGCTTTACTATCAGGTGCGCATGAATGCCTTGGTCCTGATCGGTCTGATGTTTGCACTTGATCTGCAAGGGGGAATGGACCCGTTGACGCTTGGCAGGAATAACGGCATGGCCCATTGGGCGGATCTTTTCGGTCTGGGTATCGGGATTGCCGTCGCATACCGCTACAAGTTGCACCGTGCCGCTGTGACGGAAAAACACCTTGAGAAAGGATTGCAACCCTGGCACAGCGGATATGGGCTGGATCAGAAACGCGAGGACCTGCAAGCGGCCGTGAAAGGGAATCCCGACGAACACAGGGCGCGACTGGAACTGGCTGAAACACTCTTTGCCAGCGGTGAGCATGATGCGGCCCGGCAACACTATCGCGACGTGATTGAAGAGGCACTGGCCTCAGATCCACAAGCCGCCATGATGTATTACCACGAGTATTACCGCCACCTGCTGGGGATGCTTTCGCCGGCCAAACAATTTCGACTGGCGTCGCTATACGATCAACAGGGCGATCACGTGATGGCAGAGTGCTGTTTGACACTTCTGGTCGAGGATAGCAACACACCGGATGCGCTGCGCGAGAAAGCCATGTACCAACAGACCCTGTTGATGGAACGCGCTGGAGACATCAGTGCGACACGCTGTTATCTTCAGCAATTTCTCGACAACCATCCCGACTCTGATCTGGCGGCAAAAGCACAAAATCGTTTACAACGGCTTCAGGTGCATCCCTAACGCTTCTCCTCAAGCAGCCGGAGGAAGTCATCTTTGGGTAAAGGCTTTGAAAACAGGTAACCTTGACCAAAACGGAAGCCCATCAGATTGAGACATTTGTGCTGGACAGCTTCCTCAATTCCCTCGGCAACCAAGTGTAGCCCCATCACCCGGGTAAACGTCACCAGCGCCTCGGCAATGGCGGCATCGTTGACATCACGATGCACATCAATAACAAACGCCCGGTCAAGTTTCAGTTTATTGACGGGAAACTGCTTCAGATAGGCCAGCGAGGTATAGCCGGTGCCAAAATCGTCCAAAGCAATCTTAAAGCCTTTGCCATGCAACTCATTCATCGTCTCAATGGCCAGAGTGACATCATCGAGCATCATGCTTTCCGTCAGCTCCAATTCAAGTGCCGAAGGGGGAATTTCGTAATGCGCCACAATATCAGCCAGTTCTGTCGCAAAGCCCGGCGCTATAAATTGTCGGGCTGAGACATTAACAGCCACTGGAAACCATTCTCCCGAACTGCGATAATATTCTCCGATCGTGCGGCAGCACTGCTCGATAACCCAGCTACCGATCGGGATGATTAAACCGCCCTCCTCGGCAACAGGGATCATCCGATCCGGAGAAACCCAGCCCAGTTCCTCGTTGTACCAGCGTAACAGGGCTTCTGCTGCAACAATCTCCCCTGAGGCCAGATCAACCTGCGGCTGATAATACAGTTGCAGCTCATTATTCTCCAAAGCACGCCGCAGCTTCGATTCGATGGTCAGATATTCCTGAGCTTTTTCGGCGAGCTCAGACGAGAAATAGCATAATCGGCTCCTCCCCTGACGTTTGGCCAGATGCATGGCATTATCGGCATTAGCCAGCAACGCTGGCATCATCCTCGCCATCCCCAGGATAAAGTGCAATGCCGATACTGGCGGAAATAATCAACTCCGAGCCATCAATCACCATCGGCAGAGACAGGGCATCCAACATCTTTTGCGCCATGCGCGTTGCATCAACTTCGTCATTGAGGCAGGTCACCAGAATGGCAAATTCATCGCCACTGAGCCGGGAGATGGTATCTTGTTCCCGACCGACTTTCTTGAGTCGAGATGCCACCTCAATCAAAACCCGATCTCCGGCGACATGACCCAGGGAATCATTGATCCGCTTAAAATAATCCAGATCGAGAGAGAACACCTGAATGCGAGCCCCTTTGCGCGTTTGGGCACGTTTAATCGCTTGTTGGAGTCGGTCTCTAAACAGAACCCGGTTGGCCGAACCCGTCAACGGATCGGTTTGCGCCAACTGAAGCATTTTCTCTTCCCAGGCTTTTTCTTCACTCAGGTCGGCGCTTACAGCCACATAACGCGACGTTTGATCCTCAGGATTTTCCACGGTTTTAATGCGCAGCCACTGCGGCAGGCTGTGGCCTTTCGCATGGCGAATCCAGGTTTCACCTTCCCAATGTCCCTCACGACGCAACTGTTGGAAGAAGTGGCCATAAAAGTCCTTATCATGCCGCTCCGACATCAGGAACAGAGGGACAGCCCCGAGTAAATCGTCATCGGCATAGCCACTGAAATCGCAAAACCGTTTATTGACAGCAAGCACCTTACCGAACTCGTCCGTGATCAGGATCGCATCGTTGCTATAGTCGATCACGGTCGATAATTCGCGTAATCTCTGATCCTTTTCACGCCGTTCACTGATATCACGCACCGCACTGAGAACGCAGGTCTCCCCGCGATATTCGATGACGATACTGCGGATCTCCACAGGGAATTGATAACCATCCTTATGCTGGTAAACAAACTCAAACAAGACACTTCCGTTGGTAAGGGCCTGACGATATTTTTCGTTAAGCTCCTCCTGCTCAAGGGGTTTACACAAGCGGGTATAATGTTGATTCTTCAACTCTTCAAAAGAACGTCCGAGCATCGCTTCATAAGGCTTATTGCACAATAGAAGTTCACCGGCCAGGTTGCGCACTGTCAAACCGTCAACGCTGTAATCAAACAGCATCCGGTACTCATCAAGGCCTCGCGTCAGTTCTTCCTCAAGCTTTTTCAGCTCCTGCTCGGTATGATATTGCTCGGTAATATCCAGAATCAGCAATTGAATCAGGGTTTCATCTTCGAGAACAATCTGACTGCCAAGGATTTCAACACACAAATCGATAGACGCCAGATAAACGGTTTCGCTATGTCGTCCCTGTTGCTTGATCTTTTCAATAAAACTGTTGACCTTGTGCCAGTTTGCTTCGCTATGGAACTGTCGTAGGTTGCGTCCAGAAAGCGTGTGCGGCAAATTAAACAAACGGCGGGCAGCCTGATTCAGCCGCAACAATTCGCCTTTGTCCGACATGATAAAAATAGCTTCCTGGGCTTGATCAAAAAGACTGCGGTAATACCGTTGTTCACGAATCACACCGGCATAAAGCGGGTCCAGACCAAAGCGCTTGATAAACCACCACATCAACTGGCTGAAAATGATGCAGCCAAGGGCAATTCGGGCAACCATCATCCAGCCGTCATCCGGCCACCAGGAAGAGGAAACCAGTTGTTTTTTTGTCACGTGCAGTGAAACAGATCGTCGCGAGTCGCCGATAACAATTTCAGCATGGTGGGTTGTTCCTGCGGATGCTACCGGACGCTCTATGGCATATAATTGACTGTGGTTTGGTCCGTACAAGCGGATAGAAACATAGTTGGGATTTCCCTCAAAAAAATGCGTCAGTGTTGCAGTCATCTGCGCAAAATCATAGCGCAACAACGGCTCATCAAGCAGCGCTTTAAGCAGTTGCTGTTCTGTAGAAAAACTCTGTCGTTCCAGTTGCTCGGAGGCCCGCTGCTTGCCATGCACCACAAAAACAATGCCGGCCAGCAACATGATCAAAAAGACCACGGACACGACCACCGCGACAGAATGATATGACTTCTTTTGCCATTGCGGCTGAGTTTCATGAATCATGGTCCAGCCTCAAAACGTATAATTGCACGCTGATAATCACGCAATCCGTCGTATTCCCGATCCTCGACGGGAACAATCGCCCAGACATCGTTGCGAATCGCCTGTAAGACGTCATGACGTCCCAGAGTATCGAGGGCCTGCAATGCACGACTAAAGGCCTCGGCTTCTGACTTCGACACTGAAGGTCCGGCAACAAACAGATGATCGGCAACCTCCGGTAGAGGTGCCAACACACGCAGTTCATCAAAGCAAGCCTGGTTCAGGATCTCCTGTTTTACGGATCCGGCATCGAAAAAACCTGCCAGCACCGCATAGGCAACATTTTCGTGATTCTTGAGAAATTGCCACGCCGCCAAATCTTTTGAATAAACTCCGGCATGCACCAAAACATGAGTAGTTACGCCATAGCCCATGGTTGAATTATGGCTGACAAACGCCATCCGTTTTCCCTTAAGTTCAGAAACCTCCATAATCGGACTGTCTTTACGGACCACAATGGCTCCACGAAGATTTGGTTGCTGCCCTTTGAGCTTACCCAGCAAAACAAGTTGATCACAGCGTTGTTTGAGACGAACATAATTCGACGATCCCATGAACGCCACATCGACTGTCCCAGAAACCGTCTCATCAAGCAACACATCAAACGTGGCTGAAATTTTTACGGTCACTTCTTCGCCAAGTTGCGCTGAAAGATAATCACACAACGGGGTAAAACGTGACGTGAGCTCCGTCGCCGACAAGTACGGATGGACACCAAGCACAAAGGCGTCCGCACTTATCGGCGCAGTAAAACTGATTATGCTGATAAAGAAAATCAGGCGTAAAGCCAGCCTTATCGTAAAATTCCGCTGCATCGCATGGCCACAATAATTAAGAAGAAACAACTAACAACTGGCTATCCTAATAATTCTATCCGAAAAATTAGGAAGGTAAAGCCGCCCTCAGGAAGAAGTGCTGTTGGCAGCACTATCAACTTAAAAGCGACTTGAGGAGATCCGCTCAAACATGGTTGAGAAGCTTGAGTTCCTTAGGATGGGGATTCAGGTAAACCTGATCACACAGGTAGGGTTGATCGTATTTGCGTACATAGTGGTTAAGCAACGTAATGGGGACAATCAACGGAACCAGGCCATTGCGATAATCTTCTATTTTTTCCAACACTTCAGATTTTTCATCGGCGGACAGCTGTTTTTTAAAATAACCCAGAATATGTTGCAACACATTGACCTGCTTTTTCTCCGTTGTCTTCAATGCCAACGCCTTCAATAACAAGCTGCGGTATTGGTCAAGAAATGCCTCAAAAGGCTGGCCTTTACCATGGGCAACCAGACGCCCCATCTCCCGATAGGTTTTTTCACTGTGGGAGAGAATCAATAATTTGTGGCGACTATGAAACTCAACCATCCCTCCATAGCCGCTGCCCATAGCCAGGGAATCTCTCAACCGTTTCAGAGTAAAAATCCGCGTGATAAAATTCTCGCGCAGTTGAGGATCATGCAAACGCCCTTCCTCTTCCACAGGCAACAACGGAAAATGTTCCATAAAAATGCGGGCAAAAACACCAATCCCATGATGGTCTGGCATACCACCGGCTTCGGGGTAGATCTTTACCCGTTCCATACCGCTGCTGGGGGATTTTGATTTAAAAATAAACCCGTCTAGTTGCTCTCTCTCCAATGCTTTGACACGTTCGGTAGCCCAGTGTTGCATCTTATCCGTGATGTCTTCGCCGGTTTTAGAAAAACGCAAGCGCACATCCTGATTACCATCACGCACCAGACGTAATGCCGGACGGGGAATCGGCAGGCCGACCTCCACTTCCGGGCACACCGGAACAAAATCAACATAATCCGCCAACACATCGGTGACATAACGATCCTGTTTGTGCCCACCGTCAAAACGGACCTTGGCCCCCAACAGACACGAACTGATACCGAGCCGAATACGGTTTTCCATGAAGTTCTCCCTGCTCACAGCGATGACGTCGATTGAAACATCTCTTGATAGAGGGTGGGAATATCTTCCAAGCGTTGCGCCAAATACATTCCACGCATCGGATACGCTTTGGCGACACCTCTGCCCCCGGCAACAATATGACAGCTTTGTGGCAACAAACGCCGCAAAGAAACCAGATCAGTTCGAGCCTTCAGTGATGAATAATGACTACTGAACGATAGGGCAAGCCCCTGACAGGCGGTCACTCGAACCAATGCTGGCAACTCGGACAACGGCACATCGTCAAGGAGCCATTGACAACACGCCCCCTGCTGAGAAAACAAGACGGCCGCCATTAACAACGCCAGGCGATGACGCTCTCCATTCATGGTAGCAAACAACAGTAAGGGCGCATCTGCTGGCGAGCGAGGTTGTTTATCAAGCAGTTCAAGAAGAATTTTCTGCACCCGATCCGAAACGCCATGTTCACGGGCAATGGTTAAATGTCCAGCAATCCAGCTACGATCGAGACACTCCAGCACCTGTGCGGTACAATGGAGGATAAAAGGCTTTATTCCCACGGTCGCCAGATGATGACGCAGCACTTGCTCCAACTCATCAAGTGGCGCAGAGAGAATTTGAGTTTCCAGTTTTCCGGTTTGCGCATCGTGATCCGTCACATAGCTTTCAAGCAGCTGGTGGCGTTCAATCTCAGACATGGCAAACAGACTATTGGGTCGATAGCCGAGAAACTGCAACTGGCGTACAACACGCAAGAGTTCCACCTGATCAACGGGATAGCGACGATGCCCCCGGCGATCACGCTGCGGAACGGGAAAACCATAACGACGCTCCCAAACGCGCAACGTATCGACGCTGATACCAAGCTCCTGGCTGAGTTGTTGAACCGTTAGCATAGTTTTGTCCTAGACAAAGTAGAAAGATAGCAGAATACTAGAGGGAAAACTTTTCAAGAACAATACAAATATAACTGAGGAGGACAAGATGGAAAACAAATTGGAGCAACTTTTTTACGTCGCACTCGGTGGCGCTCTGGCCGCCAAAGAACAGATTGAGAAAAACAGCGAAGAACTGAAGTCCTGGCAGGATAAGGCCGAAACCACCGGTCGCACCTTTCTCGACGATCTGGCTGAAAAAGGTGCCGAAGAGCGTGAAAGCCTGCGCCAGACATTAAAAGGCCTGCTCAAGGAAGTGATCGACGAATTGGGCCTGGCCACCAAAGAAGATCTCGAACAGCTGAAAAAGGAGCTGGAGAACCGCTAAGTGGGCCACCTGATTCTGCTGATCCTGCGCCAGTGCCAACCACAGCGCATCTATCGCATCTTCCGCTTTTTGGTCACGGTGTTCCTGCTGTTTCGCCGCAAGCAACGCTGGCTGCTGTGGCAACCGCTGCCGCCTCGGGAGTTAGTGGCTACCATCCGCACCCTGGGCACCAGTTTCGTCAAGCTGGCCCAGGTACTCGCCACCCGTGCGGACTTTTTCGACGACGACTATCTGGCCGCCCTGCGCCAGCTCCACGACCAGATGCCGCCGATGAGCAATGCCCAGCGCCGCCACATGATGCAACGCGCTTTTGGCGACAAGGAGTTCTTCAGCACCTTTGACGACCAGCCCATTGCCAGTGCCTCCATCGGCCAGGTGCATCGGGCGCGCCTGAAAAAAGAGGGCGACTGGGTGGCGGTCAAACTGCTGCGTGCCGACATCCGCTGGATTGTGCGCATCGACATCGTATTGCTCAACCTGTTCATGCGTCTGTTCCAGCCGCTGTTCACCGACCAGACCCGCCACTCCATCGAATCGGTACTGCGCGCCTTTACCCAGGTGGTGCTCGAAGAGGTCAACATGAGTCGCGAGCTGGCCAACCTTGAGCAGTTCCGCCAGATCTACCACGACCATCAGCCCGAAGCGATCCGCTTCCCCACGCCCTACCCGGCCTATTGCAGCGAGTTTGCCTTGGTGATGAGCTTTGAGGAGGGCGTGCGCATCGACGACGTGGAAGCGGTCAAAAAGCTACCCGTGTCGTTTGAGGACTTGATGCAGCATCTGGTGATGTTCTACACCGAGCAGATGCTGGTCAAAGGGATCTTTCACGCCGACCCGCATCCCGGCAATCTGCTGGTCACCGCCCAGGGCCAGCTGGTGTTTCTCGACTTCGGCATGGTCAGCCGCATTCCCCAGGCCATGCGTCAGGCGATGATTTATGCGGTCAAGGCCGCTTACGAGCGCGACTACGATCTGCTGGTCAGCGCCACCCGCCGCCTCGGCATCCTCACCGAGGAATCGGACCCACGCCATATGAGCGAGGTGGCCGAGCGGCTGTTTGACATCTTCGACAGCGCACAGCTCGACGCCTCAAGCATGCAGGAGCTGGCGTTCGGCGTGCTTGATGTGCTCCACGACCAGCCGTTCAAACTGCCGCAGGATGTCATCTACGTCATGCGCGTCAGCTCACTGATCGAGGGCTTGGGCACTCAGTACGTCACCAACTTCAACGGCGTCAAAGACATCCTGCCGATCCTGAAAAAGAATCTGCCGCGAGCGCTGGGCGAAGACTCCCTCGGCCTCGATAAACTGATCAAGGAAGCCGCGCAACTGCCCCTGACCCTGAGCCGGGCACGGCGGGTGACGGAACTTGCTGAACAGGGCGATCTGGTAGTGCGCATGGCCAATGCCGACCGCCAGTATCTGCTGCAGCATCTGTCTAAGCTGTTGCGTCGTCTGGCGGTGATCATTTTCTGGCTGGCCGTGGCGTTTTATCTGCAACGCGCCCCGCAACCCTGGGCGCAGACCACCTCATGGCTGGCCCTCGGTCTTGCCGGGTTGCTGACCTGGCGCGGCATGCGTCTGAAATAAACCAAGATGCTTTTAAGAGCAAAACAATCCCCTCTCCCTCAGGGAGAGGGTTAGGGTGAGGGAAACACCACCGGAGCCCCCCCTCATCCGCCCCTCGGGGCACCTTCTCCCAAAGGGAGAAGGAAAAAAAGACCTGAAAATAACCCATAACAACTTGAAATAATTAAGGGAACATCCAATGCCCCCTGCGTCACCCTCCCCAATCATCCTGTGGTTCCGTCAGGATCTGCGACTTAGCGACAACCCGGCTCTGCTCACGGCCCTGCGACTTGGCCCGATCATCCCCATTTACATTCTTGACGATGACACTTCGGCGGAGCAGCGCATGGGTGCAGCCAGCCGTTGCTGGTTACATCACAGCTTAGCCGCACTCAATCGGCAGCTCGATGGCCGCCTGCAACTGTTTCACGGCCCGGCGGATATTCTTCTTGAGCAACTCGTTCAACACTATGACTGTCAGGCCATCACCTGGAATCGCTGCTATGAGCCTTGGCGCATCCAGCGCGACAGCCATATCAAAAAGCAACTGCAAGAGCTGGGTGTCACCGTACACAGTGACAACAGTGGACTGTTGTGGGAGCCGTGGCAGGTGCTGAAAAAAGATCAGACACCGTACAAAGTGTTCACGCCGTTTTATCGCCACGCCCGCGACAGGGTGCCGGTCCGCGCACCGCTGCCGCGACCGGCTGAACTCTCACTGGCCGAGGTCGCCCGCTACAGCACGCTCCACCTTGAAGAGCTCAAGCTGCTGCCTAACCATCCCTGGGTGCAACAGGTTCTTCACGATTGGCAACCCGGCGAAAAGGGAGCCCACCAGCGCTGGCAGACGTTTATCGAAGAGGAATTGCTCGGCTACAGTGATGGGAGAGATTTTCCGGCTCAAGCGCATGTATCGCGGCTGTCACCGGCCATCCATTTCGGTGAAATTTCCGTGCATCAGCTATGGCATGACGCCCAGGTCATCGGCCACGAAGACGCCCTGGCGTTTCAACGTCAACTGGCGTGGCGGGAGTTTTCCGTCACTCAGCTGTTCCATCACCCCGACATGGACCGGGTCAATCTGGATCGCCGTTTCGACATCTTTCCTTGGGGCGATGACACCGAGAAGCTAAAACGCTGGCAGCAGGGCCTGACCGGCATCCCGTTGGTCGATGCCGGGATGCGTGAGCTGTGGCAAACCGGCACCATGCACAACCGGGTGCGCATGGTGGTAGGATCATTTCTGGTGAAAAATCTCGGCATCCACTGGCGTCATGGTGCCGAATGGTTCTGGGAGTGTCTGCTCGATGCCGACCTAGCCAATAACAGCGCCAGCTGGCAATGGATCGCCGGTTGCGGCGCCGATGCCGCGCCCTACTTCCGCATCTTTAATCCCGTGACCCAGGGCGAGAAGTTTGATCCCCACGGTGATTACACCCGCCATTTTGTGCCGGAGCTGGCCAGACTGCCGGATCGTTACCTGTTCTGCCCGTGGCAGGCTCCGGCGCCAGTGCTGCGGGAATGCGGGATTACGCTGGGTGAAACCTATCCGGAGCCGATGGTTGATCTTAAGGTGTCACGCCAGCAGGCGTTGGATGCCTATGCGCATATGCGGCAGGCAACTTGAATGTTTTTTTTCACCACGGAGACACTGAGGCACGGAGAAAACCTCAAGGCAGACCCTTTTTTCTTAGCCTCACGATAAAGGCCTCGATAACTTCGGATAAAATCTTAAAATCGTGAAACCATATTTGTAAGAACGAATGTTTTAAAGGCTTTTTTATGACAACAGACATTCGCAACTAAAGACTCTCCTATAAGGCTCAGAAGAAGTTTCTGAAAAGCCTTTATGGCTTTATCTTTTGATTTTAAAAAAAATCTTGGCCTTTATCCGATTTGATCGTGAAGTTATCGCGAGGCGAAAAGATTTTGACCTTCTCCGTGTCTCAGTGTCTCAGTGGTAAAAACACAAGCCTCAAATCCTCCCCCCTTGAATCAATTCCACCAATTCGCTATAACAGAGGCCGTTTTACACATAATCCAGTCAAGGAGCCCTGTTTCACCATGCTGATATTACTGACCGCCCCCGCCTGCCTGCTGTTTTTCTACCTGGCCTGGTATTTCATCCGCCGCAAAGAATACCGCAACGGCATGGTCATGAGCCTGATTGCCGTTGTCCTGCTTGGCGTCACCGTCGCTTTCGGTGCCCTCGGCTATTTCTGGGCAACCTTCGATTATCAGGGACCGATCATCTGATTCGTCCACCTAAACCGGCAGTTCGGCAAAACCACCGTTTTCGCTGTAGCACACCAGCTGCTGGCTAACCACATCGGAGCGAACAAACAACTCAGCATCCGCCACCTGAAATACCTTCACCACTTTCTTAAAACGGCTGCTCGCCGGCATCAAGCCTTCAAACACATTGTGAAAACCCATCAGATGCTGACGGTTGAACAGACAATCGCGGCGCTCCGGATAGAGTGCCAGGTAGAAGATCTCACTTTCGACCAGATCCTGAAAGAAGTGGGAGCCGTAAGACAGCTCCGGCATCATGCCGCCGCTTTCAAAGGCGACCTCGCCGACAATGGTCATATTGTTGATTTCGTTGAAGGCGATGGGCACGCCCAGGCTGGGCGTTGATGTGCCCCAGCGCCCCGGGCCGAGCAGCATGGTCTTGTTGTCCTGGCGGTCGGCAATACGCTTGTTGAGGCGGCCGATCAGGCGGGCCACCTCAAATTTGTCCGCATTGCCGAGCCGGGCATATTCGTCCGGCTCCACCCAGATAATCCAGCTCAAGCGATGGGCGACGTTGCCGCCCATGAAATTGCCCTCGTTACGGAAGATCACCTGATCATCATCGAGATCGGTTGGGAACTGCCCTAACGTCTGAATGCCCTTGGTCTGCAGAGGACGGCACTGCACCACGCACAGACGGATGGTCTGTTGGGCGTCGACACTGGCGGTGAATTCAATATCCACCGGATAATCGTAGGCCTGCTCCAACGTCTTCAGGGCATTCTGCATCATGGCGCAGAAATCGGTCTGTGACAGGAAGCGCTCGAAGGTCAGCAGCCAGACCTCTTCCTTCTGCCGGGTACGACTGCGAATCAGACTGCTGGTTTCGCTATCGCGCACGCCGTACAGGGACCATGGCATCTGCGGCAATGCCCCGGACAAGCGCAAGGTAGAGACGGTTTGCAGGCTGTTCTCCTCGACATTGAGCACATCGACATCGCGCTGAGAAAACTTGCGTACGTCTTCCACGCCCTTAACCGGGCGCTTCATCGGCGCGTCCAGTGCAACAATGCACGGATAGTCGCCATCGACCCGATCCACGGCGCGGGTGCCGAGGCCGAGCACCAGGCGCAACATCCCGGCGGAGGGCTCCATGTCGCGATCCCAGACAAAACTGTTGTACGACACGCCGACCCCGGCCAGTTCCGGGAAGTAGTAGCGTTCGTGATAGCTGCCGGACACCCGCTGCACCAGCAACGCCATCTGCTCATCGCTCTGATCAAGGCCGCGTTGCAGGCGGTAAGCCAGCGCCTCTTCGCTCATAGCACTAGCAAAGATGCGTCGCACCGCATCCTCGAACATCTCCAGCCGCTCTTCCGGCGTGCCCTGGTTGGTGCGGAAAAAACTGTCGTACTTGCCGGCAAAGGCATTGCCGAAACCGTCTTCGAGCAGAGAACTGGAGCGGACAATGATCGGATACTGGCCGAAATATTCCAGCATACGCCGGAACCCTTCACGGATCGATTCGGGGAACACGCCCTGCAACATGCACTCGCGCAACGACTCTGCCGCCGAGAAATAGCCGTCGGCGGTTTTCTGCGCCATAAACAGCTTCCACCAGCCGTTATGAACAATGTAGCTGTAGTAAACGTTGGAGCCGACGTAGAAAGAATCATGAGGTTCCAGGGCATCGCGCCAGGCAAACGACAGTTCCTTGCTGAGGATATGGTTGGCCAGCAACATGCCCACCGCTTTGCCGCCGATAAAGCCGGTGCCGATAATGCGCGAGCGGATTTTGATCAAATCGGCCAGGGAGAAATAACGCTCGGCCAGGGCCAGCACCCGTTCATCGCGCCCGATCATGTGGCGGCAGATATGGCGAATCATGGTCAGTTGTTCGCGTGGTTCGGCCTGCTCCTGATCCAGGCGCTCCGCTTCAAGAAACAGCTGATGCCAGTGATCGAGATAGCGCGTGCCGTAGCCTTCGCGGCGGCCGTGGGTACGCAGCAGGGTGGTGGCCTCCCAACTGTTGGTGATGGGAATGAAGCGGTCGCCGTGCTTGCGGTGCGGCAGAAACATGGTCGGCGAGTGGCGCTGCCAGACCTTGCGCGGATGGACGTAAAAGTGACCGTCGGCCTGGTAGACATCAATCAACACCTGAGTGGTCTGGCGGATGCGGTCGAGGGTTTCAAACGAGTGGCTATGGCGGATCAGGGCGAAGTACGCCACGGTATCCAGCTCGAACAGGTACGGGCAGGTGACCCAAAAGAAGTTGCCGACCATGTGGTCGGTGGTCCAGGCGGAAAGCAGCTCGGACAGGCAATCGAACACGTAAAAAGCGCCGGTGCCTTCGTCGCGAAGGATTTCATGGATGCGGGTGGCAAAATGTTCAAAGCCCTGACGCGGGTCGATGGAGCACACACGGATATGCGGTGATGAACCGAGCAGCGGCTCGTGCTCGCCGAAGCGCATGTAGATCACCCGGCGGTTCTCTTTCAGGGCATGGTCGATGTACGGGCCGATAAAATAGCGGTAATCGTCAATGCTGTCGACTTCCCACACCACGTTGTCGCCAATGCGGAGTCCGTCGAGGATCTGGTCGAGGCTGTCGTAGCCGGAGGTGACGCGTAATGCTGAATCCATTGAAATTCCTCTGTAGCTTGTTTGGTGTTGTGTGGTTCTTATTATGAGGCCGATTGCTTCGGCGAAGCTTATCCGTTCGCGTTGTTGGTACCCACATGATGCGGGCTTCGTTGCGCCATTCGAGTATTGCTGGCCCTTCAATCTTACTGCCCGTGGGGTGGGCGCAGCCCGCTCCCTGTTTGCCAGGGTGCCAGCACAAGCCTGTTAAGCAAGATAATGCCTGTTGTCACCGTCAATACCATCGCTGATGACGCGCACGATTCGTCGACCTAAAGGGCGACGAGCCGAATCCGTGAAGCACAACGAAAAGCGACTCATCGTAGGTAAGTCAAGAAGTCCGGCGACAGCCCAGCCGGTTTTTGCTTCCTTTTGGGCGGCCAGCCAAAAGGAAGTCGCCTGCCGGGGCGAGTCCCGGCGACCTTGATCTTGATCTTGTTTTTCTGTGGTCCGCATCACGAAACAAATCGCTCCAGCGAACGTCACCCGTTCTCATTGTTGGTACCCACATGACGTGGGCTTCCGCGCCCACACCTCGGGTCCCTTTTGCGTCGACAAAAGGGACACAAAATCGACTCCCGACAGGGGGTTGGTATCAATCAGATCTCACGGTGATGTTGCAGATCTTTTCCGTGTCCGCCGCGTTATCCGTCGTCGCCATAGAATAACTATGGCTCCTCCCTCTGCCTTGCTGACTCAAAAAATCTCTCGCAACATCTCTCGCTCATCAGATTGACAACAACCCCGGCGCCCTGCGGGTGCCCTCAGTGCGTTTACTTACACCGTGATGTCGGCAAAACTCGCTAACGCTCAGACAGTTGCCGACAATCATCACGGTGACGTTCTCTCCGTTCGGCGCTGCTGAACGGGAGAGCTTGGGAGATACGCGATCAATTTTCCTGATGCACAAATGGCTCCGATCCCCACAAAGGAGAATCGGAGCCAAAGCATAGCACGATTGCTTAAAAATCAAATCAAGCCTAATGCCGTCATCGATTTAGCGACTTTGATAAAACCGGCAATGTTAGCGCCATTGACATAGTTGCCCGGCGTGCCGTATTCCTCAGCCGTCTCGTAGCACAGCTGATGGATATTGCGCATAATCTGCTGCAAGCGCTCTTCGGTGTATTCAAAGGTCCACGAATCGCGGCAGGCATTCTGCTGCATCTCCAGAGCACTGGTGGCAACGCCACCGGCATTGGCCGCCTTGCCCGGACCATAAGCGATGCCCGCGTCCTGGAACACCCGCACACCTTCCGGCGTGGTCGGCATGTTGGCGCCTTCGCCGACAGCGATACAGCCGTTTTTCACCAGCATGGCGGCATCCTTGCCGTTGATCTCGTTCTGGGTCGCTGACGGCATGGCCACCTGACAGGGCACTTCCCAGATATTGCCTTTGGCCACGTATTTGGCGTCTTTACGGTAGTTGAGATAGTCCTTGATCCGCCGCCGCTCGATTTCTTTAAGCTGCTGGATGAGTTCCAGATCAAGCCCGGCTTCGTCATAGATGTACCCGCCAGAGTCAGAACAGGCCACGACTTTGCCGCCGAGTTGGTGGATTTTTTCGATGGTGTAGATGGCCACGTTACCGCTACCGGAAACGACGCAGGTTTTGCCTTCCAGAGAATCGCCGCGCACTTTGAGCATCTCCTCAACGAAGAATGTCGCCCCGTAACCGGTGGCCTCGGTCCGTACCAGGGAGCCGCCCCAGTCCAGGCCTTTGCCGGTCAGCACGCCCGCTTCCCAACGGTTGGTGATCCGTTTGTACTGGCCGAACAGATAACCGATTTCACGGCCGCCGACGCCGATATCTCCGGCCGGAACGTCGGTATGCTCACCGATATGCCGCGCCAGTTCGGTCATGAAACTCTGACAAAAACGCATAATCTCGCCGTCGGACTTGCCTTTGGGATCAAAGTCGGAACCGCCCTTGCCGCCGCCGATGGGCAGGCCGGTCAGGGCATTTTTGAAAATCTGTTCAAAACCGAGGAATTTGATGATGCCGAGGTACACCGAAGGATGGAAACGCAAGCCGCCTTTATAAGGACCGAGAGAGCTGTTGAACTCGACGCGGAAACCGCGATTGATCTGGATACGGCCCTGATCGTCCTGCCAGGGCACCCGGAAGATGATCTGGCGTTCCGGTTCGCAGATACGCTCGATAATGCGCTGGTCGAGAAATTCCGGATACTTGACCATCACCGGGCCAAAGGATTCGAGAACTTCTCGGACGGCCTGGTGAAATTCCGTCTCACCGGGATTGCGGGACAGCACTTCCTGATAGATGGGCTCGATCTTTTCGTCAAAGGTAGGTGACATGATTTTTCCTTCCAGAGATTGTTTAAAATTTCATCACAATAAAATCAGACAACACTTCCACATCTCTACAAAATCAATGCCAACCACATAACAGCCTAAAAAGAGACATATTGCACATATATTATGCAAAACTAAAGCACCACAACACAAGAATAGTGTACACATATGAGCACACAAATGAGGCACAAAACCTGGTCTCAACTTAACAAAAAAGAAACACTTCAGTGACACGGGCTTAATAATTCGAGCTAATGATACCGGCTTGCGTTGTTAGCCGATTGTTCTCTGCCACAGGTTCAACGAAGAACACGAGACGACCGCTTACCACATCTATTCACTGCCACACGTGTATTCACAACAAGGAGAACCTCATGATGTCACGACAAACCCGCGTCATCACATTTCTGGTGATGACTCTGTTATTACTGACCACAACGGCCGAGACCGTCCTGGCGGCCAATGGACGCGTGGCCGGCCAGGTAAAAGATTCTGTGAACAGTATCAATCTGATGGGCGTGCTCGTCAGTGCCGATAACGGTCACACCAAAACCGTTACCGACCGTGCCGGTAACTACACGATCAGTCTCGGCAGCGGCGAGCACACTCTCACCTTCAGCTATCTGGGCTACAGCGATGTCATCCGCCAGGTCACGGTTGCCGAAGACAGCATCAGCCCTCTCGACATCGATTTCGGCAGTGAAGGGATGCAGATGGACGAGATGGTGGTCAGTGGTCAGGCTGTTGGCCAGGCCCGCGCCCTTAACCAGCAGAAGAACGCTCCCAACCTGATGAATATTGTCGCTTCGGATGCCATCGGTCGTTTCCCCGACCAGAATGCCGCTGAAGCTCTGGACCGTATCCCCGGCGTTTCCATCGAGCGCGACATGGGCGAAGGTCGTTTCGTCATCGTGCGCGGTATCGACCCGCACCTCAACAGCGCCTCCATCGACGGCATCTCTCTGGCGTCTGCTGAAGCCGGCACTCGCGCTGTTCTGCTCGACGTTATGCCGACCAACGTGATGGGTTCTTTGATCGTCACCAAAGCGCTGACCGCCGACATGCCCGCCGACAGCATCGGTGGTCACATCGAGATTGTTTCCCCCAGTGCTTACGACCGCAACGAGCGCACCATCCGCGGCTCCATTGGCGGCAACTACAGCGATATTACCGAAGATCTGACCGAGAGTGGCGAACTCACAGTTGGTGATGTGTTCGGTGCCAACGATCAGTTTGGTGCACTGTTTTCCGTCAGCTATGACAAGCGTGAATTTGGTTCTGACGACGTTGAGGCTGACCCCTGGGAGCGCAATGATGATGACGAGTGGGTCACTGAGGAGATTCAATACCGCGAGTACAATCTGTCTCGCGAGCGTCTCGGCCTGACCACCAACCTTGAATACAAGCCCAACGACAACAACAGTTACTTCCTGCGCGGTCTCTACAGCTCCTTTACCGACCACGAATACCGCCACCGCTCCATCATCAAAGACATGATGATGCTGCCGGACACTTCCAGCACCGGCCTGATCGTCGGCGAAGATTACGAAGATGACGCGGACGAGCTTTATCCGACCACGGAACTGCAGTTGAAAGACCGCGAAGAGACGCAGATGAACTGGGCCGTTTCCGTTGGCGGAGAAAACAAGCTCGATACCTGGACCGTCGACTATAAAGCGGCTTATTCCTATGCGGAACAAGACACGCCGTTCGACAACCAGTTCCTTTACGAAACCAGTGATCTCAACTACAGCTACAGTGATGCCGATGGCGACACACCGAACGTTAAGACCGTCTCCGGCGACGTCAATGACCTGAGCATCTACGAGCTGGATGCGGTTGAAGAGAACAAGCAACTGGTTGAAGAGGAAGCGTGGATTTTTGCTGCAAACGTCAAAAAAGACCTCAACACCAGCTTCCAATCTTATCTGAAAACCGGTGTTCACATTGCCCTGCGCAACAAAACCAACGATCTGGAAACCCTCGTTTATGAAGATGCTCCGGCTATCATGGAAACCCTTGAGGGGCTGACCGAGAGCGGCCGCAAAGCAAACAGCGATTTTCCGTTGATCGACGAAGATCTTGACGACCTGTTTGACAGCGTCAAAGATCAGTTCAGCGTTGAAAAAGATATTGAAGCTTCGATTGCTGAAGATTACGAAACCGACGAAAATGTCTATGCCGGTTACATCATGGGCGAAGCCGATTTCGGCACCTTTACTTTGTTGCCCGGTGTGCGTGTTGAATACACTGATCTGGAGTGCCGCGGTTACGCGTTTGATGAAGACAGTGAAACCTACAGCTCCCAGAAGAAGAGCAACGATTACACCAACATCCTGCCCAGTCTGCACAGTAAGGTACGCTTCAGCGACGACCTGATTCTCTATCTGGCCTGGACCAACACCATCTCCCGCCCGCAGTGGGATCAAACTTACTATGGCAAGTTCACCGATGACGACGGCAACATCGAAATCGGCAACCCCGATCTTGATCCGTACGAAGCCATGAACTGGGATGCCACTCTGACCTACTACATGCCTGATTCACTGGGCATGGCATCCATCGGCGTGTTCTACAAGGACATCGATAACTTCATTTACTCCCAGACCTCTGACAAAGGGGACTACGAACTGACCACCTACCGCAATGGTGACGAAGGCGAAGTCTACGGCATCGAGCTGGCCTACCAGCAGAAACTCAGCTTTCTGCCCGGCTTCCTTGATGGTTTCTCCATTGAGGGGAACCTGACCCTGTCTGACAGTGAAGCCGATGTCCTGCCTGCAGAAGCTGGCGAAAAAGGCCGCACCGTCGACATGATGCGTCATTCCGACACTGTCGGCAGTTTTGCCCTGTCCTATGAGAAATACGGGTTCTTCATCCGTCTTAGCGGCACCTACCGCAGTGATTACCTGGACGATCTGGGTGAAGAGAAATTTGAAGATCGTTACATGGACGACCACTTCCAGGTCGATCTGTCCACAGCCTACACCTTCATGGACAAGTACACCCTGTATGCCAACTTCATCAACCTGACTGATGAGCCGCTTAATGCCTACTGGGACGACTCGAACCGCGTCAGCCAATATGAAGAATACGGCTGGTCCGCACGGTTTGGTCTCAAGTTCAATTTCTAACCCGCCACCGCTTTAGCGGTACGCGGTTTCTTTAAGACCTTCCCGACCCCTGCCAGCCAGGGGTCGGGCTGTTTTGCCGTCAGGCACAACCATGGATAGACACGTGACTCTCTTTTCCCCCACACACGATACATGCACAAGGATCGCCAGGACACTCTGTTTGTGCCTGACGATCCTGTGTTGTCTGGCCTCTCAGGCCGATGCCAAACTGACCTTCCGCCAAAACAAGCATTTGTATCAGGCGCAGAAAGCCCTGCAGGTCGGCGATGCACAGCAATGCATCACCATGATCCACAGCTACATGGCCGAGTATCCCGATGATATCCCGGCTCCGTTTTACACCTTGCTCGGCACCAGTTACCACCGACTCAACGATTATCCCAAAGCGACGCAGGCGTTTGCCAAAGCTCTGGAACGGCAACCGGACGATGCCCAGCTGTCGATCAACCTGGCCACCTGCTATTACCTTGATGACCATTATGATCTGGCAGGACAACAGTTTGCCCACAGTTACACGTTGCAACAGGATAAAGACCCCGAGTTACTTTACCAATCCGCCATTGCGTTTATCCAGGGACAACACTACCAGCAGGCCAAGCAAAGCCTGACCCGACTGATCAACAGCGGCGCTGCGATGAAAGCCAACTGGTATGAATTGCTGCTCTCCTGTCATATCGAACTCAAAGAATGGCAGCAAGGCCAGAAACTCCTGACCGACCTTGTCCGGCAACACCCCGAACACGAACCCTACTGGCGCCTTAAAGCCCAGATTTCATTACAGCAAGAGCTCTACACCGAAGCGGCTTCAGCTCTGGAGGTCACTCTGCGGCTGCACGGTGACAACCGTGACGACCTCGTCCAACTGGCCGGTCTCTACCGCTACCTGCAGGCGCCGCTACGTGCCGCGGACCTTTTAAAACGGGCCTATGGCGACACTCCGGCCGCCGAACAGAGTCTGGAGATCGCCCGCCTGTACTTTCAAGGCTATGCGTTTGACCAATCCCTCGCCGAAGTGGACAAAGCTCTGACCCGAGCACCTAAAAACAAAGAACTGCTCAGTTTAAAAGCGCAAGTACTTTATGACCGCGGCAGCTACCAGCAACTTTTGTCCCTGACAGCCACGTTATCAACACCCCGCCAGCACCTGTTGCAAGGCTATGCCGCCTGGCACCTCGGCCAATGGCAAGCGGCACGCAACCATTTCAAGCTGGTCCTCGGTGACCGCCAATTCAGGTCGCAGGCCCGCAATGCGTTGGATGTTCTGGATCTGCTCGCTCAAGCCGAGCGAGAGAGCAACGCCAAAATTTAACAGGGAACCATCATCCCTATTTTCATCCGGACATCAACTGTCCCGATACCGTCACACAATGGAGTACCGACAATGAACACAGCATGGAAAACCCTGTGTCTGACCCTGGCGATCAGCAGTCTGTCCTTACAGACTCTGGCCGCGGATCCGGCACTGATTGAACAACAGAGCACAACGGCTCTCAAACGGGAAATCGCCACGCAGGACAAGGTGGAGCAGTGGTCTGAGGAACGCCAGGCGCTCGTCAATGACCTGCTGGACCAAAAAACCCAACTGGAATGGAACCGTTTTCAAACCAAAAAATATCGCCAGTATGTTGATCATAAAAAAGTCACCATCGCTGACTTGAAACGGCAGAAAGAACAGATGTCTCTACTGCGCAAAGAGCTGGAGCCGTTTCTCGACAGTAGCGTGGAAACCCTGCATGAGGATGTGGCCGGAGATCTGCCGTTTCTCGATCTGGAACGCAGCGAGCGTCTGACGTTTCTCGATCAGTCTCTCACCGATCCGGATCTGCCGCTGAGTGAAAAGCTGCGTCGCGTGCTTGAAGCGCTACAGGTGGAGGCCGATTACGGCAACAGCGTCGAAGTCACGGAGCAAACCCTGCCCCTGGCCGGTGGTGACACCATGGTTGAGGTGCTGCGCCTTGGGCGCATCGGCCTGTTTTACATCAGCCCCAACGGCGACAAGGTCGGCCAGTGGGATGAGAAAAAACGGGTCTGGAAACCCTTGCCCGAAGACTATCGCGACACCGTGCGCGTGACCATCGACATCATTGAACAAAAACGCGCCGCGGAGCTGATCGATCTGCCGCTGCCGGAAGCGGTACGAGCCACGGAGGGCGTGTAATGAAAACCCTGACACCTCTGATCATCACCGCCCTGCTGTTGTTTTCCAACAGTGTCTTCGCCGCCACTTGGCAGGAGATCAGCGATTCGCTGACCACCATGAACCAGCAGGGATTATCGCGCGCCGCCATGATTGAACAGCTGATGCAGCAGGATGAGGCCGATCTGAAAAAGGCGCTCGGCCAACTGCGCAGTCAGGTGAAAGATGAAAAACAGCAGCTCAGTCTGGTCCAGAAAGATCTCGCCGCACTGAGCAAAACCGAACAACAGCTCACTCAGGAGCTGGCTGCCGAACAGGAAGAGATTGAAGGCATCCAGGGCACGGTGCTCGGCGCAGCAAAGCGGGTCAACGACCTGTTCGAACATAGCCCGCTCGGCCCTGAATTTAGCCACTACCGCCAGACCGTCGATACCATCATGGAGAAGAAAGCCTTTCCCGGTATGGACGAGATTCGTGCGCTGACCGCTCTGTGCCGCGCCTATACGCAAGCAGGTGGCCAGGTCATGTTGGGCAATGGCGAGTTCTTTGCCGCCGACGGCAATGTCGTGCGCGGAGAGATCGCCCGCATCGGTGCTTTGGGAGCCATCTACCGTGATCGCGACGAGGCCGGTTATTTGCAGGCCAACAGTGACGGACGCCAACTGGTGGCCGTGGCCGGTGAAATTCCCGGTCCGGCACGCAGCGCCATCAATCGCTTTTTCAGCGGCGAAGACCATCACCTGCCGTTGGACATCTCCGGTGGTGCGGTCTTTCTGCAGATGACCCAAAGCAAAAGCTTTAGTGACTGGCTGAAATCAGGTGGCTTCCTGGTCTGGCCGATCCTCGCTATCGGCGCCATCGCTCTGCTGCTGGGCGCGGAGCGATTAGCCTTTTTCCTGCGCATCCGCGCCAACTCCGACACCATCCTCCATCAGGTCACGCGCTATGTCGAGATGGATCAGGTCAAGGAGGGGGAGATGTTCTGCCGTGAAAAGAAAAACGCCCCCACCTGTCAGATTCTCTCCAGTTGTCTGAAGCAGATTGGTCAAACCCAGGACGTCCTCGACAACGCGCTGGAAGAAGCGTTGCTCAAGCAGATGCCGCGTTTTGAAAAATTTCTGCCGACCATGGCCATGTTTGCTGCGATTGCGCCACTGCTCGGTCTGCTTGGTACTGTTACCGGCATGATCAGCACCTTTCAGGTCATCACCGTGTTTGGCACTGGCGATCCGAAAATGATGTCAGGCGGCATCTCCGAGGCATTGATCACCACTCAGGTCGGTCTGGCTGTGGCGATTCCCATCATGCTGTTGCATCACCTGTTTGAACGGCGGGTGGATGTGTTGATCGGCGACCTGGAGGAAAAAGGCACGGCGTTCAAAATCACCCTGCTGAAAACCGGCCGCATCAAACCGCAGCCCCAGGAAAGCCATCATGACTAATCTGCTCGGCGAAAGCCTCGATATGATCCGTCACGGCGGATTGATCATGTGGCCATTGCTGATCAGTTCACTGGTGATGTGGCTGATGATTTTCTACAAATGGCTGTTATTCTTCCAGGCCCGCCGTGAGGAGGCCAGCCTGAAACAATACCGCGAAGCACTGAAGGCGCGCCGCTACGTCGGCGCATTCTGGCAACAGAATATTCTTCGCCAGTTCATGTGGCTGCAGGATCATCAGTGCCTGGACCGCGATCACCTGCTGCAGTTGCAGCAGCGCCAGAGCAATGACGTGGATCGCTTCATCGGCACCATTCTGGTGCTGGCCAGCGCCGCGCCGTTGATGGGTCTACTCGGCACGGTCAGCGGCATGATCACCACCTTTGACGTCATTTCCGTGTTTGGCACCGGCAATGCCCGTGCCATGGCCGCCGGCATTTCAGAAGCGCTGATCACCACCCAGGCCGGGCTGGTCGTGGCCGTGCCGGGGCTGATCCTCGGTGCGCTGCTCCATCGCCGGGCCGAACAGATCAAAGAACGGATGCAGCGTTTCAGTCTGCATCTGCTGCAACAGGGAGGGCTGTAATCATGGCTCGTGTCACACTCAATCGCCGTCAACGGCGTAAACCCGCAGAACTCAACATGTCACCGCTGATCGACATGATTTTTATTTTGCTGATCTTCTTTGTCGTCACTACGTCGTTCGTCCGTGAAGCCGGGGTCGATGTGCAGCGGCCCATTGCCCAGACCGCCGAAACCAAGGACAGCACCAACATTGTTCTCGCCATCACCGCCGACAATCTGGTTGTCGCTGAAGGCAAACCCATGGACGTGCGCTCGGTACAGTCGTACATGGAGCGTTTTCTGATGCAGAACCCTAACGGCTCGGTGGTCTTGGCGGCAGATCGCAACAGCCGCTCCGGTCTGGTGATTCAGGTGCTGGATGCCTGCCGTCTGGCCGGGGTGAAAAACCTCAGCGTTGCCGCCAAAAAAGGGGCCTGACATGGCACAACAGCGCTCCCTTCTTGCCACCGCTCTGGCGGCGGCCGTGGCCACCAATCTGGTGCTGTTTCTGCTGATCCCGTTATTGTCGCAAATCGACGCCAATGGTGACAAGGAGTCAACGACCAGCGCCTTCACCTTCAACAATCTGCGTCAGGCACCACCGCCACCTCCGCCGGAGGAAAAACACAAACAGCCGCCACCGCCCAAGGAATTACCCAAAGCACCACCGGCGTTGCCGACGCGCAGTCAGCAGCCACCACCTCAGGCGCCGCCAATGCAGATGCCGCAACCACAGTTTGAAGCAGCGGTCAGCGACATAAAGCTGGGCGGCATGGCCTTTAATCCGGTCAGTGCGCCACAGACCGAGTTTGACATCAGCCAGGTCGACACCATGCCGCAGGTAATCAGCCGCCGCGAACCGATCTATCCGTATAAGGCGCGCGAACAAAAAATCGGCGGCGTGGTGATGGTCAAATTTCTCGTTGCTACGGATGGCTCTGTGCATCAAGCCTCTGTGGTGCAAGCCAATCCGCCGGGCGTGTTTGATGAATCCGCGCTGCAGGCGGTAAGCAGCTGGCGCTTCAAACCGGGCATGCTCGATCAGGCGGCCGTGGCCACCTGGATCACCGTGCCGATCCGCTTTGCGATTAATTAACCTTTCAGGAGAGTGTTATGTTTTCTTTTACCACCTTTGCCCGCATCTTGACCGCAACCGTAGTGGCTTCTGCCCTGCTGGTGCCGTCACTCGGTCTCGCCGAAGAGGCCCCCTATCAGCGCAACTGCGACACGTCGATTATCCATCCCAAGCGGGTGACCGACATGACGCCCAATGATACCGACGATCCGGCGATCTGGATTAACCCGCACGATACCGCTAAAAGCCTCATCGTTGGCACGGACAAAAAAAAGGATGGTGGACTGTACGTCTTCGACCTCAAAGGACACATGCTCAAGGACAAGACCGTTCCCCTCAAGCGACCGAACAACGTCGATATTGAATACGGCCTGATGCTCGGTGGCAAGTCCGTGGATATTGCTGTCGCCACCGAACGCCTGACCAGCAAACTGCGTGTGTTCAGTCTGCCGGATATGACCGCCATTGACGGCGGTGGCCTTGATATGTTTGTCGGTGAACAGGGTGAAGACCAGCGTGCGCTGATGGGCATCTCACTCTACAAGCGCCCTGCGGATGGGGCGATCTTCGCCGTGGTCGGCCGCAAAAACGGCCCTTCCGGCAGTTATCTGTGGCAATATCTGCTTCATGATGACGGCAACGGCCAACTCAGCGCCACCTTGGTACGCCGGTTCGGCACATTCAGTGGCCTCAATGAAATCGAAGCCATTGCCGTGGATGACGAGCTGGGTTACATCTACTATTCCGACGAAGGGGTCGGCGTACGCAAGTACTACGCTGATCCATCACAGGGGAACAAAGAACTGGCTCTGTTCGCGACCAGGGATTTTGCCGGTGATCACGAAGGGATCTCCATCTACACTCAAGCTGACGGACAGGGCTATATCTTGGTGTCGGATCAGCACGCCAACGAGTTTCACATCTTCCCCCGTCAGGGCACGGCTGACGATCCGCATCACCACCCTCTGCTTAAAGTGGTGGAGCTGGCCACCTGCGAAAGTGATGGCTCGGAAGTCACCTCAACCCCGCTGGGCAAAGACTTCCCCCGAGGGATGTTTGTCGCCATGTCCGACAACTGCACCTTCCAGATCTACAAGTGGGAGCAGATTGCCGGAGATGATCTCTAACAGGGCGTTGAAAAAGCCCCATCCTGGGCCTTTTCAACAGCCTGCTAAGAGCTGGCACGTCACTCAGAAAGATGCTTGAATTTCTTTTTCAAGAACTCATAGGATAGGATCATGATGATATCTCGATATAAAAGCCATCGCCCAGTACACATCCTCTTGACGGTTCTCGCCGTTGTCAGTCTGCCTTGGCTGGGCGGCTGTCAGAGCCACAGTGAAACCGAAACGAAAGCCGGACCTGCTGCGACACACAACGAACAGCAGGTCAATGAACATCACGCTCAGAAACCAGCCACAGCCGTTGAACAACCTGCGGTCGTCTCCCATGCTAAAAACGTCATCCTGCTCATTGGTGACGGTATGGGCTTCAATCATCTGGCGGCGGGGAGTCTCTATCGCAGTGGAGAGCTTGATGCTCCACCTTATCGCGACTTCACGGTCAAACTGGCGATGAGCACTTACCTCTATGGCGGTTCTTATGATGCCTCACTGGCGTGGAGTGGCTTCGCCCAAGTCAAAAAAGGCGCCACGGATTCGGCTGCGGCAGCAACAGCTCTGGCCTGCGGCAGCAAAACATTCAAGGCAGGGCTGGGTGTGGATTGTCAACGCCAGCCTGTGGATAACATTGTGGAATACGCTGAAAAGCGAGGAAAATCCACCGGGATTGTCACCAGTGTACCGTTGAGCCACGCCACCCCGGCCGGTTTTGGTGCGCACAATGTCAGCCGCCGCAATTATGAAGAGATTGCCCGCGAAATGATCCTCAACAGTGGCGTGGATGTCCTCATGGGTGGCGGGCACCCCTGGTACGACAACGATGGTCAGCTGCTGCCAGTTCCGAAAAGTTATCAATATGTCGGTGGTGAAACACTGTGGCATCAACTGCAACAAGGCGACGTCGGCAATGATGCTGATGGAGATGGCATTGAAGACCACTGGACCCTGATCGAAAGTCGTGAAGATTTTGACCGACTGGCTAGCGGTGAGACACCCCGCCGCCTGCTCGGCGTGCCGCGCATTGCCCAAACCCTTCAGCAAGAACGCAAACTTCAGGGCGACGGTGATTACGGCAGCCATGTCACGACACAGGTTGTTGAGCCGTACACGGTTCCGCTGATTCCCACGGTGCCGACCTTGGTCGAAATGAGTCGCGCGGCGCTCAACGTGCTGGACAATAATGAAAAAGGCTTTTTCCTGATGATTGAGGGTGGTGCCATCGACTGGGCCAGCCACGACAACCAGTCGGACCGCCTGATCGAAGAACAGGTCGATTTCGACCGCACCGTTGCTGCGGTATGCGACTGGGTGGAACGCAACAGCTCTTGGCAGGACACACTGGTACTGGTCACTGCGGACCATGAATGCGGTTATCTGACCGGTCCTGGTTCGGACCCGGATTGGAAGCCGGTGACCAATAACGGTGCCGGCAAACTCCCCGGCCTCGAATGGCATCACACCAGCCACACCAACTCTCTGGTTCCACTGCTTGCCCGTGGTGCTAACGCCGAACAACTGGCTGCCCGCGCCACCGCGACCGACCCGGTGCGCGGAGCGTATGTGGACAACATTGATCTGTTTCCGGTCATGCAATCGGTGTTGGCGAAATAAGTTCCAACCAACAACGGGCCGATGCGTTCACCACATCGGCCCGTTGTCATACATCGTTACCGTCAGTTTTAGCGCCGTTGACGCCAGAACGGATACCGCTCGCGTCCCCACTCCGGTTCAGGCTCGTGCGTCCCACGGATGACCAAAGCAAAGGGCTGCGGCCCCTGCGGAACATTATAGCCTCGCACAGTTACGGTATAATCTCCGGACGGCGCATCAATCGTCACTCCCAGCACGTTGTTCACCCGATCAAAAGTTTCCGCGTCATCGGTACTGAAAAACGTCCCTATGACTGTCGGCACCACTGCAGACGCCTGCCAGCCACCGCCGGTATTGATCAGAGCCCGTCCTTCTGCATCGTTGGCAGTCCCCAGCAAACCTGTCGCTGCAGCGTCAGCAAAGGTAAACACAACCAACACATCCCCTTGCGTGATATCGATATCAACCGGAAGAGCCGCTTCAAATGTTATGATCTGTCGCTCCGTACTCCCCGCCCCCCAGTTGGCCAACGTTTTTGAGTACAGGGTGTTGCCGGTCGGTTCACCACCACTGTCCGCGTGATAGATCTCGACGGTGACCGGCGTGTGCGTCCAGGAATCGTTCCAGCCGGCAAACACCAGGGAGCTTAACCGTTTGGGATAGCTGTCCGGCGTCAGACGCAACGCTACTTGGCTGGCACTGAGTAATGTGACCCCCTGACTCAGATCATAGTAGGACTCCCGCTCCATGGCACCTTGCGCCAAAGCATTATCCGGATAATAAACCTGCCCGTGTTGATCGGTCACCATCAGATCCAGATCGTTCACCAGTCCGCCGTTGCAGGCAGCGGAAGACGGATAGTCGGTCCAGGCCAGATTGATGCGCAACGGGCTGTCGGCCGCCACCTTGCTGACCGCATAATGAATCTCTTCACCAGTCGTCAATCCCGTGTCGTTATCGACATACGTGATAAAATCAGGCGCTTGAGGGTTCACGGCATTTTCAAGATTGAGTCGTCCCCATCCGGCTACCACGCCGGGAGTCATCGACACTTCAACAACACCGGAATCGACATACTGGCCCGGTTCCATGCCGGTCGCGGCATTGGCCAGACAGGCCTTGAGCATGGCCGATGAGGGCGGCGTCACCTTAAACGTCTCCACCTGGCGGGTTAGATAGCCACGCAGCACGGCGGCCGCGCCCGCCACAATCGGCGTCGCCATACTGGTGCCGCCAGCGTAATAATACCAATCATCGTAATGGCCCCAGCCATTGCCCTGTTGCACGGCGGAGCGGGTGGAGAGAATATTGGTCCCCGGTGCGACAAGATCCGGCTTGATACGACCATCCAGACAAGGTCCTCGCGAAGAAAAGGATGCCATGCCCTGAGCATTATCCGACGTCAGATCCGAGTTGATCGGCTCCGCGTAATCACGAAAACTTCCCCACACCATCTCCGCGAACCCGCCTGCAGCCCGCAAACTTTCACTGGCGCCAACGGTCAGACAGTTTTTGGCCGTCGCCGGAGTATCAAGACCATAGCGGTCCACCATGCCATCCATATCGCGATCTCGGCCCGCATTGCCGCCGGCAAAAAGGACTAAAAACTCCTTATGATCCCAACAGAACTGATCCACATCCTCACACAAAGTCGTGTACTCGCCGTTACCGGCCTCACCCCAGCTGTTGCTGTGAATGCTCGCCGAAGCATCCAGAGCCTGCTGAAACAGGGGCGTCAGGCTGGCAGGCAGGCCGGGCAAAGAGACTGACGAGAAATCTGGATTTCCAACAGCCTGAAAGATCAGCCGCGCCTTAGGAGCCATGCCGGCAAAACTGTCTTCGGGAAAATCATTATTGGCCGGATCAGCCCCGGATTGTTGGCCGTTACCAAGAACCAGTCCCGCGACATGAGTGCCATGTCCAGCACTATCCTGGGAGGAACTGTAGTCGCCCCAGCGAAAGATGGCGGCAACACGTGAGTTGCCTTTACCGTCGAGAAAGTCGGGATGGATATCCGTCGGTGAACCGCGGTCCAGGCCGCTGTCACATACCGCGATGACCTGATTTTCCCCGTATAAACCATCGCCCGTTGTCTGAAAACGGGCATTGGTCAGGTCTATAATATCAGCAGCCACATTCGCTGAGGTCCTAGGTGCCTTGTAAACCTCAACCCATTTTATCCCGGAGATGTGGGCCAGTTCTTCAATGTGCTCTGCCGCGACCGTCGCAGCGAGGCGAATGCCCCATGAGGATTCAACCACCTCCTGCACCGTACCGCCCAACGCGGTGACCGCCGCACTGATGGCCGCACTATCTTCGCCGGGGAAAGCGTCAATACGCAATCGTGTCACCTCAGCCTCCTCCGGATTCTGCTCCTCAGGGACGGAAAAGGTGGCCAGCGCTTTGGCCTCAAGGCTTAAACGATAGTCTGCGCGGTAGGAACCAACCCAGCGCACATAGGCAAGACTGCTGAGCTGGGTTGCGTTCTGAGGATCAAGGTGGACGATAAAGGCAAAGTCCGGCACATAATCAAGCACTGTTGCACCGAAGTTTTCCAGAGAGTGTCGCCATTCTTCGAGAATGGGTCCATCAAACTGGACAACAAAATAATGCCCTGCCGTGTCTGCGGAGACCGTTTGTTTGACAGGCTGTTGCGAATCCTCGGCCACAAAGAGCACATCGGATAATCTTTGCTGAGTGGCATTGTCCAGTGGATCAAAGGCCATTCCTCCCAGATGTACCGTCGCGGCCTGAACGGTGGCGGACAGTAACAGCAGAATCCCACAGACAAAACAACTTGTTCTCTTCAATGCGTCCTCCCGAAGGTCGGTATGAGCACGATACGGATCACTCTTCCAGGGGCTCTACCTTCAGCTAGAACTCCGCCCCCATATTCAGCAGCACATACCAGTCATCATCGTAAAGATCACTGGCAACCAGATGATAAAGTGAAGCCGCAATAAAGGTATCCGTACTCGGTGCAACTCTGACACCTCCTCCGAGCTGAATATAATGATCATCGACGGACTCCTCCCAGCGAGACGTCCAACCGGATACAACCGCATTGGCGCTTAACCACGATGTCAACGGAACCACACATTCCATGTCACCGTTCAGAACCACATCTTCTTCCTGACTTTCAGCATCAAAAATGTAGGTAACGCCCAGGTTCGTCACGAGCACAACCGGCCCAAGCGATGACGCGGTAATAAATTCCAGCTTGGGCTCCCAGTTGCCACTGCCGAGATAACGATCCTCATCACCACTCGGAATGTTCAGCGAGCCTCTCACCGCAAACTCGACGTTGCTTTGCTGTTCATTGATAAAACGGTAGGTGGTGACCAGAGCCGAATCACCCAGCCCTTTTTCAGAATATTTTTCTCCGTAGCCCTTTTCCCGCCAATACTGATAGGACATTTCCAACCCGGCCGACCAGTTATCGCAGAGACCGTAACTCAGTGCGACGGTGGATTGCATGGCACGACCATCGACTCTGAGATAATTGTAGTGTTCGTATCCGCCACCAAAACCTGCCAAGAAATTTCCCTGCTGTGGCGTCTGTGTATCCCACGCCCAGATCGTTCTTTCCAGCTCGGCATAGGCCGGAACGGTAAAGACACAAACAACCAGAATAGACAGCATCCATTTCATCATTTAACCTACCTCCATCTCTGACAACGGTTAAAAACTTCGTACAGGTCAGGATACAGGACAAAACGACACACAAAAAGATAATTAGTTGTAATTATTCTGCTTTTATCTTTAACGACCATTTTCCATCGACTCCGGCCAGCATGTCGCATAAAATAGCTCTAATTATCAATATCTATTGCGGTCATCCTGAATCTTGAGGGTTACACGGCCCACTGTCTTTTTCAGGGGTTGTTAATGCAACTTGATTTTTATCATAAGGAGAACAACACAACATGAGAGCAAGCGTGTTTGCTATTGTACTGATCTTGGTGACCCTCAACACCGCGCTCTGCTACGAATACGCCGATTATATTCGCGATGCGGCAACCAATCCGCAGGCGATTCTTGACAATCTGCATCCAGAGTCGGTCCAGATCGTGAAGGAAGCGAGCGAACGGCTGCGAAACGATGAAGAATACCGCGAGTCGGTGTTCTTTCCTTTGGATGCTCCGAATCTTAAAGGGAAAAGCGACCGGGAAATATGGGGAATCCTCTGGGAAAAGATCATGGAGGATGATTACTATGAGGATATGGTTTTGGTAGAAAGCTTTGACATGTCCAGACACAATCTCAAGATCTACCTCGCGGAAGACCCCAGCTTTAAGAAATTGGGCGGTCTCTATGAAACCATTATTTTCAAAAAACACGAAGGTCGTTATTATCCACTGCTTCCTGAAATGATTGTCATATCACTTTTTGAAGGAATCTGATCTGAAGTCTTCATGAAGCTTGCCACAAAAAAGCTTTTAAAACTCATGGATGTACTGCAACATAGCCAAGTTCATTGACAACCCGGCTATGTTGCGGCTTTCAGAAGTGACTCCCTATCAAAAGCATGTGTTTGCAAAGAGAAAAATTTTATCATTTCAATGCGTTATCAAGTTCATCATACAGAATGGTTGCTTTATCTCTAATATGTTTTGGTAATGAACAGGCTTTTACTTCCAACAGCTTCCCTATTTCCCAGCGCAATGCCATGAATATTTCTGTGCCTGTAGAGCCGCTTTCCATTGCACTTATTATCTTATCAGCAAAATCTGACATTGCCTCTTTTCGTAGTTGTCCAGCAAGATTCCGAGCTTCTTTATAATGATCGAACATTGTGTCATTCCTCTCCTTAAAGGGAAGTTCCGCGAAGGAGTGAGCTCAACGAAAAAATAATCAGCTGAATTGTCAAAGAGCATGGCCGCCTGAGCTCATCGGAGCAAATCAGGTCGGCTTTGAATCAAAATCGACTGCGAAAATGGGTTCGCAGGCAAACCGTGAAAGTGCCGATTGGCTACCTCACGGATTCAGGTATTTCCACAAATCTTGCTGACGAGGCAGAAAAAGTTCAATTCTTAAAATTCCATTGGCTTGTTTTGACAAAATGATATTCATAATATTGTTCAATTGAGCCATTCGACTGTTGGTGGAAATATCGACAAAACATCTAAACAATCATTTGGAGTATATATAGAGTAATGAACGACCTCATCAGATTTATGTATATTTTGACTTTCATGATTAAACCACTGCAAAAAACCTGAATCACCCTCATCAATATTTCTATAAGACAAAGCGGAATCGAATGCAATTCTCAATATTCGTTGTTCTTCACCTGCCCCTCTAAGCAGCAAGCGAAAACCTTCATAATCATCATAAAGGCCTTCAAGGTAAAGTGTTTGTGAAAGCGAATCTATGGGGGTCCATTTTTTGAATTCCATATTATCCTCAATCGTCAAATCTAAATTTTATTTTATTTTTACCCTGTTGAATTTCTAGGGTTGGCCGACCAAGGTCTGTACTTTTATTTCTAACAACAGTACGCCCATCTTTCAATTTACCCACTCTCCCGCCTAGTCTATTTTTAAAATTTTTCTGGTCTAAGAGCATCAAAATCTTTGTTTGCCTGGGTCAATCCACCCTTCCTCTCAAAGATAGTTGACCGTCCCTTAGTTGCTCTACCAAGCTTTGATGATCGTATTAAATCATCAACTCGGGTTCCAGCCTTTGACGCAAAAGCACCCTCACCCGCGAGCCGTGTAAGGCTTAAACCAATTGCTGCACCTTCTAGGGTATTCCCCGTGACCTCAAGAGCGGAAGGACCTTGGTAAATTTCACCTCCGACATCTGGCGCATTCGCAACTCCCGGAGTGGCCAGATTACCGTAAACAACGGCACCGATCAAAGCAACCAGTAACGGATGCTCCCCATCCGGGTCCACATACCGGTACGGATTATTCAAAGAATAGGCATAGACATTGTGTCGTTGCGGATTGGCGAGCAGTGCGGCATTGATCTGGCCGCTTTGCGCATCTACCGCTCTGACCGCATCCGGGGCCAGAAAGCGACCGATTCCGGAAAACAGGTAACGAGCGCCGAAGTAGTTCAGACCGGTCTCGATATCCTTTTCTTTGCCGACAAACCGCTTGGCGTTTTCTTCGCTGGCGACAACACGATATTCTTCACCAAACGGTTCATAGTCGGCCTCCCAGACTTTGTGCTTTGGGCGTCAAACATGGATCTTGATTGTATATAGAAAAAAAGCCGACCAGCAATCTCAGGTCGGCATTAAACTAGTTTTGCAGGAAGGATATACAACCCAGTTAAACAAACATTTTTGTGAAGGACTCAAGCTATAACTTATTGCCATACGACCGGCGATTTGTCTTCTCTTATCAATTCTAACGCCTCTGGCCCATTATAATCCACATCAAGCAAACTAATAAATAACTTTCCACCCTCTCCAAAGTCAATTACTATTTCACTAGTTTCCTCTACAATGAACAATATCTTCTTTTGCCTAAGGTTCACAACAGAACCACCACTATATTTATAGTTATTATATATCTTAAGAATTGTATTATTCGAGAAAACAAGTTGTAAATAATCTTTGAAAGACTCGGATTTATCTATAGTTAAACCGACCAAAAACTGTAATGCTTTCATAATTCGGCACCTAATCTATTGGATAATGGCTCTGACTGTTTGGGAGTGTTTTCCCAGTGTAAGGATCTACGCCTTGTCCCGCTTTATTTTGATATTTTATATAGCCATCTGGGTAACCAGGGCTCTTCCCTCTTGGTGGTGTAGAATTCATGATCCTAATCGTATCTACTTGCTTATTAGCGCCACCTCTTCCGTCTGTAAACGCTATACCTGTTTGCTTGCCTTGGGGGTTTATAACAGGTTTCAAACCTTGGGCACCGGTAGGTACTTTACCTACAGGTCTTGAAGGTCTCGCTATTGGTCGTAAATTCCCTGCCCTATCCATGCCTGCATAACTAGGAAGGCCTTGAGATCCGCCCATTCCTACACCACTAAAAAGGCTGCGATCTTTGGGGCTACGTCCATCCGGGTCCACATACCGGTACGGATTGGCGAGTAGTGCCGCATTGATCTGGCCGCTTTGCACATCCACCGCTCTGACCGCATCCGGGGACAAAAAGCGACCGATTCCGGAAAACAGGTAACGAGCGCCGAAGTAGTTCAGACCGGTCTCGATATCCTTTTCTTTGCCGACAAACCGCTTGGCGTTTTCTTCGCTGGCGACAACGCTGTATTCCTCGCCAAACGGTTTATAGCCCGCCTCCCAGACTTTTTGCCCGGCGGCGTTACTTATGGCAAGGACGGTTCCGACTTGGTCGGTATGATAATAGTAGTTCTCTTCTTGTGCGCTGGAGTTTACGGCAACTTTGCCGATCAGACTATATTCCTCGAAGGAAAACCGTCTTTGGCTCAGCTTAGGTCCGTAAAAAAACAATGCCGATTACCCGTTTAGGATCGGCATTGAATCAATTTCGACTATCTTTGAAGGACGGTTGCTAGAGCCCTAACGGGTGGACCGTTTACACAAAATCATTGATAAAGCCCGGGTATCTGACTCTGGTGCAGCTGAGGATTTATTCCTCGGATCGGCTCGAAAAGCATCTCGGCCGATATGACGCTGACACAGAAATTTGAACACCCTCCACCGTTGAAAATTCCCGGATGGGATTTTTTCAACATCTCGTTGTTGATCCAGTTTGATCTAAGATCAAATCCCAAATTGATCTCCAACCTATTTTAAGAAAAACTTTCCACATCAAGAAAAACCAAGTCTCCCAAGCAAGAAAAATTTACAAGATTATTTATCTTATTAAAATTTCTTGTTTCAACTGAGTTTCCATCATTTATTGGACTCGAAATAATATAATCACTTTCGAAGAAAATTTTTATAGCAACAGGCTCTCTACAAGAAGAGATACAAATCAAATCAATTTTACATATTACATTATTACAAATATTATTAAATATTTTTTCACAAGTAACCTCATAATACTCAAAATCAATATCATCACTATCAGACAGTGATGACCATTTATTTATTTTGTCATTGAAATCACTCCAATTAAAGATTCTTTTAGGAATATCTTCCTTCAAGACAGAAGGCCTTGTCATATCATCTTTATCTGTAGTTATCACGATTAATTTATGAGGATCATCTGAAAATACAAATCCAACTGAAATATCAATTTGATCCATATCTGTCTCACCCAATGGAGGCCAGACAACAAAGAAAAGACGTATAACTTTCTTTCCCAAAATTTGTTTTAAAATTTCTATCATACTTTATAGGCCATCTTTCATGGATTTAGCATTTTCATACCACCTATTTGATGTTTTACAAATAATTGTCAAAAATTCTCCATTCGCCCGAGTAACTATCATTTTCCCTTATGAAATATACATTCGAAAACGAGGAAAACGAGGGAAAACGATGGACACTCCCCCTATTAGATTGCTTTTATCACAAGACCAGTCGGTCCTTCTCTCATCCCAAAAAAATAGCCCACATTGTTATTCCCGAATATCCCCACTGCGTCACTCAAGCGCGGCAACAACCGCGCGATCGTCTTTTTTGGGAGTTTCGGGGACAGCATAGAATGGCACTAGTTAAGCAATTCTGCAGTAAACTCGGGACTGTCCCAAGCCCTACCGGGGGCTGTCCCAGATGTTTACGGACCATGGAACGGTGGCGGTTTGCACCGCAAAATCCTGGGACAGCCCCCGTGCGGGGACAGTCCCGGTTTTGCTGCTCTTTCCCTTAAACTAGCGCCATTCGAAACAGCATACAGAACCGCCATTTTTACGACTTCTGCGAACGACAACAGGAGAAAGTCTTCCAATCCGCTACAAGATCAAGCAACTGCGCGCCCCGACCATCACATCATCCTGCCCGGCAGGATGGATCCTTACGATGCTCCAACCGAGTTAAATATACTGTCCCCAGAACTCCCGCTACACGATTGGCTGATGCAAACGTTAAAGCAATAAAGCAACAACGTTATATCTAACATTGTAAGCGAATTAAATCCCCGGAAATTATAAAAAAACATAGTAAAACAACAGCCTGTTTCCTGCTCCATTTTGTGTAATGGTCAACGAATGCAACGTTTACGCAAAGGAGGCATTTTATGACGCAAGCACAAGATAGGGTGCAACAGTTCAGGCGGTTGCGCGAATCCATTCGCGGCTGCAAAACGACGCTGGTGGTCGGGATTGATATTGCCAAAGATAAACATCATGCTTTCTTCGGCGATGCAAACGGCAGGACGCTTTGGAAGAAATTGATCTTTTACAATACCATCGAAGACTTTAAAAAGCTTCAGTCCATGGCGGATAGCCTGATGGTGAAGCATACGTTGAAAGAATGCGTCTATGGTGTCGAACCGACAGCTTCTTATCACAAACCACTGGCTGAATATTTGATTCGCAACAACGAGCAGGTTGTTTATGTCTCCAATGTTGCCGTAGCCAAAAACAGAACGTTGCTGGATGGCCGCTGGGACAAAAACAACACCAAGGATGCCGCGAATATTGCTGATCTGGTTAGTCAGGGGCGCTGTCAATTTTATGATCCCGGCGAGGATGAGATCCGTGAATTGCGCAGCTTGCTCGCCTATCGGGCCAAGTTGAAAAAGCAGGAACACGGCTTGCGAATGCGCATCCGCAACAATTTGCTGGCGCAGTATTTCCCGGAATTGGACAAGCAGATGCCCCAAGGCGGGCAAGATGGTCTCATTCTCGATCTCATTGCCAACGATTTCGACCCGGCACGTATTGCCGCGATGTCCTTTGAAGGTTTTCGCCGAGGCTACCAGATGCAAAAACGCTCCATGGCTCAAGAACGCCTGTTAGAGGCCATCTGGCAGGCCAGTCAGCTTTCCGTCGGCTGCGCCTTGCCCGAGTCGGCAGCCTGGGAGGGACGCGCACTGGTCGAGCAGCTCTGTCAGGTGCGCCAGATCAAGCGTGACTTGGAAAAACGACTCAAGGACGTTGCGCAAACGTTCCCGGCCTACGCCTGTCTGCTGACAATCCCCGGCTTTGGTCCAATCGTCTCGGCCATGACCCTGGCGGCTATTGGCGATGCCAATCGTTTTACCAGCCGCAAGCAGGTCCTGCGCTTGGCGGGACTGGATCTCAGCGCCTCGCGAAGCGGCAAGAAGAGCGACAGCGCGATACCGGTCATCTCCAAACAAGGCAAAGCCGGATTGCGCTATGCCTTGGTGCAGGCGGCACAAATTGCCAGCTACAAAGATGCAACCATCCGCAGCTACTTTACCGGCCTGCTCAAAGGACGGGAAATGGAACGCGGCATCAAGTTAAAGATGCGGGTCAAGCTGGCGGCCAAAATGCTGATTATTGCCTGGACCCTGATGAAACGGAACCAGGCATTTGATTCTGACTGCTTCACAAGGACGTAATTACTCCTGAAGCAGTCGGCGGCGAGAAGAGCCCGATCAACAACGTTGAGGCATGGACCTCGGGCGGGACAAACAAGGGCCTCTCACTGGAATCTTGAAGCTTGGATAAGGAATGCTGAGGCGGCCCTGTTCCCACTGCAGGCAGGGGATGCCGGATACTTGTAACGATGAAGCTCAAGATTCGCCAAGATGTGGGACAACGTCGGTATAAACACAATGGGACAGGTGCGTGAAAAAACAGGCTTAAATCTTAACCGACTGATTTACTTGAGAAATATTTTTTTATTGCCCAGGGTAAAATAGAATGTCCCCTCTTCACACCCCGTGCTGGAGTCGATCTGAATGCTTTTTACTTGGTTGAACCCATCGTAAGTCAGGCTATAACTGATTCCATCCTTGCTTCCCGAACTCAGATGGCCGGTGAAGTTGTAGGAACAACTCAGTAATTCGCCGCCCGTGGTGCTGGTTAATCGCTTGGTGGTGGAATAATGATAGCTGGTGGCGACTCCGGCGATGGTTTTTCGCAGACGATTACCGCCGACATCGTAAGTAAAGGCCCCGCTGCCCCAGGCACCATTAAAGGTTCGGATTCGGTTGAGGTCGTCGTAGGTGAATGTCTGGTTTTTCGTCGCATCAAGTTCATTGTTGATGGCGGTGGTATTGCCGCATCACCTACAGGGACAGGTCTTGAATGACAACTTTTCCTCTAACAATATTGCACTTCAAGATCTGCCCCCACTGCTTACTCCATGTAGTTCAGGCCAGCTTCGACATCCTTTTCTTTGCCGATAAATCGCTTGATGTCAATCTAAGATTTCCCCCCTTAGCCCTTTTTTGACGCTGACATCGAATTTTGAACACCCTCAAAGAACAAAAAGGCAATTAGCCATTAAGGGACTCTTACAAGTGTCTTAGCACGTTCAAAACCCTTCCACATTCCTCCTTAAGCCGTTTCTCATCATACAAAAAATCTCCCCCATGTGGTTCATAAGAAGCTAGCATGTGCAGTAGATCTTCAAAAAGCTCATCATCATCCGCATCAGGATAAATCTCTAAAATAGTCGTTTCCAAATCACGCGCAATTGATTCAGTTAGTAATACATCTTGAGAAATGTTCTCAAGAGCCATAATTATTCTATCTTTTCTTACATCCATCTAAAATATCCGTTGTGTTATTTTTGCACATTTTTAATGACAGTTATAACCCTTTTTCCAGTCTCAGAATCCACAACAACTTGTGGCTTTCCTGAAAGATTCGTATTTTGAACAGTAATGGTGTCTCCCTCAGGATGGAAGTTCATTTTTTTCACCTTATTAGCAGTATCTAAAACTTTATCTACTTCTGCAACGGTCATAGGGGCTCTCCCTTTTGGAGGGTTCGTCATGCGTTTTATTGCATGTTCAGTAAGAATCCTTCCCCCTGGTGTCGTTTCTACAAGAGTTGATACGTTTCCCTTGCTACCGGAAGGCGGTGCGGACAACAACCTTGAAGATTTAGCTATTGGTCGTAAATTCCCTGCCCTATCCATGCCTGCATAACTAGGAAGGCCCTGAGATCCGCCCATTCCTACACCACTAAAAAGGCTGCGATCTTTGGGGCTACGTCCATCCGGGTCCACATACCGGTATGGATTATTCAAAGAATAGGCATAGACATTGTGTCGTTGCGGATTGGCGAGCAGTGCGGCATTGATCTGGCCGCTTTGCGCATCTACCGCTCTGACCGCATCCGGGGCCAGAAAGCGACCGATTCCGGAAAACAGGTAACGAGCGCCGAAGTAGTTCAGACCGGTCTCGATATCCTTTTCTTTGCCAACAAACCTCTTGGTATTCTCTTCGTTGGCGCTGATGATATATTCCTCGCCAAACGGTTTATAGTCCGCCTCCCAGACTTTTTGCCCTAAGGCGTCACTTATGGCAAGAACGGTTCCTGTCGGGTCCGTATGATAGTAAGAGACCTCCTCTCCCAGCTCGGAATTAACGGCAACCTTGCCAACAAGTTTGCCGTTGAGGTAAACATAATCGGCAATATTTTGCCCCGCGGCATCACTTTCACTGAGGACATTGCCTGCCGGATCGTAATGATACACGGTTGTGCCGGCACTGGTGGTTTTTATCACCCGTAAACCATCGCCGTCATATCCAGCTTCAAGCACAGGGCCAGAATCAAATAAAATACTTTTTACCTGGTTGAAGCCATCGTAGGTCAACTCATAACTGATGTTGCCCGAAGTCCCGGACTGCAGACAGCCGACACTGTTGTAATAACAGGTGAGTGCACTACTGTCAGTGCTTAAGGACAATAGCGTAGGCATATAACTTGATGTACTACGCAAGCGATTCGTGTTGCTGGAATAATAATAAAGGGTTTCAACACCGTTTATGTATTTTGCCCGACGGTTACCGCAAACATCGTAAGAGAAATGCCCGCTGCCCCACGAACCATTGAAACGACTGAGACGATTAAGAACATCATAGGTAAACGTCTGGTTTTTACCGGCATCAAGATTGTTATTGATCGCAGTGAGATTGCCACGTAGATCACCATCGTAGCCGTAACTATAATCCATGATGGGGACAGCACCAATAACAGTCGGCAGATAACGTTCATTGTAAGCAAAAAGACTGTTGACTCCGTTACCCAGGCCATAACTGAGAGGTTGCCCGGCAAGATTGTAACTGGCGGAAGAAATGAAGCCGGGAATATCCTTTACTTCATTATTGCTGTCGTAAGAATACGTGACAGCACACCCCCCGGGATAGGTAATTTGTTTGAGGTTATCATTGTCATCGTAATCGTAACGTGATGAATAGGAGACCCCAAGGATTGTTTCAGTTTTGCCAGTCAACCGATTAACATCATCAAAGGTCAACACGTAACTGGCATCAGGTGAGGTCACGGAGGTCCGATTATCTGCGTCGTCATAGCCGAAGGTGATACTTTCAGTTCCCTTTCTTATCCCTCTCAGTCGATTGATTGCGTCGTAATCGTAATATGCTATGCCGGTTCCGTCGATTTTGCTGGTCATATTACCGACATTATCTCGTCCATAACGAATTTCACCGGTCTCTGGATGAGATTCATATTCTAAAAAGTTTTTGTCATTGTAGCTGTAATTTCGTGAGATTCCACAATAAGAACTGGATATCAGGCTGCCGAGAATATTGTAGCCATATATCGCGACAGTTCCCGCTGTATCTCTGAGAGCAACCAGCAATTTTTCATCAGGGTCACCAAAGGAGGCATAGTATTGTACCGTCTCATAATCTTCTTCATCCATGACGTAAACGGTATTATCGTCATAAACATAGCGAATAGAAGTATTGTCTCTATGCAGGGACTGAATAGGTCTGTCCAATACATCGTAAAACGTTTTATCGCCAACGTTAGAATATGTAAAGTTTTTGAATCCATAGGCATGGTAGTTAATACCTGTTTGCTCCCCCTTTTTGTTCAATGTTCCTGTCTGGCGACCGAAGCCGTCAAAGTAGGTTTCGATATAGAACTCGCCTCTTTGTTCACGGCGGTAAGAACTGTCAAACGGATAAGTATAAAAAATGGGATGGCCTATCTCCGGTGTTACCTTTGTCAGACGAAGATTTTTATCATAATCATATTTTGTGGTATTTTTCCGTCCGTCTGTTTCTTGATCAATAGTGCCATCTGCATTGATTTTTCGTGAAATACTATAAAGAGGATTGGTAATTTTAGAGATACGCCCTCGTTTCCATTCATATCTCCAAGAGTTATTGTTGGCATCAACAATCCTTAGAAGATTGCCCTCTTTTGTATAGAAATATTTTGTAATAACACCAGATTGATCAAGCTTTTTAAGTTTTCCATCATCATAATAGTCATACCTCGTGGTAAAAGAATCAGCAAAACTCCCGCTTACAGTTTCGGTTAGCGGTTTTCCCTGTACGATGTTGGCGCTGGGATTCGTCCAGTAGGTAATGCGTGTCGTTCTGATCTGTTCACCGAACTCTTCAATCGTTTCTGGATTGCCGTACCTGTCGTAATCACTGTATGTGGTCGTATAAATACCACCATCTCGTAAAATCTCCTTCGCCCCCATCAATGGCAAATAGATGCCAGCGTCAACTTTTTTTTGGCCTCCTGCTGGATACCACGAAGCACTTTCCAAGTAGCTATAAGAAAGTCTTGGCCCCATATCCCACGTGTAAGATTCCGACTGGATAAGCTGGCCATTTTTGAATAAAACTTTGGACATGGGGCGCCCCACCCGCCACACATAACCATTGGGACAATTATTCCAACTGTAATAGGTATAAACCTCTTTCACATTGTCAGGGCCTAAAACCGTTGTAACAGCGCCATCACCCATAGGAGCATTTCCACCGGGTTCATAGTTATACGTCCAGGTTCCTTCAGGAATATCCCGCCCCGAAATACGTCGCTCAGTCACAACCCGAAATCCGACATCGACAATACCGGTGGGGAAATCAACGGCTTCGTACTTATAAGAAATTTTCCCGCCGGTCGGGTAAGTTATTTCTTTCAGCCCAAACGTATAATTTTCATAAAGGTACTTCCATGGCTCGCCATCAGGAGGAAAAACCTTGGTCAGGGTGTTATAGCGCCACCCGGCAGCATCGACTTGTGTGTTGTATGTGTAATTGATTTTCCGCGAGTCCGTTGACACTCTTTCCAACTGATGCAACTTTTTGTTGTATTTGAAGGATATTTTGCGACCAGTGGAATCCGTAATGGTATCCAGATAGGAATAGGGTGTTCTTTTCGGATTTTTTTCCACTTTATATTTTATGTCGATAGAGCTGGTTCTGCCGGGGTTTTGGATTTTAACGACTTGGGCAACATCTACACCGCCGAATTCACTGTAGCCGGCATTTACTCCACCACTTTCCAAGGTATAGATCGTTCCGTCCGGTGACGTCACTTCCCAAAAAAATGGAGCCATGCCGCTCGTGGAAACCATTTTACATACCCACATATCCGTTGAAATTTTGCGATCCAAATCATTCTTATCACTATAGAAAGTCCTTCTGGAACCATCAGGCGCTTCAAAAACCGGTGTATTTCCTAAAGGAGTGCGCATGATCCCCATATGCATGTACCAACCCAGGCCTAAAGGACTTTTGCGATTAAGGGCAACGATGCCCGGAAAGCCAGTATCCCAACGGCTCCAAATGGCGCTGTCATAAAAGCGCATAATTTTCAGTTCGAGGCCACCATTTTGAGGTAGCTCAAGGTCAGTCTGCACAATTTTCAAATTTCCGGAAAAAGGGTCAACCGCTTCCAAAATCCCCTGTATTGGAGGTGCAGCCTGGAGACTCACGCCTTTGGTATAAAAAGGATCATATTCAACATCATCGTCAGCCGAAGCTACGCTTCTTAGGGTGTCGGGCACGACTAAATCATTTTCTTCTTCAGCAAAAGAGTGCCCCGCCACAAAGAAAAGAACAGAGATAACCAGTAATACCGACCTCAGGACTCGCATAATCCCCCCTGAAAATTTAAGTAAAAAAAAAAGAATGATTTCTCAACGTCACATCTCACAGTTTCTTTGGGAATGTTCCACGGAAAAACGTATCCGTTGAAAATTAGACGCAACACATATAACCATATAATTCCATCACTGTCTTCATATTTTTTAATATTGTTTTTTTTAAATAGTCTGCGTCAATTAAATACAATAAGCCTATTTTTCCTTCATGCCCTTACCAAATTTTGTTCGTACTATTGCGAGTCCAACAGTAAAGGGATACAGCTAAGCGGCAAAAAGTTTTCCCGATAAAAAATGATGTGGTCAAAGGTGGGGAGAGTGACTTTAGCAGGTCGTTGAAAATATTCCCGTCTTGCTGACAAAATCAATCACTTGAAAACATGTCCTTGATTTTGGTCACCCGGCTATGGGCTCCATAAGCTGTTTTTCAACAGCCTGCTAATTTTCATTTCCCTGATTCCATGCTTTCAGCGCCAGCACGGCATTATGCCCACCAAAACCAAAGCCGTTGGACAAAGCCCTGTGAACCGGTTGCGACCGGGCGACCAGCGGCACATAATCAAGGTCGCATTCGGGGTCGGTCTGGTGGAGATTCAAGGTCGGCGGGATCAGGTCGTGATTGAGGCTCTGGATCACAGCCACCGCTTCAATGCCTCCCGCCGCTCCGAGCAGATGACCAGTGGCGGACTTGGTGGAACTCACAGCCACCTGCTGATGACCTGAACCTATCAACTGTTTGATGGCGCGGGTTTCAACGCGGTCGCCGATGGGGGTGCCGGTGCCATGAGCGTTGATGTAATCGACTTGTTCAGGCTGCCACCCGGCCATGGTCAAAGCCTGTCGCATGGCGGACAGCGCACCTCGCCCATCCGGATGTGGCGCGGTAAGATGATAAGCATCACAGCTCGAACCGTAACCACTCACTTCTGCGTAGATGGTGGCACCACGCGCCAGTGCCTGGTCCAACGCTTCGAGCACGACAATCCCCGCCCCTTCGCCCATGACAAAGCCATCACGACGCTGATCAAACGGCGCACAAGCTTCTTGCGGCACGTCGTTGCGGGTCGACATGGCTTTCATGGTGCAAAATCCGGCCATGGCCAGAGGTGTCAACGGCGCTTCACTGCCGCCGGCGATCATGCAATCAGCACGCCCTGAAGCAATGGCCAGACAGGCTTCGCCAATGGCATGGTTGCCGGTGGCGCAAGCACTGACCAGCCCCATGCACGGCCCTTGAACGCCAAACTCCATAGCCACCAGCCCGGCAGCCATGTTGGGGATCATCATCGGAATAAAATAGGGGCTGGTCCGTTTGCGGCCACTGGTTACCAGAGTTTCGCAGGTGCGATTTAGCGTTTCTATACCACCGATGCCGGAGCCGATATACACGCCGATGCGCGCCGAATTCTCCTCATCCACCACCAATCCAGCATCAGTGACGGCCTGCTGGGCCGCATCCACGGCAAAGAACAACGAGCGATCCCAATGGCGGGTCTCACTGCGTTCGAGCAATGTGGGACGATAATCTTTAATCTGCGCAGCAATGCGCGTAGAAAAGACTGTCAGAGCGTCATCGTCCAAAGCACGAATGCCACTTTTCCCAGTCACCAGCCCGGACCAGAAGTGTTCGACACTTTGTCCCAGCGAGGAAACCACGCCCATGCCGGTGACCACGACCCGTCGTAATTGTGCCATTCTTCACCCCCTTTACACTAAAAGACCGATCGGTCTTTTAGTTGACAAAAAAAATTAGCCCTTCAACAAACTCTGCAGATAATGGTCCAGCCCGGCAACCACGTGCTCGGCAGGTCGCAAAGAGCCTTCCAATTTGGCCAGAAAGATACTGCCCTCAGCCGCCGCTAAAACAAAGTTGGCCGCTTGTTCCACATCACACGCTTCATGAAATTCACCGGCGGCAATGCCACCTTCAAGCAACGAGGTCACCAACGTCCGCAGCCTGAGCATTGCTTCGGCCGCCGCCTGTTTGAGGGGCGGATAAGAGTCATCGGCTTCGATGGCGGCATTGAGAATCGGGCAGCCACCTTGCAACGGCGCATCCTGGCTGACATCCAAGCCTACACGATACAAAGCGCGCAACTTGTCGGCCCAGGTCGTCTGACGCGCCACATGGTCGCGAAACCAGTCTGCCATCAGCCCGACATTGTAGCGAAACACCTCCAGCGCCAAATCTTCCTTACTGGCAAAGTGATTATACAGGCCACCCTTTTTCAGACCGGTGACCTGCATGATTTCGGACAAGGTCGTACTGTAATAGCCTTTCGTATTAAACAGCCCGGAAGTCTGTCGCAAAATGCGTTGTCGTGTCTCGTCGCCTTTTCCCATAAAAGCATTTAAGACCAATCGGTCTTTTTTGTCAACATCTTTGCCTTAGCGGCTGACCAACGACATCATCTCTTGAGGGTAACGCGTGCCACTGGCAACCCCTTTTGGCATCAGTTTTTCCAACTCAGCCAGATCATTCGCGGTTAATGTGACGTCCAACGCGGCAAGGTTTTCTTCAAGATAAGAACGCCGCTTGGTCCCGGGAATGGGCACAACATCATCACCCTGGGCCATCACCCAGGCCAATGCCAGTTGGCTGGCAGTCACCCCTTTTGTTTCTGCCATAGCTTTCACGGCATCAACGAGTTGCAGATTTTTTGTAAAATTATCTCCCTGAAAACGCGGCGACATGGTTCGGTAGTCACCCTCCGGAAAATCGGCAGGTGAACGGATCTGACCGGAAAGAAATCCGCGCCCCAGCGGACTGTACGGCACCAAGCCGATACCCAGCTCACGTAAAGTCGGCAAAATGTCATCCTCAACATCACGGCTCCACAGAGAGTATTCGGTCTGCAAAGCAGTGATCGGATGCACCGCATGAGCACGGCTTACCGTTTCAGCAGCGGCTTCTGACAAGCCGAGGAAGCGCACCTTCCCGGCCGTCACCAACTCAGCCATCGCACCGACGGTTTCTTCAATGGCAACGCTCCCATCCACCCGATGTTGATAATAAAGATCGATGTGATCAACACCAAGCCGCTGCAATGATGCATCACAGGCCTTGTGAACATACTCGGGGCGTCCACAGATTCCACGATGATTGGGATCATCACTGCGAATGATGCCAAACTTGGTGGCGAGGATAATCTCGTCGCGATACGGCTTAAGCACCTTGCCGACCAGTTGTTCGTTGGTGAAAGGGCCATACATGTCGGCGGTATCGAAAAACGTAATCCCCAGAGCGACAGCGCGCTGTAATGTGGCAATGGATTCAGCTTCGTCTCGATCTCCATAAAAATCCGACATCCCCATGCAGCCTAGTCCCAATGCAGAAACTTCCAATCCCTGCTTTCCTAATCGACGTTTCACCATATAAAATCTCCTGTGAAGTGATGGGCAAAGCGCAAGCTCTCCCTGGATGGACAATTCGCTTCTCGTGCAGTGGGCTCAATAAAAAACAGCCACACAATTAAGACCATTAATATTTAGCATACTAAATAAATACCCTCAAGCCCGAACACGACGATTATTTTTCAGATGTGTTAGGATGTGATTTTATCTTGTTTGATTTCAGTGTGCACATCAACACCCTCACACAAACACAACAAAAATCACCTTTCATATCAGTCGTGATGCGACCGGACGCCAGACACTCCGGAGCAAGCACGCTTCAGGAAAGGAAAGCTCCATGAAACAACCCTGTTATGCTGCAATTGATGTTGGGTCTAACGCCGTACGTCTGCTGATCGCCCGCATCAAAGAAAACGACTATCCGGTCGCTGAAAAAGAAATTCTACTAAGAATTCCCTTACGCCTGGGAAGTGACGTTTTCACCCTGAACCGTTTAAGCGATGAAAGTGCCCGCTGCCTGACCAAAACCATGGAGGCCTTCTCCAGTCTGATTTCGGTGTTCCGACCACTGGGAGTCAAGGCGTGTGCGACCAGTGCCATGCGTGAAGCGCAGAATGGCTTGGAGGTGGTCGAACAGATTCGCCAACAGTGTGGGATTGAACTGGAAATCATCGACGGCAAAAAAGAAGCGGAACTGATTTTTGCCAACCGGCCAGACCGGTTACTGCCTCACGGCATTGAATCGTTTCTTTATATCGATGTCGGTGGTGGCAGTACCGAATTAAATCTCTACACCGACGGCGAGCTTCAGGAAAATGAATCGTTCCGCCTCGGAACTGTCCGCTTGCTGGAAAAAGCCGTCGACCAGAAAGAGTGGGGGCGAATGCGGCTGTGGATTGAGCAACATGTCCAGAACAAACAGGTTCTGGGGATTGGCAGTGGTGGCAATATTGGCCGACTGCATCGTCTGGCCAAGCGCTCGGAACAACAGGCCATGACACGGGAACAGTTGAAAAAAGTGTACCGAAAGCTCAAAGTTCTCGACGAAAATGAACGCGTCAGCCAGTTCAAGCTCAAGCCGAGCCGAGCCGACGTTATCGTGCCGGCAGCGAAAATTTATCTATCTGCCATGAAATGGGCCGGCATTGAAAAAATCTTTGTTCCTAAATTCGGGCTTGCTGACGGGATTATTCTCGAACTGCACCGGGCCCAGAAAGGGACCGGCCCGGATGAGCTATTGCGTAATCAGGCCAGTTTGCTAAACTGAACGCTGTCGTTAAAGAACACTTAGCTTTATTAACTCACACCAACGTTAAGGAGGATGTATGACATCGCAACAAGGCGTGTATAAATGTGAAGTTTGCGGCAACATTGTTGAAGTCCTGCACATCGGAGCCGGTGCCCTGGTCTGCTGCGGCAGCGACATGAAACTGCTGAACGCCAATACAACCGATGCAGCACAGGAAAAACATGTTCCGGTCATTGAAAAAACAGATAGCGGTTACACCGTGACAGTCGGCAGCGTTGAGCACCCGATGACCGATGAGCACTACATTGAGTGGATCGAGCTCATTGCCGATGGCAAAAGCTATCGTGCATTCCTCAACCCGGGAGACAAGCCGCAAGCCACATTCTGCATCAGCGCAGAAAAAGTTACCGCCCGCGAGTATTGCAACCTGCATGGCCTGTGGAAAGCTGAAGCCTGATTTTCCAAGAGCTACAGCCAGAATTTAAACAAAGCGAAGCCTGCCCAGCAGACTTCGCTTTGTTTTTTCCAAACTGTTAATACATCTGTTCACGATAAGCGGGGATCTCATCAAACCAGTTTCTGTTTGCGCGTCCAAGCTCGAGAGCTTGCCGCGCCGTATCAATCAGGGCTTGGCGGTCTTTTGGATAGCTACCGGCCAGGTTCAGAAAATTGGAGACATGATTGGAACGCAGAATCGTGCGTTGCGGATGCAGGTGTTCGACAAGCAATACCGTCTCTTCAAGGATCTCTCCATGACTGAGCGGCTCAATACTACGGTAGAAGCTTTCATTGTGGCGGTGAAACATCGTCAGTAAGGAAAAATATTCCGGCGAAACAGCATTCACCCACTCGGCCGTTGCCACAGCGTGCTCCTGACTGCGCTGTCGCCCGGCGAGGCCGAGAATCGCCGTGACGGACAGCTTCATTCCCGCCTGCCGCGCTTTAAGCGCCTGTTGCTGCATGGTATCAGCATCATAGCCTTTGTTTGCCAACGTCAACGTCGCATCATCACCACTCTCCAAACCAAAATAAAGAATACGCTATTTCTGCTGGCGCAACTGACACAGTTCTTCAGATGTTTTACTCAACAGACTCCGTGGTGAAGCATAGCTGGAAACGCGGGTTAACGACGGCAACTCGCGCTGAAGAAGATCCAGCAGTTCCATTAATCCGCCAAACGGATAGATCAGAGCATCACCATCGGCAAGAAACACCCGTTGTACTTTGTGGCGTAAGAATTGCGGCAGACATGCGAGATCAGCTGCGAGTTCGTCGAGCGAGCGCACGCGGAATGTCTTCATCTTATACATCCCGCAAAATTTGCACAGGTTCTGACTGCAGCCGATGGTCGCCTGCAAAATCAGAGATCGGGCTTCCGAGGGGGGGCGAAAGAGCGGTTCATCATAGTCTGGCGAATAAAACATCGGGGCTATCCATTCGAGGAGTAAAATAGGGAACTTTTCCCCTAACAGATCCTCAATTAAGAGTCGAAATATAATAAGGGACTCAGTTTTGCACCTTCTCAGGAAGTGTTATACTCAAATTAAAAAGCGGAGGCCACTGCCATATCATGACCCATTATGCCAAATTCAAAAAAATGTGTCGCAAGATCACAGCGCTGCAGGTAACGATTGTTTACCTGGTCACCAGCACGCTGTGGATCTATGGCTCCAACTGGCTGATGGAAAACTGTGGTCTGCAGAGTATCGGCCCTCTGAAAGATGTCCGCGATGGCGTGTTTATCCTGGTCAGTGGCGCCATCCTTTATCTGGTGGCATCACGCTTTTTGATTACATTTCTCTATTCGGAAAAGCAACTCCACCAAAGTCAGAATCGCTTTCGGGCGCTGTATGAAAACATGACGCAGGGCGTTATTTACATAGCAGCAGACGGCCATGTCATTTCAGCCAATCCGGCTGCCGAAGAAATTACCGGCATGCCGCTGGAACAACTGATCAACATGTCGGTCCGCTCGCTTAAGGGAAAATTGGTGGATGAAAACGGCGCTGAGTTCCCCTGGCGTGACTATCCCGGTGTCATTGCCCTGAGCCGTGGTGAGGTCGTGAAAAATATTATTATGGGATTTCACCACCCGCGTCGTAAAACACAGTGCTGGGTTCGCGTCGATGCGGTCCCGCAATTTTTCAGCAGCAAAAGCCAGCCCGATGAAGTCTTCATCAGCATCGAAGATATCACGGAGTTTCAACTGGCCCAGAAAAAAATCGAGCAGCTCGCCTACTATGATGCCTTAACCGGACTACCGAACCGTCGCCTGTTTATGGATCGGCTCAGTCAAACGGTCAAACATGCCGAACGAAACAACGAACATCTGGCCCTGTTGTTCATCGACCTCGACAAATTCAAAACCGTCAATGACCGCTTTGGCCATTCCGGCGGTGACGACTATTTATGTGAAGTTGCTGCCCGACTGGAAAATACAGTCCGCAAAAGCGACACGGTTGCCCGACTCAGTGGCGATGAATTTGTTGTCTTGCTCTCAGCCGTCAACAACGGTAACGACGGTGAATTGATGGCCAAAAAACTCTTTGAACAGCTCCAACCCACCGTTGACATTCACGGCCATGACGTGTCCATCAATGCCAGTATCGGCATTGCCTCATATCCCCAGGATGCCGCCTCGGCAGAAGGGCTGTTGCAGTGCGCTGACACGGCCATGTACCGCGCCAAAAATCAGGGCAAAAATAATTTCTGCAGTTTTAACCAAGCGATAAACAATGGGTGATCAGGCTTCGGGAAAAGCGCTCATCCTAAGCGGAAAAGCCATCCTCTCCAGACAAGAAAAGCCAAGACATTAAGAGACAGGTTGCGACCAGTCGCGTTTCTGGCAATGACTCTCGATCACAGTCAAATAACGACGGGCCTCTTCGATCAAACTGTGATCGCGACTGATATCAAGCACGGACAGAAAGTATTGATGCGCACTGGGATGGCAGTTTTCCTTGTTGAGCAAGGCGATTCCCGCGCCGAGATAGGCCTGATCGAGATCCGCGTCATTCGGTCGATCACTGATAAAACGACGATAAAGCGACAACGCGGCATCAAAATGCTTCTCGGCCATCAGATATTGTCCCATCTCCAACACCTGGTACGACGGAATGGTCCGTCGCAAGTCCCGTTGCCCCAGTCCAAAAAAAACACCACAAGCCGTTTCCAGCTGATCGCGTTCTATCAGACAATTGATCCGCTCAGCAGCGCTGGCCTGTGGATTCTCGCAGGGGGAAACTTTCTTGCGTAGCCGCTTACCATGCAGCATTCCCGGCCAACGATCGATCACATAAGCCACACCTCCACCAGCAAGAAAACCGCCAATGTGGGCACCATGCGCGACACCGGAGCCACTGCGGGCAAAAAGAAACGGCAGCAGATTGTCGACCACCAGAAACATGCCGAGAACAAGCCGTGACGGCAGAAGAATTGTTGTCATGATAAAGGGAAACAGAAAGATAAAGGTTTTCACCTTATTGCGGGGAAACCAGACAAAATAACAGCCCAGCACTCCAGAGATGGCACCCGAGGCCCCGATCAGAGGGGTGTAGGACGAAAGAGTGAACAGAGAAAAAAACACGGTCGCCAGGACGCCGGAGAACAGATAGAGCGTCAGGTACCGCCAGGGGCCGAGGCGATGTTCGACATTATCACCAAAAATCCATAAAAACAGCATATTGCCGCCAAGATGCAATAACCCGGCATGGAGAAACAAAGAAAAGAACAAGTCATCGACACGCGGCACGGCCGGTTTAAAGCCATGTTGAAAAACAAATAGATCATAAGCGCTGATTTTATCGACGACCTGCTGGGCCTGGCTGAGACTCTGTACACCAAGATGGTGGAGATATTCAATCAGAGCCGGATTGTAGGGATCGGCTTTCATGCCGGAAAGCGGCAAGGTGATTAAGGCAAAAATCATGATATTTGCCGCCATCAACGACAGGTTGACATAGGCGCGACCGGGAGGATTGGGAAGGTCACCAACGGGGAGAAACATGAATCGCCTTTCGTCACAACCGAACCGGCTACGCTTCGGCAAGTGATTGATTTTTACCGGTTAAACCGCTATGCTCAGCGCCTGAGCGAACAAGCAAAGTTTGAGTATACACCAACCGACATTCTCAGAACAGTCCAAGTCCGTCAACGGCGTCGGAGGAGGAACAAGACCATCGGCCGTGAAACAGAGGCGAGCGTGAACTTACTTTATGTTTTAGACCTCATCGGGACAGCAGCTTTCGCTGCGTCCGGTGCTCTAGCCGGGGTCCGCCGACAGATGGACATGCTTGGTGTGATGGTGCTCGGCATTGTCACGGCGATTGGCGGCGGAACATTGAGAGACATCCTGCTCGGCGACACGCCCCCTTTTTGTCTCAAAGATGAAACCTATCTGTATATCTCCATTGCCGTTGCCCTGCTGACTTTTTTCGCTCATCACGTCCTCGACCGCTACAGTAATCCGCTGCTATTTTTTGACGCCATTGGCCTTGGCACCTTCGTCGTTATTGGCACCGGCAAAGCGCTGGACTTTCATACCGGATTTATTGGTGCGGTGACCATGGGCGTCATGACCGCCACAGCCGGTGGTGTCGTTCGCGACGTGCTGTCGAATCAGGTGCCGTTGATCTTGCAAAAAGAGATCTATGCGTCGGCCTGCATCGCCGGTGGGGTGTTATTTTACATCCTGGACCGTATGGGCTGGTCACGACCAGCCGTCATGCTGATTGCCGCCGCAGTTGTGGTCGGGCTACGCCTGCTGGCCATCCGTCACAATTGGGCCCTGCCAACAGCACCGCCCAAAAGTTACCCCCGGAAGGAGAAATAACATGCACACCATAAAACTGCAGGGTCAAGATCAGCCCGTTGCTGTGGGGAAAATTGTCTGCCTGGCGCGCAATTACGTCGCCCACGCCGAAGAACTCGGCAACGAAGTGCCCAGCGATCCCGTGCTGTTCATCAAACCGGCCACCAGTGTGATCAAACAGGGTGAAGCGGTGGTCATTCCCGAATATTCCAATGATTGCCATCACGAGGTTGAGCTGGCGGTACTGATCGGCCGTAAAGCTTGGAAAGTTTCGGCAGACGAGGCGATGGACTACGTTTCTGGCTACGGCATTGCCATCGATATGACCCTGCGCGATACCCAAGCGGTATTGAAAGAAAAAGGCTACCCGTGGGAGTTGGCTAAAGGGTTTGACACCTCGTGCCCGCTATCGGATTTTGTCCCAGCTGCCCAGATCAATGACCCACATGATCTGGCCATCCGGCTGCAGGTCAATGACGAGACCCGCCAGGATGCCAACACCGGCTTGATGATTCGACGGATTCCGGAGACCATCGCCGCCATCACGCGTGCCTTCACCTTGGAACCGGGTGATCTCATCCTGACCGGAACACCGGCTGGCGTTGGCCGTGTCGTCGCTGGAGACCGGATGTTCGCTGAAATTGAGGGGATCGGCAGTTTGCAGGTTGCTGTCCAATGAAAGAGCGCATCGCTCTGATCGGACCGGGTCGTCTCGGCCAAGCGGTCGGTGCCTTATTGCAGCAGGCCGGTTATCCGATCACCGCGATTGTCGGTCGCGATCAACAGCGCACAGGTAAAGCCGCACAGTTTATCGGTGCCGCATTGATGGCCACCACCGATCTGAAGCGCTGCAGCCGTGCCGATCTGATCTTATGCTGTGTCGGGGATGACCAACTGGCGCCGTTAGGTGACGCCTTGGTGGATGTCCTTGCCGATCATCCACAACCGACCGTCATCCATTTCAGCGGTCGTCATCGAGCGACAGTCTTACGCCCCGCTGATCCCCGTGCCGCACACTGGCAGGTGATGAGCATCCATCCGTTACAGACCTTTGCCAGTGGTGAGCAAGGGCTGGAGTCTCTGCCGGGAAGCTACTGCGCCATCGAAAGTGAGGACGATCTGTTTCCGCTCGGTGCCAAATTGTCTCTCGAGCTGGGCTGTCAACCCTTCCGGTTACGCTCTGAAGATAAGGAGCGCTACCATGCTGCCGCCTGCATGGCGTCGAACTTTGTCACCACCCTGTTTCATCAGGCCAGTACCCTGATGGCTGAAACCCTCGAAGATCCGGCCATGGCCGCCACCGTATTAGCCCCCATCTTCCAAACCGCAGCCACCAACACCTTGAATTTAGGCCCGCACCAGGCCCTGACCGGCCCGATTGTCCGTGGCGATATCGACACCATCCGCGGTCATCTGGAACAGTTAACTGAGCACAATCCAGAACGGCTCCCCTTCTACCTCGAACTCGCTGAACAGACCCGCCAACTGGCACTGGAGAGTGAGAGGCTCGCTCCGAAACAAGCGACAGCGCTTAGAGAACTACTCGACGCATTCGCCTCCCGGCCCTAGAAAAGCTCACTTCCGCCAACAACTCCCTTTCGCGCTGCTAAAAGGAAGGGTAGAACGGCAGATCAATACGCCACCGCAGGGTGGGCACCGTCCCACCCGCTAGATCGGTGCCACGAAAAAAATAGAGCGCAGCGTTATTCTGTTATCAACGTTTTACGCCAGAGATGATGAAAAGCAGGATTTGCCGAGCTAAAGGGAGGCAAGACGAATCAGTTAAGCAGCCGGGAAACAGATTCATTGTCGGTGGAGCTAGGTTCAGGAGAAGTTCAGCCGGTTTTTGCATACTTTTGAGCGGCCAGTCAAAAGTATGTCGGCTGCCGGGACGAATCCCGGCGACCTTGACTTTGACGTTGATCCTTTGTGGTTCGTAAATCAGAGCGAATGATTCGGCCCCCCCTCAATGGCTCTCGTTATGATGCGAGATTCTAAACGGGAAACTGAAATACTCAATAACAACAGTGCTTTTCTCTTTAATTGACCACATTCTGCGGCATTCCCGCCTGAAACGCCGCCACATTGGCCACAACCGTTTCCAGCAAACGTTGCCGTGCCGCCAGCGTCGCCCAGGCAATATGTGGAGTGATCACACAATGGGGTGCCGTCAACAGCGGATTATCCACTGAAGGGGGTTCACTGCTGAGCACATCAACGCCGAGTCCAGCCAGATGTCCGTCCTGTAATGCCCTGGCAACCGCCGCTTCATCCAGCAGAGGGCCACGAGCGGTATTGATCAGAATCGCACCCGGCTTCATCAAAGCCAGGCGCCGCGCGTCGACCAGATGATGGGTCTGCTCGGTCAACGGACAATGCAGGCTAACCACGTCGGATTGAGCGAACAGGTTATCCAACTCGACATCACTTGGACCATGGCCCTGATGCAACTCTTTAAAACGATGAGAGCGCCGCACATGCACCACTATCTTCATGCCGAAACTCTCGCCAATGCGCGCCACGGCCTGACCAATATTGCCGAACCCGACAATACCCAGCGTCAGCCTATCCAGCTCCACCAGCGGTGTTTCACGAAAACTGAAGTCGGCATTGCTGCTCCACACTCCGTCATGAACACGGCGGTTATGATGCCCCACCTGCTGCACCAACTCTAGCAACAAAGAAAACACCATTTGCGCGACCGACATGGTGCTATAGGCGGGGACATTAGTGACAACAATCTGCCGTCGGGCCGCCGCTTCCAGATCGACCACATTAGTACCGGTCGCCAGCACACCGATATAACGCAGCTTGGGCAGAGCCAGTAGCTCCTGCTCGCCGAGGACCACCTTATTGGTCAGGACAACCTCGGCATGTCGGGCCCGTTCCACAACCTGTCCCGGTGTGCTACGTGGATAAATCTCACAATTGCCAAGGGCCTGTAGCGGTGCCCAGTCCAAATCACCGGAATTCAGGGTATAGCCATCCAACACAACGATATTCATTGTTCCCCCTTTTTACTCTGCTCAGGTTTTTGCAGAAAAATAACATCCTTATCGACAAACTCCAGTTGTGCCTGCCATTTTTCAGCCAACCACTGAAACGTCCGTTGTGAGAAAAAACGGACATGGGTGCGATCATTTTTGTAATGCCAGTTTTTGAAGGCCTGCAGATCGATCACCAGCTTAGTCATGATGGCGAGGATACCACTCGGGTTCAGCATACCCCATAACAGATCAAGCTCCTCAGCAGGGTGATACAGATGTTCAACCACCTCTGTGGCGGTAATAAAATCATAGTGTTGATCCAGCACTGTCCTATCCGGAGCATAAAACGGATCATAGAGATTCATGCTCAGGCCGCACTCTGCAGCCATCACCGACAAGGCCGGTCCGGGGCCGCAACCAAAATCGAGCCCCACGGCTGTGTCGGCTAGCCGATGTTGTAACGGGTCGAACAGGCGGCTGAGAAAACGGCGATAACCAGCATCATCCGGCGAGTTTTCATGCAAATCGTATTCGGCCTTTTCCTCTTGCGCGGACAACAAATTCCCCGGCTCAACAAACACCAGAGCACAGCTGGGGCACTGCCAATAGCGACGGTTCCTGTCTTCGTCAAACAGCGCACTGCCACTCATTCGACAGAGAGGGCACGCTTCTTCGATAAACGAATCTGATTTCATACTGTGGCCATCATAAAAAAAAGCCCCCGCAGTGCGGGGGCTTTAACGGACTCAGGAAGACCTGGACAATCAGTTTTCCTGCTCTTCGAGCAGGACCGCATGAGCGGCTGCCAGACGGGCGATAGGCACCCGATACGGCGAGCAGGAGACATAGTCCAAACCAATTTTGTGGCAGAAAATAACACTGCTCGGCTCACCGCCATGCTCACCACAAATACCCAACTTGATGTTAGGACGGGTTTTGCGCCCTTTTTCACAACCCATTTTAACCAGTTCACCAACACCGCTCTGGTCGATGGCGACAAACGGATCTTCAGGGAAGATCTCGCGCTCAACATAGAGCGGCAGGAATTTACCGGCATCATCACGGGACAAGCCATAGGTGGTCTGGGTCAGATCGTTGGTGCCGAAGGAGAAGAACTCAGCCTGCTCGGCAACCTCATCAGCGGTCAGTGCTGCACGCGGCAACTCGATCATGGTACCCACCAGGTACTCGACCTTAACATCAAATTCGGCAATCACTTCATCAGCAACCTTGACGGCGTTGGCACGCAGAATCGCCAGCTCCTTGACACTGCTGATCAGAGGAATCATGATCTCGGGCACGATGTCGTAGCCCTCATTTTTGATCAATTCGCACGCAGCTTCCATGATGGCGCGCACTTGCATGTCGTACACTTCAGGGAACGTGATGCCAAGACGGCAACCGCGATGGCCAAGCATCGGGTTGAACTCGTGGAGGAATTCGACCTTCTGCTTGAGCTTCTCCGCCGTGACGTTCATGCTGGCGGCCAGTTCGTTGATCTCTTTATCCGTATGTGGCAGGAATTCATGCAGCGGCGGATCGAGCAGGCGGATGGTGACGGGCAGGCCTTTCATCTCGCGGAACAGGCCGAGGAAATCCTCGCGCTGCATACCGATAATTTTGGCCAGGGCGTGTTTGCGACCTTCGAGGTCTTCGGCAAGGATCATCTCGCGAACGGCCATAATGCGGTCGGCGTCGAAGAACATATGCTCAGTACGGCACAGGCCAATACCTTCCGCACCGAACTGGCGAGCAACGGCTGAGTCAGCCGGAGTATCGGCATTGGTACGAACTTTCAGACGACGGATCGAATCAACCCACTCCATCAGCGCACCGAAATCACCGGTCAGTTCCGGTTGTACGGTCGGAACCGTACCACTCATCACTTCACCGCTGGAGCCGTCAAGGGTGATCACATCCCCTTTTTTGAACACGGTGCCGTTACGATCGGTGAATTGCTGGGCGTCGTAGTTGATCTTGATCTCACCACAACCGGACACGCAGCATTTACCCATGCCACGGGCAACAACGGCGGCGTGGGACGTCATGCCGCCACGAGCGGTCAGAATCCCTTCGGCAGCGTGCATGCCGTGGATGTCTTCCGGGCTGGTTTCGATGCGCACCAGGATCACTTTTTGCCCCAGAGCTTTTGCTTCTTCGGCTTCATCCGCAGAGAAAACGATCTCGCCGGAAGCCGCACCCGGAGAAGCAGGCAGACCTTTGGCAATCACCGTCTTGGCGGCATTGGGGTCGAGAGAGGGATGCAACAGTTGGTCAAGCTGCTCGGGAGCAACACGCAGCACCGCTTCCTTCTCAGTGATCAGACCTTCCTTGACCATATCAACAGCGACTTTAACCGCTGCCTTGGCGGTACGTTTGCCGTTACGGGTCTGCAGCATGAACAGACGCCCTTTTTCGATGGTGAACTCGATATCCTGCATGTCACGGTAGTGCTTCTCCAGCTTTTGCTGAATTTCCATGAGCTGATTGTAGCTCTCAGGCATCACCTCTTCCATGGAGGGCAGAGTACCGTCGCCGCCCGCCTTGTTGATCGGCTGAGGCGTACGGATACCGGCAACAACGTCCTCGCCCTGAGCATTGATCAGGAACTCACCGAAAAACAGGTTTTCGCCGGTGGAGGGGTTACGGGTAAAGGCCACGCCGGTAGCGCAGTCATCACCCATGTTACCGAAAACCATGGACTGAACGTTAACGGCAGTACCCCATTCGGCCGGGATATTATTCAGGCGACGGTAGGTAATGGCACGTTGGTTCATCCACGAACCAAAGACCGCACCGATGGCACCCCACAGTTGCTCTTCGGGATCGGTCGGGAACGCTTCACCAAGCACTTCCGTATATTTATTTTTGAACAGGCCGACCATTTCCTTGAGGTCATCAGCAGTCAACGCAGTGTCCTCTTCCACACCACGTTTCTCTTTCATCTCCTCCAGGATGTCTTCCAGAATCTCACCGTCCATGTTCTTGACAACATTGGCATACATCTGGATGAAACGACGGTAGGAGTCATAGGCAAAACGCTCGTCGCCGCTCTGCTTGACAATCCCTTTGACGGTTTCATCATTCAGGCCCAGGTTGAGAACCGTATCCATCATTCCCGGCATGGAAGCACGGGCACCGGAACGAACCGACACCAGCAGCGGATTTTCACGATCGCCGAACTTCTTGCCCATGAGCTGCTCAACAGCCTGCAGCTGCTCATCAACTTGCGCTTTGAGTTCAGCCGGATAGTTGCGATCGTTTTTATAAAACTCGGTGCAAACTTCGGTGGTGATGGTGAAACCGGCGGGAACCGGCAGGCCGATGGAGGTCATTTCAGCCAGATTGGCCCCTTTGCCCCCCAACAGATTCTTCATTGATCCTGTCCCTTCAGCTTTGCCATCGCCGAAGAAATACACGTACTTGACTGCCATCAGTCGTCCTCCTCACAAAATGTTGGTTATACCTGAATGCGCCTCTTACCACACGTCGGTAAGATTATGCCGCAATCCGGGAAAAATCCGCCAAACCGGCAAACAGCCCGGCAACCTGTGTCAACAGAGCCAGTCGATTGCGTTTGACCGCTTCATCCTCCGCCATGACCATGACACCATCAAAAAAGGCATCAACAGCCGGACGCAGTGAACCGATCGCATGCAATGCACCAGGATAATCGCCGTCAGCCATTAGACGGGCCACATCCTGCTGAACCTGTTGCAACGCACTGTACAACTCTCTCTCACACTCCTGCTCAAAGCATCCAGCATCAACCGCGTCAGTCACACCCCCCTTAATGATGTTACCGACCCGTTTAAATGTTGCAGCCAGGGCTTCGAATTCAGGTTGTTGCTTCATCACCGACAGCGCTTCAATCCGCTGACGGGCATCCATCACATCATCAAAACGAGCCGCCAGAACTGCTTCCACCACATCGGTGGCCGTCTCCGGGCCCGTCATCATATTCACAAAACGCAGACGAATAAACTCGACCACATCAGCAGTCACTTCGTCGACACTGCGGTTCAGCTTATCTTCCAGTTGCTTGACCGCTTTAGCGACCAGCTCCGGAATCGACACGGTGAAGCCGCGATCGAGCAGAATGTTAAGCACGCCAATAGCACAGCGGCGCAGTGCATAAGGATCCGCCGTACCGGTCGGGATCAGGCCGACACCAAAGCAACCGCAAATGGTGTCGATCTTGTCGGCGATAGAAACAAAGGCGCCGACATTGTCGCTGGGCAGATCGCCGCCGGCCTGCACCGGCAGATAGTGCTCAAAGATTGCCTTGGCCACGCGAGGATCTTCCCCTTCGATGGTGGCGTATTCGCGGCCCATGACGCCCTGCAGTTCGGGAAACTCGTAAACCATGCCGGTTTCCAGATCGCATTTGCACAGCAGAGCGGCACGACGGCTCAGTTCAACGACCTCGGGATCAAACTGCTTGGCCAGATCTTCGGCCAGGGCGGTAAAGCGCTGCACCTTGGCATAACTGGTGCCGAGCTGTGCCTGGTAAACCACGTTTTTCAAGGCTTCGAGGCGTTTTTCCAACGGGGTTTTCTGGTCTTCATTCCAGAAGAACATCGCGTCGGACAGACGGGCACGCAACACGCGCTCATTCCCTTTAACCACCACATCAGGATCAGTCGGGCGGGTATTAGAGATGGTGATAAATTTCGGCAGCAGACGCCCTTCGGTATCGGCCAGAGTGAAGTAGCGTTGATGCTCCTTCATACTGGTGATCAGCAATTCGTCCGGCAGCTGCAAAAACTCGTCTTCGAAGCTGCCGCACAGCGGGGTGGGATCTTCCACCAGATAGGCGACTTCTTCGAGCAGGTCCTCGTCAACATTGAGAGCGCCACCTTCTTCACCGGCAACACGCTCAATTTCACGGGCAATGATCTGTTTGCGCTCTTCGGGGTCGACAATGACAAAATGCTCGCGCGCCTTGGTGACAAAATCTTCGACACCAGTGACGTCAAAACCACCGGGAGCCATAAAACGGTGACCAAAGGAGGTCGTGCCACTGGTCAGGTTACCCCAGGAAAAGGGGATCACTTCGCCACCGAACAGAGCGACCAGCCAGTGCACCGGGCGGGCGAAGCGCACATCGAGATCCTTCCAGCGCATCGATTTTTTAAATGACAGACTGCTGACAAGGCGCTCCATGATTTCCGGCAATTGCTCTTTGATCGGCTGGCCTTCAATCACTTTGGATAGGAACAGATAGGTGCCTTTTTCCGTTTCCTGTTGGGTCAGCTCGGAAACATCAACACCGTTGGAACGGGCGAAGCCCAATGCCGCCTTGGTCGGATTGCCATCCGCATCAAAAGCGACCTTGACCGACGGACCGGAAAGGTTGAGTTCCTGGCGCTCCTGCTCTTCGGCGACCTCAGCAACGGACAAAACCAGACGACGCGGCGTCGCATAGGTGGTGACAGCACCAAAACCGACACGCGCATTGGTCAACTCCTTGCGAATCATCCGCTCCAGATCACGCATGGCCACCGGCAGCATGCCAGCGGGAATTTCCTCAGTCCCTATTTCCAGAAACAGTTCTTTTGCCATAATGTTTTACTCCATCGGTCCCGGCGGCAACCAAGTGACCGTACACAGTCCAAAAATCACAAACCACGGCAAAACCGTGGTCTGAGAATAATCGTGTCCTTATTTCTTCAACAGCGGAAAGCCAAGCCTCTCACGTTGCGCCACATAACCCTCGGCACACAGGCGTGACAGATTGCGCACGCGGCCAATGTAGTGGGCACGTTCGGTCACGGAAATCGCACCGCGCGCATCGAGCAGATTGAAGGCATGCGATGCCTTCATGACAAAGTCATAGGCTGGGAACACCAGCTCTTTTTCAGCCAACTTGATGCACTCTTTTTCGTACATATCAAACAGCTGAAACAGCATGGCCGTGTCGGCTTCTTCAAAATTATAGGTTGAGAATTCAACCTCGGTCTGGTGATGGATATCACCGTATTTGACGCCATTGACCCATTCGAGATCATAGACGTTGTCCACGCCCTGCAGATACATGGCGATCCGCTCACAACCGTAAGTGATTTCACCGGGGATCGGCTTGAGGTCAATTCCACCAACCTGCTGGAAGTAGGTGAACTGGGTAATTTCCATGCCGTCGAGCCAGACTTCCCAGCCCAGGCCCCAGGCCCCCAGTGTCGGAGATTCCCAGTCGTCCTCGACAAAACGGATGTCGTGACTGGCCGGATCAATCCCGAAACTCTTCAGGGAGTTCAAATAGAGCTCCTGAATATTCATCGGTGCCGGTTTGAGAATGACCTGAAACTGGTAATAGTGCTGAAGGCGGTTGGGGTTTTCGCCGTAACGACCATCGGTGGGACGACGGGATGGCTCAACATAGGCCACGTTCCACGGCTCTGGCCCGAGAGAACGCAGGAACGTTGCCGGATTAAAGGTTCCGGCACCTTTTTCAATGTCATAAGGTTGCTGGATCACACAGCCCTGCTGTGCCCAGTAATTCTGCAGCGACAGAATCAAATCCTGAAAAGTCACATTAACCTCCGAGAATGCCGCCGGACGGCAGCGAACGGAATGAATAAACACGACAGGGCCATTTGCATACAAGGCAAAGGCAACCTGTTGTAAAATCAAGAGTAGTAGCCCATTTAAGGCCAAAATGTCAAGGCAAAACTCCGGGTTTCGGGCTCTTGAGACCGGCCATAAAGCGCTCACTTTTCAGCGGATGACCGACAGCCTGCTCAACACAGTGTCGCAACAGTGCGCCCCCCTGACGGATCGTCAACGGGCTCAGCCGGATACCATCGAAAACCAGTGGGTCAACCTGCAACAGGCGAACCAGGCTGCCAAGGGTTTGACTGCCGGCAAAAACTCCGCCACGATGGCCATGATCACAGGTTGGACACAAGGTCCCTCCACGTTGCGCATCAAAGCGGTACTCCCCTGGGACAAGAGCGGCCCAACATTCGGCACAATGACCGATATGCGGCAGCAATCCGGCCCCATCCAGCAGGCGTAACTCCATCAGCAAACGTAAGGTATCGTGGTCTGAGGAACCGGCCAAAGCTTCAAGGAAGGCTTGCAACAGATCGTACAATTCCGGGACTGGCTGTGCTTCAGGCCACAAGGCACGGATCAGCTCGCAGCCATAGGCAGCAAGTGCCATAGCGTCAAGATCGGCCATCAGCCCATGGGCGCCATCAAGCAATTCCACTTCGGCCAGCTGCGGCAGTCCACCACGGCGGCGTTGTTGCCAGGTAATGCGCAAACGACTGAAGGGATGCAAAGCCCCTCCGAAGCGCCGTTTACTGTTGCGGGCGTTACGGGCATAACCGGACAGTATCCCTGATTCCCGCGTTAACAACGCGACAATGCGGTCGGCGTCTCCGTAATCCGTACAATGCAGAACAATGGCATCACAGGCACCATCCATAACAGCGGCCAACTTAATGAAGTCTGCTGATAAACAGTGTTGCCATACCGAAATAGATCAGAATGCCGGTAATGTCGTTGGACGTTTGGACAAACGGTGTTGAGGCGATGGCAGGGTCAATGCCAATGCGTTTGAAAAAAGCCGGAGCAAGAACACCCATGGTCGCGGCAACGGTCATGGCAATCGTCATGGCTGAGCCAACCACCAGGCCGAGATAGGGATTGTGATGCCAGATAATGGCGATACCTCCGACCACCATGCCACAGACCAAGCCCATGATCAGGCCGACACGCAACTCTTTGAAAAACACCTGTCGCAGCGTGGTGAAATCAATGCGCCCGGTGGCAAATCCTCGCACGACAATGGTGGCTGATTGACCGCCGACATTCCCGCCCATACCGGTGATGACCGGAATGAAAGAGATCAGAGCGATCACCTCTTTAAGCGTCAGCTGAAACCACCACATCAAATAGCCGGTGACAACGCCGCCGAGTAGATTCACGAGCAACCAGGGCAAACGCAATCGGGCGATTTTGAACGACTTGTAGCCGTACATCAGCTCTTCTTCGCTGGCGCCGGCCATTTTGTAGATATCTTCCGTCGCTTCCTGACGCATAACGTCGATGACGTCATCGACAGTAATGATACCCAGGAGCTTATTGTGATCATCAACAACCGGAATGGCCAGGATATTGTATTTGGCAACCAGCTGGGCCACCTCTTCCTGGTCGGTATCTGCACGGACACTGATCACATCCGAAGAAACAATATCCCGCAGACAGCGATTGGGCGGCACCATCAGTAACTGGCGTAGAGAAAGGACACCGACCAGATGATTATGAACGTCGGTGACATAGAGGTAGAAGACCATCTCGACGTCTTCCGCTTCCTGAAGGGCCTCGACCGCCTGGCGAGCAGTGATATCCTCGCGCAGGGAAAAGATCTCCGTCGACATGATGCCGCCGGCGGTGTCTTCCTGATACTGCAGAAGCTGTTCAATTTCCTCAGAACAGTCGTCCTGCATACTGTCGAGAACTTCCTCGGCCAGCTCTTCCGGCATGTTTTGAATAATATCGACGGCATCGTCGTAGGGCATGTGCTGCAGCACATGGACGATGGTATCTTTTTCAATCTGCTCCAGAAGCTGGGCGCTGACACTATGCTCGATTTCTGAGAGGACTTCTGCGGCCGTATCCACATCCTCGATCAGATGAAACAGGATACGTTGTTCTTTAAGATCCAGATAGCGGAACAGATGGGCAATATCGGCCGGGTGTGTTTTTTTGAGCAGGTTGTTTAGATTTGGATGAGCGCCGCGCCGGATCAGTTTTCTCACCGTTTCCAGCAATATCTGTACTTTTTGATCCATAAACCAGCGCCTCCGCTCTCGAGTACAGCCCCCACGAAATCAAAGGCCAGACAACAGAGTGCAGGCCCTTTTCAAAATACGTGGTGTTTTTTTATTCTCAATCGACAAACCCCAGAAACACATCGATTCAGATTAACTTTTGATGTTTAACAATTATCGGGCTAAATAGCAACCGTCTAGCTCTCAACTTTTCACGCTCCACCATGAAGCAGCTCATCATAATGGAGTGTTTTTTTTTACTTAAAACGCTTGACCGCAACAAACAATTTCTCTAATTTGTCGAAGGTGTAGTTCCATATTCTTTTTTTTCAGGAGGAAAACATGAAGAAACTGGTCGTAGCTATCATGCTGGTTGCTTTCGCTGCAACTGCCGCTTTCGCTGCTGACGTTGTCACTTACGAGAACTCAAAAGGCAACGTTACCTTTAACCACAAGGCTCACAGCGAAAAGAACGAATGTAAAGTATGTCACGGTGATGCAGCTCCCGCTAAAATCGCCATCGACAAAGCAGCAGCTCACGGCGCCGCATGTAAAGACTGCCACAAAGCTCACGGCGGCCCCACCAAATGTGGTGAGTGCCACGTCAAGTAAGTTCTTAGCGACTTACACCGGATCGGTAAAAAAGGGAACCACGCCTTGAGCATGGTTCCCTTTTTTATTCACTGCGGCTTTTCACCCTTCACAAAAAAAACGCCTGGCCAGTCACTTAGAAAAACATTCCCTGTATACAGTATCCATTTCAACTTGACCTCATCATACTCTTCCTTTAGATTAAAGAGCTCCATTGCTTTTTTATTCATTCAACAGGAGGAAAAATCATGAAAAAGCTTATCATTGCCCTGATTCTGGTGGCCTTCAGCGCATCCGTCTCTCTGGCTTCCGACGTTGTCACCTACGCAGAAGGCTGCAAAAAAGGCACCGTCACTTTTGATCATAAGGCACATGGTGGTTTTGTAGATAACGGCTGTAAAAACGCTGCCTGCCACGGCGATGCGACACCGTCAAAAATTATCGTCGACAAGAAAACCGCCCACGGCAAGATGTGCAAAATTTGCCACAAAACCCACGGTGGCCCTGTCAAATGTGCGGAGTGTCACGTTAAGTAACTTCCGGCAAAAAAATAAATAGAAACAGGCCTGTTCTCCTTTAAAGAGTCAGGCCTGTTTCTATTTCCGGAGATGGCTTCACATAAACGTCCATGCTATTCTCATAAATAATCGCCGAACTTCTTTTTTGAGTAAGACGACAGGAATGCCCATGAAACGCCCGTCCCCATTTGCTCAGTCGCGCCCCCCCGCCGAGTCCTCATGGCGCAATCGGCTGCATGAGATTATTTTTGAAGCTGAAACCACCAGTGGAAAAATTTTTGACATCCTGCTGATCCTCAGCATCGTCGCCAGCGTTGTCATTGTGATGATGGACAGTGTCAGCAGTTGGCAACAGCGCTACGGCGACTTGCTGCATTATGCGGAGTGGGGCTTTACATTACTGTTCACTGTAGAATACGGCCTGCGCTTGATCTGCATTGGTCGACCGTGGAAATATGCCACCAGTTTTTTCGGCATTGTCGACCTGCTCTCCATTATGCCGACCTACCTGAGCTTGTTGCTACCGGGCAGCAAATACTTGCTGGTGATTCGCGTTCTGCGCATTTTGCGTGTTTTCAGGGTGCTGAAACTGGTGCAATACCTGGCCGAAGCCGAGATGCTGCTTCGGGCCTTGCGCTCCAGCACACGAAAAATTGCGGTCTTTTTGTTTGCCGTGGCCACCTTGGTGATCATCTGCGGTTCGCTGATGTACGTGGTCGAAGGAGAAGCGAACGGCTTTACCAGCATTCCCCGCAGCATCTACTGGGCGATTGTCACGTTGACCACGGTCGGATATGGTGACATCTCGCCGCAAACGGACCTCGGCCAGATCCTTGCTTCACTGATCATGGTCATGGGCTACGGCATCATCGCAGTCCCAACCGGCATCGTCACCGTCGGCCTCAGTCGCGCCGACAAAATGGTCAGTACGGAAGCCTGCCCCAGTTGCAGTCTTGAAGGGCACGATCCAGACGCTCAGTATTGTAAATATTGCGGCGAACCATTAAATCCAACCGCAAGCTAAACCGTGCGTGCAAAAGCCATGAACGGCTTCTTGCCAAAGAATGTCACAAAAAAACGGGTGCCCACATCGTGGAACACCCGTTTGTCATGTTTTTTTCTCGATAGAAAACTACTCAGCAGCAGGGGCCTCAGTGGCAGTCTCAGCTTCAGCCGGAGCTTCAGCGGCAGCCGGAGCTTCTTCCTGTCCAACAACGCCGTGCAGTTTCACTTCAAAAATCAGCAGTGAATTGGGAGCAATCACCTGCCCCATGCCCCGCTCGCCGTATGCCAACTTTGAAGGCACATACAACTCCCAGGTATCGCCCGCTTTCATCAGTTGCAACGCTTCAGTCCAACCCGGAATGACCCGGTCAACCTGAAACTCGGCAGGCTCGCCGCGACTGTAGGAACTGTCAAACTCGGTGCCATCGACAAGCGTGCCACGATAATCAACGCGGACCGTGTCCTCAGCGGTGGGGCTGACGCCGTCGCCGGATTCAATAATTTTATACTGCAGACCACTGTCGAGGGTCACAACGCCCTCTTTTTTACCGTTTTCTTCGAGAAAAGCCGTCTCGGCAGCAGCATTCTCAGTGGCTTCTTTGGCCATCCGCTGCTGATAGTGTTCCATCATGTATTGTTGCAACTCCTGCATGGTGGAGGCCATCTGTTCTTCACTCAGACGGGGCTCACCTTCACCTTGTCCGTCTTTAATCCCCTGCACAACAAGGGCTGGATCCAGTTCAAACTCATTTTGTTTGAAATTGCGGGCGATATCGAGTCCGACACTGTAACTGACGCGCTGCTGAAGTGTCTCGACACTGACAGCTTTCGGTTCGGGTTGTTCAGTTTTACATCCCCCGAGGACGAGGGTCATCCCAACAAGCATGAAGATCCATACACGCATTTGATCTGTTCCTTTTTTTAGATGAAAACATCAATCGCCGGCCACCGGATTGTGTCCGGCGTAAAAACTATGATCAAAGTACAAATTTACGTATAATATTGCCAATAAAAACTTGTTGTTAGACTATCAGAAGCCTTTACAATCGGATTTTTCCCATGCTTAAACAACTGCTTACCCTATTTTTTGCCTGGATGATTTTTTCTCCGGCTGCGGTGTGGAGCGCTCCGTTGAAAATCGTTGTCAGCATCGTTCCGCAACGCTACATGGTCAAAACCATTGCTGGCGATCTCGCCGACGTTGACGTTCTCATCGCGCCAGGACAAACGCCAGCGACCTGGGATCCATCGCCACAAAGCATGACGGCTTTGGCTCAAGCCGATGCACTGTTTCCCATCGGTGTGCCGTTTGAACAGGTCTGGCTACCGCGCCTGCAGAAAATGTTGCCGTCTCTGGCGATTGCCGACATCCGCCAGGGCATTGCCCTGCAGCCTATCGGTGCGCATCACCACGAGCATGAATCAGGGCATGATCATGACGATCATCACGGTGAAATCATGGACCCCCACATCTGGCTCGATCCACTCGATGTCATTATCCTGGGAGAAAACATCACCCGTCAGCTCTCAGCGCTGGCTCCTGAGCACCAACAGAAATTCAACGAGGGCTTGAACAAATTACGCCAGCAGATGCTCGAGATCCATGAACAGATCTCACAACAGCTAAGTCCATTTCAAGGTCGCCATTTTATGGTCTTTCACCCCTCCTGGGGTTACTTTGCCCACCGCTACGACCTCGAGCAATTGGCCATAGAAATAGACGGCAAGGAACCCAGTGGTGCCCAACTGGCTGAAACAGCGGAACGGGCTCGGCAAAATCAGGTGCAGGTGATTTTCGTCCAACAGCAATTCAGCCGCAAAGCAGCTCAGGCAATAGCCGATCAAATCAATGCCAAGGTGGCCGTTCTTGATCCACTGGCAGAAGACTTACCTGCAACCCTGTTGGCAACAGCCAAAGCAATCAGCCGCGCATTGGAGACCCCATGGCTACAGCCATCACACTAGACAATGTCAGCTTCAGTTACGATGACAGACCCATTCTGAAAAACGTCAACCTGACGATCGACGACAGCGACTTTCTGGGCATTGTCGGTCCCAACGGCGGCGGAAAAAGTACGTTGCTTAAATTAATTCTCGGCTTACTTGCCCCTGATGAAGGCAAGATTCGCATTTTCGGTCAGACTCCGGAGCAGGCCCGCACCCGTCTGGGCTATGTCCCGCAATTCGCGACCTTTGACAGCGCATTCCCCATCAGTGTCAAAGATACGGTTTTGCAGGGGCGACTGGGAAAGACCCGTGCGTTACTGGGCTATTCGCGCCAGGATCAGCAAATCGCCGAACAGGCCATGCGGGAAGCCGACATCCTTGATCTGCGCCGACACCCGATGACGGCATTGTCGGGGGGACAACGTCAACGCGTGCTTATCGCCCGTGCATTAGCGTGTCAACCGGATGTTCTGCTCCTGGATGAGCCAACAGCCAACATCGACCCTCATCACGGCGACAATTTTTTCGACCTGCTGCACCGTCTCCATGAGCGCATCGCGATTGTGCTGATTTCTCACGATGTCGGTTTTATCTCTCGCAGCGTCACCCGAGTGGCCTGTCTCAATCGCACTCTGGTCTGTCACAGCACCAGCCCGGTCGACAGCGAATCCATCAAGCATCTTTACACCAACCCGGTGAGCATGGTACACCACGACACCTGCCTTAACCCAAAGGACTGTGTATGAGTTTTTTCGCCGCGCTGGTCGAACACGGATTTCTACAAAACGCCCTGATCGGCGGCCTGCTGGCCAGCCTGACCTGTGGGGTGGTCGGCTCATTTGTCGTTGTCCGTCGCATCGGCTATCTTGCCGGAGGGATTGCTCACGCCGTTCTCGGCGGCATGGGGATCGCTTTTTTCCTCGGCAAAGAGCCACTGTCCGGTGCCTTGATCAGCGCCCTTCTCGCTGCGATCATCATCAGCTTCGTCAACCGTCACGCGGACCAGCAGGAAGACACCATTATCAGTGCACTGTGGGCTGTAGGTATGGCGACAGGCATTCTGTTTATCGCCAAGACACCAGGCTACAATGTCGATCTGATGAGTTATCTGTTTGGCAATGTGCTGATGATCTCCCATCAGGATCTGTTGCTGATCGCCGGGCTGGACGGCTTTATCCTCTTATTTACCGGACTGTTTTTCAAACAGTTGCTCGCCCTGTGCTACGACCCGGAATTCGCCACATTGCGCGGCATCCGTGTTGAAGCCCTCAACACGCTTCTGCTCTGTCTGGTCGCAATTACCGTTGTTATTCTCATCCAGATCGTCGGCTTGATTCTTGTCATTGCCCTGCTGACCTTGCCTGCGGCAACAGCACGGCTTTATGCCGCGACTCTGGTTGGCATGATGGCCTTGGCATCTCTGTTTGGCCTCCTCATTACCAGTGGCGGACTGGCGATCTCCTACACCTATAATTTACCTGCTGGCGGCACCATTGCGCTGCTGTCCGGATTGACTTATCTGGTCGCTATTATCATTCCGTTTCGCGTTCTCCGTTCACGATTCCATCTGGGTTAAACCACCCGCAGTGGGCATTATCGCCCGTTAAATCCCCCTGAAAAACCTGTTTTATTGCAAATTTCCCAGCTAAGAATGGCTATCTGCCCCCCTCAGCCATGGGCATATCTTTTGCATGCCATAGATATGTTAACCTTTCTTTCTGCGTTCATGAGGAATCAACGGTGAAACACTGCAATGTTTTAATCATCCTATGTCTTATCGTGACATCCTCGTATATCCTGTGGTGGTTCAATCAAGAGAGCGTATCCCATGGACGCCAGGAACTGCGGATTGATTTTTCCGACGCAACCCAGCCGCCCCCCTCGAAACAAGAAGTGCCGCTACGTATTGCCGTTTCTGCGATGACCTCGCCACAAACGACCGAAACGCTCTACCGTGACCTGCTTGAACTCATCGGCCTCAAAATCGGCAAACCCGTCACGTTCATCCAGCGCCCGACGTATGAGGAAATTGACCGGATGCTGGAAGAGAATCTCATCGACATTGCTTTTATCTGTTCCGGAAGTTATGTGTTTGGCCATGACCGCTACGGGCTCGAGCTGCTAGCTATTCCCATCATTGCCGGCAGCCGCGTTTACCACAGCGATATCATTGTCGCCGAGGACAGCCCGTTCAACAGCCTTGAATCCTTACGGGACAAGCGCTTCGCGTTCACCTCAGCCAGTTCCAACTCAGGCTGTCTTGCGCCGACCTATCTGCTGGCTTTGCGCCAGGAAACTCCGGAGCGCTTTTTCTCCAACATCAGTTTCACGAAAACACACGACAAGGCGGTTCATGCTGTTGCACACGGCCTTGCCGACGGCGCGGCAGTCGACTCGCTGATTTTATCCCACATGCTGCGGGAAAACGATCCCAGCGCGAGAAAAGTCCGTGTCGTCGAACGGTCACAGGACTTCGGCATGCCGCCTGTGGTCATGTCAAAAGAACTCCCCAGCCAACTGAAGCAGCGCCTGCGTCAGGTCTTCCTCACCATCCACGAAGACCAAGCCGGCCAATCCCTTTTGAAGAAACTGGGCATTGACTATTTCACCCTGGCAAACGATGTCGAATACGACGGCATCCGAACAATGGCGCGCCTATGTACCGTGCAATAGTCATCGACCCCGACAAAGCGCCATTGCGGCGGCGTATCTTCTGGCGCTCATTCACCCTGCTTCTGCTGATGATTGCCGGACTGACGGCAACAGCCATGTACTCAGGCACCAGCCACTTTCACAAGGCCAGTAAAACATTTTACATCACCCAGGCCCGCTTGATGAGCATGCAGCTACCGGACCAGATTTTGTGGAATGATAAGGTGGGGCTGCTTCAACGCTTGCAACGCACCGTCGATAGCGACAGTGCCATTGCCTATGCCTATTTAACCGTCGAGGGTAAGCCACTGGTCCACACCTTTGAACAAGGGTTCCCTAAAGACCTGATTGGGTTATCAACACCGTACGACAAAATCATTGACTATCGCACCATCATCGGCAGCGACAGAAAAACCTATGACCATATTATGATGGATGTCGCAGCCACCCAGGCCGTCCTGCATTTCGGCCTTCTTCATAGCGAACTCAATCACCGTGCCTGGCAAAGTCTGCAACACATCCTGACGATGGCATTACTGGCCTTGGGCCTTGGGGCCGCATTAAGCTGTCAGATCGCGGCAGTGACCACCCGAGAAGTTGAGGAGATCACCACCGACCTGTATCGTGAGCGCCGTTTCCTGCAGAAAGTCATTGACGGCGTGGTTGACCCGGTGCGCGTTCTCAATACACGCAAAGAGATCATCATGCTGAACCGTTCCGCGCAAAAGGAGATGGGTGATCAGGAATGCCTTGGCCTCAAATGCACGGACTGCCACGACACGGAGGATCAGGGCGGTGACAAGTGTCCGTTTGAGCGCGTTAAAAAAACCGGTCAGCCCGTGCGCCTGACCCAGCATCGCCGCGCCAAAGATGAAACCACGGCCATTTATGAAATTGAAGGGTCGCCATTGTATGATGGCGACCAGTTTGATGGCATGGTGGTCACCGCGCGCAACATTACCGACCGCTTGCGTCTTGAAGCCAGCCTGGATGAAAAAGAATCACGCCTACTCTACATGTCCAACCATGATCTACTGACCAACCTACCCAATCGCGTCCTGTTTCGTAATCGCCTCAATCAGGCGCTCGCCCGTAACCAGGAGGACAATCACGTTGTTCTGCTGTTTATCGGCCTCGACCGCTTTACGAAAATCAATGAATCTTTGGGCCGAGAAATAGGCGATCAGACCTTGACCCATGTCGCCGTCCGTTTTCGTCGCTGTCTGACCGAATCGAATATCCTGGCCCGCCTGGGAGGCGACGAATTCGCCGTCATCATTGAGCAATGCAAACACCCGCAAGAAGCCACGCGAATCGCCAAAGACCTGCTGCAGCAGCTTATCGAACCGATCCACGTTGAGCCCAACGACATCTATTTGACGGCCAGTATCGGCATCAGTACCTACCCGCAACATGGTACCGATCCAAAAACGCTGATGTCTCATGCCGACATTGCCATGACACGGGCAAAATCTGAAGGAAAAGACCGGTATCAATTTTTTGAGCGGGAGATGACACAAAAAGCTGCACGCATCTTCGAACTGGAAAATGATCTGCGCAAAGCCGTTGAACGGGACGAACTTCATGTTTATTACCAACCCCAGATTCAACTCGATTCGCTGCAGATCACCGGCATGGAAGCATTGGTGCGTTGGCAGCATCCGGAATACGGCATGATCTCTCCGGTTGACTTCATTCCCCTGGCCGAAGAAACCGGATTGATCGTTTCCATCGGTGAATGGGTATTGCGGCAGGCCTGCCAGCAAGTGGCACAATGGCATGAGCAGGGATTACCCAATGTCACGGTCGCCGTCAATCTGTCTCCATTGCAATTCCGCCATAAAGGACTGGTCAACAATGTTGCAAAAATCCTCAAAGAGACCGGCATCCGACCGGCCTGTCTGGAACTCGAAATTACTGAAAGCATGATCATGGACAGTGTCGACAAGGCAACAGCAACCATGATTCAACTCAATGAACTTGGCACAGGTCTGGCCATCGACGACTTCGGCACCGGCTATTCTTCTCTGAGCTACCTGCGCTACTTTCCATTGTCTAAGCTGAAGATCGACAAATCGTTTATCGAACGGGTCACCAGCGATGAACATGATGCCGCTTTGGCGACATCCGTTATCGCTCTCGCCCACAGTCTCAACCTGAAAGTTGTCGCCGAAGGGATCGAATCGCAGGAGCAGGTCCAGTTCCTTGTGCAGCGGTGCTGCCATCAGGGGCAGGGCTTTTTATTCGGTAAACCGGTCCCTGCTCAGGTGATGGAACAGCTCCTCTGCCAGGTCCAACAAAATTGATAACCATTATCATTACCACTTGACAAGGTTCCGCCAAAGGGCATAGCATAACCGTGGACAGGTTGAAACTATTCGAGAAAAAACCTGTCGCCCCCCTTTTTTGCGGAGAGTGAACCATGTGTCCGTTGTCGCAGTGTAAAAGTGGTGATACCGTTTTCGTCAAAGGCTTTACCGGAGGTGCCCGCCTGCGCGGAAAGCTTCACGCCATGGGCTTGATGCCGGGTGAAGAGATCGAGGTGATCTCGAGCAGTTGCGGCCCCTTGGTCATCCAATCCAAAGGTGTCAAACTGGCCATCGGCTGCGGCATGGCAGAAAATATTCTGGTTTCCTGTGACTGTTCCTGTGAACGTGGCACCTGCTGCCAGGCTTAAATCGACCTCCTCAACCAACGACCCCGCACCTGACACTCCGTAAGCATGACGTCAAAACCGCCTTCTGGTGATAGTAGATTCAAGAAAACACTACCCCTTCCCGTTCAGTCCTGTTAATCTCGTCGAAAGTTCGCCCTGAAGGCGGCCACACATTAAGCACAGCCAACAGATAAAGAATAGTCATTCTCTCTGTGGAACAAGTCTGATATACTATCCGCCGACGTTAACTTTCTAGCTCTTTCGGGATGTGCATGCTGAACCTATTCCATCGATTTCTCCCCGCTTACTACCTGTTGCTGTGCGCCGTTCTCGGCCTGTCTCTTGCCTGGCTCGTCTCCAATGAAACGGGCATCCGACTCGCTTCTCCGGCGACGGTCAGCATGGATCAGACCACCCGTTTTGCCGGCAAAGCAGGCAACCGCCAGCCGGAAGACAACCGGATTATCCTGCAGCGCAATATTTTTGATTCAACACGTCCGGCCCAGGCGGCAACCGTGTCAACGGCGTCAACGGCGCAGATGAACGCGTCAGCGCAACGTAATCTGGTGACAAGCGGCCCGATGACACTCGTCGGCACGGTGGTTGCGGAAGATGAATCTCTGGCGGTGATCAACATCAGCGGTCAGATTGAAGTCGTACGCATCCATCATCTTGTTCCCGGCAGCGGTACGCTGGTCACCGTCACCCGGGACTTCATTGAAATCGAACAAAATGATGGCACCCTGGCCGTACTCCAACTGGAAACGTCAACCGACGCGCCATCAGCCTCGAGCACGGCACCGCATCGCGCAACAAACACCGCAGGTCGTGGCGAGTCGTTTGAAATCCAGGCCCTGGGAGAAAACCGCTGGGTCCTCTCCGCCAATGAAGCGGAGAAGGCGCGCGACAACATTGCCGGGCTGATCAAACAGGTCCGTGTTGAACCTTATCTGGTCCAGGGTAAGACGGAAGGCTTTATCGTTAAACGGATTCAACGTGGAACCCTGTTGTCTCAGATGGGGTTGAAACGTGGCGACATTCTGTTCGCCGTCAATGGCACCAGCCTCGACAGCCCGGAAAAAGGGCTGCAGATTTTTCAGCAATTACGTGAAGCCAAAAATCTCAGTGTCGATTTGCAACGCGCGGGTCAACCACTGAACTTTCAATATGAGATTAAGTAAGGAGACGATACGGTGCTGATCCGAAAATTCACTTCTGCCGTTGTGTTTTTGCTGCTGAGTTCCATGCTACTGACCGGACCGTTGACGGCCACCAGTCAGGCGCAAACTGACGGAGTCGGCATAACCCTCGACTTCAAAGATATCGAACTCACGGACCTGATTCGCACCATCAGCGAACTGACCGGAAAAAACTTTGTCTACGACGACACCATTCGTGGCAAAGCGACAATCATCTCCTCACAGCAGATGTCGGTCAATGAGGCGTATCAGCTCTTTCTCACCGTCCTCAACGTCAAAGGCTATACCGTTGTCCCTTCGGGCAAAACCAACAAGATTGTGCCGATCAAAACTGCCAAGGAGAGCAATCTGCCCACCTTGACGAGCAGTCTGGCTCAGGATCAATTCGTCACCCGCATGATTGCCCTGAAGCACATCAACGCCGCCGACATTGCAGAATCGATTCTCAGCCCACTGATGCCGAAGACCAGCAATGTTGTGGTCTATGAGCCTTCCAACATGCTGATCATCTCCGACAGTGCGTCCAACATCAAGCGCCTGACCACGATCATCAGCCAACTGGATGTGCCTGGGGCGTTGCAGGACATGCAAGTCATCCCCCTGCAATTTGCCGACGCTAAAGAGACCGCCACGATCTGTAATGATATTTTGACCAACGGCACCAATAAAAATACAGCACGCCGCCGGGCGACCAAAAATGTCACAACCAGCACCACGGATGCCACCAGCAAAGTGATCGCCTACGAGCGCACCAATCGTCTGGTAGTGATGGCCACCTCCGACGATATGGCAACAATTCTCAATCTGGTGGCCGAGCTGGATAAAGAACCCACTCAGCAGCATGCCCGGATCAACCTCTACTATTTAGAAAATGCCGACGCTGAAGAGCTGAGCATCACCCTCAATGAGATCCTCACCGGCATCAAGAAACCGGCGGCATCGGCAGCGGCAGCAGCCAACAAAGGCACAACCCCAGCGGCAGCGATTCAGACCAGCGTGACCGTTTCAGCGGATAAGCCGACCAATGCCTTGATTATCAATGCCACCGCAGAAGATTATGTGGTCATCAAGGACATCATCCGTCAACTCGACATTCGCCGCAAACAGGTCTACGTCGAGGCGCTGATTATGGAACTCTCCATGGATGCCACCCAGAAACTCGGTCTTGGTCTGCAAGGCGGCTTCGAGGTTGGTGATGAGGGGGTTATTGGTGTCAGCACCAACATGGAACAGGCAGTGAGCGCCGACCTGTTGACCAATTCCGTTCAGGGCATTCTTGCCGGCGGCTTCAGTAAGCTGATCAGTTACACCGATAAAAACGGCGATGTCATCAGCATCCCGGCATTTTCAGCCCTGTTGCAGCTGTCCAAAACCGATGGTGACGTCAACATCCTGTCGGCACCACGCCTGCTCACATCAGACAATGAAGAGGCGGAAATTATTGTCGGCCGCAATGTGCCGATCATCACCAAAAGCACCGATGACGGTGACAGCAATGACACTACGGTTTCCGTTGAACGTAAGGATGTGGCCCTGACCCTGCGTTTCACGCCGCAGATCAGCGAAGGTGATCTGGTGCGGCTTAACATTTATCAGGAATCCACTGACATCGACAGCACTGACAATTCAGCCACCATCGGCAACGTCAATGAAGTGGGTCCGACCTTCACCACCCGCAAGTTGTCCAATACGGTTCTCGCCCGCAGCGGCCAAACCGTCGTTCTGGGTGGCCTGATCTCCACCAACACCCAGGAATCCATTACCAAGGTTCCGCTGCTCGGTGATATTCCGTTACTGGGCTGGCTGTTTAAATCGAAAACCGCAGAAGAGACCAAAACCAATCTGCTGGTGTTCATCACGCCGACCATCATTGACAAAATGGAGGAACTGTCCGCCATCACCAACGTCAACCGCGAGACATTTGACCGCATCAAAAATGAACGGGATGGCGACGACGATAAAACGGAGCAGAACTGATTATGGCTGTAGCGCCCCTTCTTGGAGAGATCCTGCAACAGCGCTTCGGACTGAGTGATGACGCTCTCAATGCCGCACTGGAACACCAGCAGGAAAGCCATCAACGCATTGGTGAACTGCTCGTTCAACAACAGGCCGTGACAGCACAGCAAGTCAGCCAGGCCCTGGCAGAACAATTGGGATTGGAACACCATGACACGCTGCCCGAGGTGATCAGCTCTGAGGAACTGCTCAGCCTGATTCCACTGGCCTATGCGCGTCAGCATGTGGTCATCCCTTTCTCGCGCGACGAGCGGCAGTTGAAACTGCTCATGGCTGACCCTTTCGACCGCAACGCCATCAATGACCTGGCCACCCTGGCCGGAGTTCGTGTCGAGCCCTGCCTGGCGGCGAAAGAAGAGATCACCGCGCTGATCAACCGCAGTTATGAAACCCACGCCGGTGCCGCCCACGACATGGTCAGCGATATCGGCGACAGCGATGACGATTTTGTCCGTAATCTTGAACCGGCAGACCTGCTCGACAGCAACGATGAAGCACCGATTATCCGCTTCGTCAACAGCCTGATCACCCAGGCGTATAAAGAACGCGCCAGTGATATTCATATCGAGCCGTTCGAGACCGAACTGGTGGTGCGTTACCGGATCGACGGTCTGCTCTATGAAGTCCTGCGTCCGCCGTTTCGCGCCACCGCCAGCATCATCTCACGCCTGAAGATCATGGCCGGGCTCAATATCGCCGAAAAACGTCTTCCTCAGGATGGTCGCTTCCGGGTACGCATCGCGGCCAAGGATGTCGATGTGCGTGTTTCTTCCCTGCCCACTGCCTTTGGCGAACGGATCGTCCTGCGCTTGCTCGACAAAAGCACCAGTGTGCTGTCGCTTGAAGACATCGGCATGGAAGCGGAGCTGCTGGGACAACTGCAAAAACAGATCACCAAACCGCATGGTGTCTTTCTGGTCACCGGCCCGACCGGTAGTGGTAAAACCACCACGCTTTATGCCGCGCTGAGCCGTCTCAATGACCGGGAAAAGAACATCATCACTGTTGAAGATCCTATCGAGTATCAACTGGCCGGTGTCGGACAAATTCAGGTCAATGCCAAAATCGACCTGACCTTTGCCAATGGCCTGCGCTCCATTCTGCGCCAAGACCCGGACATCATCATGGTCGGTGAAATTCGCGACCATGAAACCGCGGAAATTGCCGTGCAATCGGCACTGACCGGACACATGGTGTTTTCTACCCTGCACACCAATGACGCCGCCGGTGGTCTGACCCGCCTGGTGGAGATGGGTATTGAACCGTTTCTGGCCGCATCATCGATTGTCGGCATTCTTGCCCAACGTTTGGTGCGTACCATCTGTCCCCACTGCCGCGAAGCCTATCAGCCGGAAGCCAGCATCCTTTCTCAAATCGGCCTTGATCCCGGAGCCTCGCACACCTTTTACCGTGGACGTGGCTGCGACAAATGCATGAACATCGGCTACCGTGGCCGCAGCGGCATTTACGAATTACTCACCATGAGCGAAGCGATCCGCGCCCAATTGCTGGCCAACATTGATTCCGCGTCGATCCGCCAGACCGCCATCGGTCAAGGCATGGTGCCATTGCGTCAGGCCGGACTGGAGAAAGCCCGCCAGGGTGTCACCACCCTTGAAGAAGTGATCCGGGTTACCCAGGAGGAGGCATAAGCGTGGCGCTTTTCGACTACACCGGATTCAACCAACGGGGGAAAAGCAGCAAAGGCAGTCTTGAAGCCAGCAGCAAACGCTCCGCCCTGGAAAAACTGCGCGATCAGGGGATCTATGTCAGTACCCTGGAAGAGCAGCAGAAGGCCGTCAGCAAACAGCGCTGGTCACTGCCACGCCGTTCAAAACTGCCGGTCAACGATCTGGCCACCACCACCCGCCTTCTGGCGACCCTGCTTCAGGCGGGTGTACCGCTGGATGAAGCATTGCAATCCGTGGTGGAACAGGTCGAAAATCCCGCCCAGGCCCGCCTGTACACGCAAGTTCGTGAAGAGGTCCGCCAGGGAAGTTCTTTGTTTCAGGCTCTGGCCATTCAGGGCCGTGCGTTCCCGGACCTTTACCAGCGTATGGTAGAAGTGGGGGAAAACAGTGGCACCCTCGATCAGGTTTTGTTGCGGCTGGCCGACTTTCTCGAGGAGCAGGCGCGATTACGCTCACGCACGGTCTCCGCTCTGGCCTATCCGGTCTTGATGGCCATTGTCGGAGTCGGCGTCCTGCTGTTTCTGCTCAGCTATGTGGTCCCTAAAATCACCCGTATGCTCACCGATCTTGGTCAGGCCCTGCCGTTACCGACTCGTGTGCTGATTACCACTACAGATCTGATTTCCACCTATGGCTGGTTAGTGGCATTAGTCGTCTTTGGCGGTGGCTTTGCTCTGCTGCGTTATCGCAAAAGTGAGGCGGGGCGACTCAGACTGGATGGCTGGACATTAAAACTGCCACTGATCGGTCGCATTCAACGCGAAATCGCCACAGCGCGCTTCAGCCGAACATTGGGCACCTTGCTGGACAGTGGCGTTCCGCTGCTTAAGGCTCTGGAGATCAGCTGCGGGCTGCTGAGCAACAAGGTCCTGCGCACGGCGGTGGAACAAACCACCCTCGAAGTGCGCGAAGGGGCCAGCCTTGCCGACCCGCTTAAACGCTCCGGTGTCTTCCCGCCGTTGCTGGCACAGATGACGGCTGTTGGCGAGCGTAGCGGCACTCTGGAAGAGATGCTGGTTAAAGTGGCCGACAGCCAGGACCGCCAAGTGGAAATTACTCTGGCAGGGCTGCTGTCACTGCTGGAACCTCTGATGATCCTGGCCATGGGCGGCATCATCGGTTTCATTGTCCTGGCGGTGCTGCTGCCGATTTTCCAGGCCAGCGAGGGGCTCCATTAGCGTTCTGCCCCGGCAATACACATGTCAACATGCGATGTCATTCATGATTATAAGGAGTTGCGCACCATGAAAAGAAACACTGTCACCCACCACGACCAGCGTGGTTTTACCTTGATTGAAATTATGGTTGTCGTTGTCATTCTCGGCATCCTTGCCGGTGTTGTTGTTCCCAAACTGCTGGATCGCCCGGAAGAAGCGCGACGCACCAAGGCAGAAGTGCAAATCAAGGGCATTGAATCGGCCCTGGCGCTGTACAAGCTGGATAACGGCATCTTTCCTTCCACCGAGCAGGGGCTGATCGCGCTGGTGCAGAAACCGGAATCGGGACGTATCCCCATCAAGTATCGCGAGGGCGGCTATATGGATAAAATCCCCAGCGATCCATGGGGCGGCACCTATATCTATCTGTGTCCGGGTCTTAACGGTGATTACGATCTGTTGTCCTACGGCGCCGACGGCGAACCGGGAGGGGAAGGCAGTGATGCCGACGTTAAAAGTTGGGAGATTGAATAACTCCCGCGGTTTTACACTGGTTGAATTGAGCATTGTTCTGGCTCTGATCAGCCTGTTTACCGTGCTGTCGATTCCCCTGTTTGGATCCGTGGCGGAGAATAATCTCAACCACAGTGCCAGGCGTCTGGCCGGCATCGTCAAATACCTGTTTAACGAAACGGCCTTGACGGCGACACAGCACCGACTGGTGTTCAACCTTGACGACAACCTGTGCACCGTGGAGCAGCTTTCGGACCTGGGTGAATGGCAAACCCCGGAAGGCCGGGTGAAACACTACCGTCTACCGTCCAACATCGCGATCAAGGATATCTGGGTAGACGAGCGCGGCAAAACAACGACCGGCACCGTCACCATCACCTTCCACACTCAGGGATGGCTGCCGCAGACCACGATCCACCTGCGGGAAACAGGCCGTGACAACGGTGCCGAGTTGAGTATCCACCTGTTGTCGTTTACCGGCACGGCTGAAATTGAAGAAGGCTACCATGAATTCGACCATGCCGACAGCTTGTGAAGGCACTCCCCTGTCAGATCGGAAGGGCTTCACCCTGCTTGAGGTGATGATTGCGCTGGTGATTGTCGGTACGGCGCTGATTGCCTGTCTGACACTGGCAAATCGCAGTGTTTTCAGCAACGAAGAGGTACAGCGCATCACCACGGCAACCATGCTCGCACAGCACAAAATGAGCGAACTGGAGACAGAATCACGTCTTGGCGAGCTGAACACCTCAGACGAGAAAGGACAATGGGACGCCCCCTATCAGCAGTATCGCTGGGAGGTGGTCTACAGTGCCACGCCGGTTTCAGGCGTACAACAGGTCACGGTTTCCGTGCTGTGGGGAGATGAAGCACGCAACGAAGAGGTCACACTTGACTCGTTCCTGTTCAACTGACAGATCCGCCGGTTTTACACTGATCGAAGTGCTGGTGGCGATCATGTTGCTCAGCCTGGTCATGACCACTGTTTATGGTGTCTTCTCGGCGTTGAGTACCACCCAGAAACGGTTGCAGGGTGATTCGGAAGCCTACCACCAGGCCCGCGTGATTTTTGACCGCCTTGCCCGGGAAATCCGCACCTGCTACCTGGACACCGGCAACAGTCGTTCGACCTTCAGCAGCGGCATAGACAGCCTCGGCCAGCCGTATCTGGAGTTTGCCTCCACCTCGGTTTTGACGACGGGCCATACGCCCGGCGGCGTCAGCCACGTCCGCTATGCGTTGGAGACCGATCTGGGTCAAAGCGTCGGTACGCTCTACCGCAGTGCCCAGCCCTTGTATATGACTGACGAGGTGGCACGGCGGCAACGGATGAGTAACCAGATTACACGCATTAGCTGGCGGTTCTATGACGGCAACGATTGGCAGGATGAATGGGACAGCAGCATAACACGCACCCTGCCACAGACCGTGGAGATGCAGATTGTCGTCCACAGCGCTACCGGCCAGGATGTCGAACTGATGACAGCCTTTGACCTGACCATGCCCAAGGTGGAACGATGACCAGGCCTCAGTCTTATGCAAAAGACCCACGCAACAATGAAAGCGGCATGGCCTTGCTGCTGGTTCTGGCCATTACCGCCCTGCTGGCAGCGTTGCTCAGTGAACTCTCTTTTTCCACGCTGGTGGATCTGCGCCTGGCGGAAACCTATCGCGACACCACCCGTGCCTACTATCTGGCCAAGGGCGGGATTCAGGTTGGTCAGATGATTCTGGCGGATGACGACAACGGTTACGACAGCGATGAAGAGCTGTGGGCACGGGGTGTCAGCAATTATCCGGTAGGGGGTAACGGTTGGGTCTCTATCAACATCACCGCACTCGACGGCCGGATCAATCTCAACGATCTGGTCAGTACCAGCGGCAACATCGATGCCGTGGTCAAAGATCGTTGTCTGCGGCTGTTTGACATTCTCGACATTGACCATCCCGAGAGCCACGTCGATGCCCTGATCGACTGGATAGATCCGGACGATGATCCGCAACCGGCCGGTGCAGAAGCCGGTTATTATGCCTTACAAAATCCGGCGACCGCGTGTAAAAACGGTCCGATGGACACGCTTGAAGAGTTGCAGCTGATCGCCGGGTTCACAGAAAAAGAGATTGAAAAGCTTCGCCCCCACATCAGTCTTTACGGTGACAAAATCCACCTCAACTCAGCGACACCGGAAGTGCTGTATGCCCTTGCTGAAGAGATGGATCTGGCAACAGCCGAGATGATTGTCGACCAGCGCAAGGAGCGGCCGTTCGAGAAGGTCGATGATCTTAAGGAGCTGCCGGGCTGGGAAAGTTTTTACTGGGCGATCAACGGCTATGTGCAGGTCAAAGCCAACTATTACCGTATCGACACCCGGGCAGGCGTCAATGATGGCGAACGCCGCGCGCGGGCGACGGTCGAAAAAGACGATAACCGGATTGTTTATTTTGAAATCCGTTAATCATTTTTACAGAAAGCTGCGTGACAGTTTACGCTGTTTGTTTTTAAGCATCCGGTGAGAATCACTCCGATACACTGGACATAGCTCGTAACACCGAGAGGTTTATACGCATGACGAAACGACGGATTGGACTTGAGATCACTTCCAACTGCATCCGCCTGGCCATTTTTGACGGTGACAGAGATAAACCGGTCCTGCTGCGTAAAGTTGAACGACCTTTGGAGCCGGACACAGACCTTGCTGAACAAGTCAACAGGATGCTCGACGGCCCGGCAGGGTTTGGGGATCGCTTCTGCACCGTGCTGCCCGGTGACGCCGGTTTTGTCCGTCGCTTAAGTTTCCCGTTTAACGATCCACGCAAAATCAATGCTGCTGCTGCTATGGAACTGGCGTCACAACTGCCTGTGGACATCAGCAATCACATCGTGACCACCACGACCATACGCGAAGATGGCGAGCAATTTACGACCACGGCAGCGACCTATCCATCGGCCTCAATCGCTGCATTTCTCGCCCCATTTGATGCCGGCAACCTCCCTATTCATCTGCTCGGGCTGACGCCGTTTACTGAAGTCAATGGCTTATCTGCCTGGTTATCTCAAGGGGTCTTGGTCAAAGCGCACGATGACACATTGACCCTCAGTCTTGTCATTGACGGACAAATTGTCAGCCACGAAAACTGTGGCAGGGTTCAGGACTCCACTCAGGACCTGGCAAAACAAATTTATCGCGAAGTCGGCTTGCTGTGCCGAGCCGAGAGACAGCCGCTTCAGCCCTTGTGCCTGATGGGCAGCAATATCAGCACGGGATTGGCGAATGAGCTCAAAGGCCTGTCCTGTGAAATCCTCAGCATTCCGATTGAAGAAGCAGGTCAATCCGTCGACCCGGCCTTTCTTCCGGTGTGTTCCATGGCCCTGGCCGCCGATGGCGCCGTGCTCAACTTCCGTCGCGGTCCGTTTACCCTGAAAAGCGAATGGGCCGCGTTGAAAAAACATTTTTACATTGGCGGAGGACTGCTGGCGGCCTCACTGGCCATCCTGGTGGCATCCGCTTTACACACCTATCAATTTAAGACCGACACGGCCGAAGGCTATCGCAAACAACTCAACCAGGTGTTCCGCGAAACCCTGCCGGGCCAAACCGCCATTGTCGATCCGGTAAAACAACTCACGGCTGAGTTGAACCGTGTTCGGCAAACCGGCCGCGTGGTTGGGCTGGATAAATCAACCTCGGCCCTGGCCGTGCTGCGCGACTTTTCGTCGCACACGCCGAAAGATCTGACCGTCGATATCAAAACATTCAACTATGAGCCAGACAATCTCACGGTTGAGGGGATCACCAATTCGTTTGACAGTGTCAACCGCTTGGCGGGAGAACTGCGCAACAGCCCGTCGTTCACCGCCGTACGCATTGCCGACGCGAAAATGGGTATCGAAGGCAAGCAGGTCTCCTTTCGCCTGCAGATCACGATCGGCCACGCTCAGGGAGGAGCTTTATGATGAAACAGCTTTCACCGCGTGAACTGGCGATGGTCTCCGTGGCAGGCATCGTTGTCGCCGCCACGCTGCTCTATTTTGTCCTGATCGCCCCTTATCTTGAAACCATGGGCCGCCTTGACGGAAAGATTGCTTCCCGTCAACAGCAGTTGCAACAGGTCAAACAGCTGCAACAGGATTACCGCCACGTTCAAGGCCAGATCAAATCACTGCAACGCCGCCAGGCCACTGCCGGAGACTTCGCTCTGTTTGCCTATGTGGAAAACCAGGTGTCACGGATTGCCGGGCGGGAGAATCTCACCTCCATGCGCCCGATGCCGGCCGTCAACCACGATGACATCACCGAAGAGGCGGTAGAGATCAAGTTGGAAAACATCTCACTGGGGCAGATGCTGCAACTACTGCAAAGTTTCGACAGTGCACCGGTACCACTGCAGGTCAAAGCGCTGCAGCTTAAAGTGCGTTTCGACAACACCCAGCAGCTGGATGGTTCGCTGCGCATCTCCGCCTACACCAAAGGCTAACCATGACGGCAGGCGTTTTTTCAACCGGCAAACGGTGCGCTCTGTACGTCCTGGCCACGGCTGTATTTTTTGTCCTCGGTCTGTTGCTGTTTTTTCCCACTGAGGCGGTCCGTTTGCGGATTGAAGAAGACCTGAGCCGTCAGCTTCACCAGCCGGTTCAGGTCGGAGCGCTACAACTCGGTCTGCCGCTAGCTGTTAAGCTGGCCTCGCTTCAGGTTCCGGTCGACAGACTCGGGCCGGTCAAGGCGACCCACCTGCGCGTCAGCCCACAGTGGAGCAGCCTGTTCTCCGCATCGCCAGCCGTCTGCATCACGGGTGAACTCTGGCAGGGGAAGGTAGAAGCCGTCCTCAGTCACACCAACAGATTACAACTACAGGCTTCCGGCCTTACCTGGCAAGGAGCCGTTCCGGAGATGCCGTCTCTCGGCCTGGCCATGGCGTTGGACAAACTCGACCTGGAGGCGACGGTTTCCGTTCCTGTGCAATTGCATCAGACAACTTTGGCGCTGTCATCACTAACCGTCTCCGGCATGAATGCTTTGGGAGCCGCGCAGGATACCCTGTCGCTCGGTGAAGTCTTTCTTCAGATTCATCAGGACAAAAACCAACTCCAGATTGACCAACTGCAAAGTCGCGGTGGTGACCTGGTCCTCAATGTCGATGGCCATCTCATTCCGGGACGACAACCCGAACTCTGTCGTCTCGACCTGACCGCAACTCTGATTCCGCAAACCACCACGGACCCGGCCCTGACTTCCCTGCTGCAACTGGTGAGTCCACCAACGGCCAACGGTCACTTCATGCTTAAAATTGGTGGGACTCTCGGCCAGCCGGTCGTACGCTGAACAACCAACGGGGTTGACATCAAGGTGGGAAGTGATTAGCTTTTTCATAATCATTACTACACCTTCAATCGACAATAGAGGATATTCCAGTTATGAGTCATCACGACGAGGATGAAGAATACGAAGTTGAACCGGAACCTGAAATCGATACCGAGAGTCTTGTTCTAGCCAGTGATCTGCTTCCGGATCGTCTACCGATCATCCCCCTGCGTCCCCGCCCGGCCTTTCCAGCCATTTTGATCCCGCTGCACATTGCCGGCGCGGATAAGGTCGCTGTGATCCGTCAGGTCGCCGACAGTTCCAGTAAAACCCTGGGACTGGTTTTGGTGGAAAATGTTGAAGGCAAAGATGAACCGACCAATCTGCATGATGTCGGTGTTGCCGGAAAAATCGTCAAAGTGCTCAACTCTGAGGAAGAAAGCATTCAGGTGCTGGTGAACTGCCTGGAGCGTTTCCACATTGAAGAACTGCATGAGACCGATCACGGACTGTACGCCAGCGTGGCCTACCAGCATGAAAAACCGCTCTCCGATCATCAGGAGCTCAAAGCCTATTCCATGGCGATCATCTCCACCCTTAAAGAGCTGGTCAAAATCAATCCGTTGTATTCGGAAGAGATTAAGATGTTCCTCGGCCGTTCCAGCATGGACGACCCCGGTCGCCTCGCGGATTTTGCCGCCAACCTGACGTCAGCCGACGGGCAGGAACTGCAGGATGTTCTGGCCACATTCGATGTGCGCCAGCGCATTGAACGGGTGCTGGTCCTGCTGAAAAAAGAGCTCGAGGTGTCACGCCTGCAAAGCAAAATCTCCAAGCAGATTGAGAAAAACATCTCCGAACAGCAACGGCAGTTCTTTCTCAAAGAACAGCTGAAAACCATCAAAAAAGAACTCGGCCTGGAAAAAGAGGGCAAAGTCAGCGAGATTGAAAAATTTCAGGAACGGCTTGAAGGCCTGACCCTCAACGACGAAGCCCAGAAAGCCATTGACGAGGAGATGGAGAAGCTGCAGCTGATTGAGCCCTCATCCCCCGAATACAATGTCAGCCGCAATTATCTCGATTGGCTGACGATTCTTCCCTGGGGCAAGAACACCAAGGATTCCTATGATATCGCCAAAGCTAAACGGGCTCTGGACCGGGATCATTTCGGACTGGACGATGTCAAAGACCGGATTCTGGAATTCATCGCTGTCGGCAAAATGAAAGGCGATATTTCCGGCTCCATTCTTTGCTTGGTCGGACCACCGGGGGTGGGTAAAACCTCCATCGGTAAAAGCGTGGCTGCGGCACTGAACCGCAACTTCTATCGCTTCTCTCTGGGGGGGATGCGTGATGAAGCCGAGATTAAAGGCCACCGCCGCACCTACATCGGCGCCATGCCGGGTAAATTTATCCAGGCCATGAAACAGGCCGACAGTGCCAACCCGGTGCTGATGCTCGACGAAATTGACAAAATCGGTGCCTCTTACCAGGGTGACCCAGCCTCGGCTCTGCTCGAGGTGTTGGACCCGGAGCAGAACAACAGCTTTCGTGATCACTATCTTGATGTGCCGTTTGACCTGTCCAACGTGCTGTTCATTGCTACGGCCAACCAGCTCGACACCATTCCGGCACCATTGCTCGACCGAATGGAATTGATCCGCCTGTCCGGCTACATCATGGACGAAAAGGTCGAGATCGCCCGCCGTTACCTGATCCCCAAGGCGCTGGAGAATCATGGGCTCACCAAACAGCAGGTGACCATCCGCAAGGATGCCCTGAAAAAGATCATCGACAACTACGCCCGCGAAGCCGGAGTCCGTGGCCTGGAAAACCGCATCAAGAAAATCATGCGCAAAGCGGCGATGGAATTTGCCAGTGAACGGGTGGAAAAGCTGGTGATTCAGAAAAACAATGTCGAAGAGTATCTCGGTAAGCCGATCTTCTCTCAGGACGAGCTGTTCAAGAACGTTGCCGGTGTTGTCACCGGCCTGGCCTGGACCAGTATGGGTGGCGCAACCCTGCAGATCGAAGCCAGTGCCATGCCCAGCAAATCCAAAGGATTCAAGCAGACCGGCCAGTTGGGTAAAGTGATGGTGGAAAGTTGCGAGATCGCCTACTCCTACGTCATGGGCCATCTGGCGGATTACGGCCTGCCGGAGGACTTTCTCGACCAACATTTCATCCACATCCATGTCCCGGCTGGCGCGACTCCCAAGGACGGACCTTCCGCCGGGGTGACCATGACCACCGCGTTACTCTCGATGATCAGCAAAAAAACCGTGCGTCCCAAGTTGGGCATGACCGGCGAGCTGACCCTGACCGGACAGGTACTGCCGATTGGAGGCGTCAAGGAAAAGACCATTGCCGCACGCCGCAGTGGGTTAAAAGTATTGATCTTCCCGGAAAGCAATCGCAAAGACTTTGATGCCCTGCCCGATTATCTGCGTGAAGGGATTGAGGTTCACTTTGCAAAAACATATCGCGATGTTTATAATGTCGCCTTTCAAAAATAGTCTGCACCTCACAGTGCGTTACAACGCTGTGTTGTGACCTATCATGTTTGCAACAGGAGATACGCAATGTCTGTACAGAAACTTCAAGATGCCGTCATGGCGCTTTCGACAGAAGAAAAACAGCAATTCATCCTCAACGCCCTTCCCGGTCTGGCCAAAGAGGCCATGCAGGATTCCAGTTTCATGATGCAATTGCTGCCGGTTTTTCTCGGCATCGTTAAAGACAGCGGTCTAGACGTGCAGCAACTGCTTCAGTTTGCTGCCTTGCACAGTGCTACACAGCCTTAATACGGGGAACACCACTCTCTGCATCTTAAAGCGGCCTTGTCGAAAGGCCGCTTTTTTAATCCCCAAACAAGAACCATTTTCTAAAAAAAGGGTTGACTCACCTTGCCCTTTTTCCGGGCCGGTTTACGAAAAAATAGACAGCACAGATCGCTGTTAAGCAACCTATTCAACTTGTTAGCTCCCTGCGCGGTTGCCGCAACTCCGGAATGGTGATAGCATTTCTAGACCATTAATCTCTGCAATCTCCGATTAAAGTGCAACTGAACCTGTAATGAGCCCGCGCTGGCGTGGCGATGGATTTGGAGCCTTTCTATGAACCTTGCCGAACAGTTCCACGAAAACTGTGGTTTTGGCTTGCTCGCCCATATTTATAATCAACCCTCTCACAGCATGTTGGAAGATGCCATCAAGGCTCTGAGCCGCATGATGCACCGCGGCGCGATTGCCGCTGACGGTAAAACCGGTGATGGCAGCGGTTTGTTGTGTTCTATGCCGCACCGTTTCATGAATAATGTCTGCGAGGAGGCGGGCGTTTCTCTGCCGGAACAGTATGCCGTGGCGACCCTGTTTCTCAGTGACGCGGATACGCAGAAGGACGCCTTTCGCGAACGGTGTGAGGCCAACGATCTTCAAGTGCTGCTGTTTCGTGAGGTGCCGCTGAATACCGAGGCACTGGGTGAGTATGCCCTGTCGATGCTGCCGACGATTGTCCAGGCGTTTGTCGTGCCGTCGGCACTGATTGCCACGCGCCGTTTTGACGCGCTGCTCTACCTGACTCGTAAAGAGGTGGAAAAGCAATTTCGTGGTGACGAGGCGTTTTATATCGCCTCATTCTCACGCACGGTGGTGTCATATAAAGGGCTGGTGATGCCGACCTATATCCGCATGTTGTTCCCCGATCTACAGCGTGACGATTTCGAGATCTCCTTTGCCTTATTTCATCAGCGTTTCTCGACCAACACGCTGCCCAAGTGGAAGCTGGCCCAGCCGCTACGCACCATTGCGCATAACGGCGAGATCAACTCGATCCAGGGCAACCGCTTTAATGCCTCGTGTAAGTTTGTCGATGCCCACAGCCCGGTGTTTTCCGATGCCGAGTTGCAACGTCTGATGCCGATTCTCGAAGAGAAGGTCAGTGACAGCGGCAGCCTCGACAATATGATCGAGTTTTTGATGGTCAACGGCGTTGATTATTTCAAGGCGATCCGTTCGGTGATTCCGCCGGCACGTCACAATGTCGCCCATATGCCGGCCAAACTGCGCTCCTTCTACGAGTACACCTCGGCGGCGTTTGAGCCGTGGGACGGCCCGGCCGCGGTCAGCGTCACCAATGGCCGCTACATCGGCTGCGTGCTTGACCGCAACGGTCTGCGTCCGGCCAAATATCAGATTACCAGCGATGACCGGCTGATCATCTCCAGTGAGTACGGCGTGTTGGATCTTGACCCCAGTACCGTCAAGGTTCGGGGCCGGTTGCAGAGTGGCCAGATGATCGCCGCCGACCTGCAGCAAGGCGAGGTGTTTTTCACCGAGGACATTGACCGTTACTTAATGAATTCCCACCCCTACAACGAATGGCTGACGGAGCGCACCTTCTACTTGCAGGAGTTCATTGAGCGTCAGTTTGAAGACTTTTCCGATTGTGAGTGCTCTGATCTGATCCGCAAGCAGCGTTATTTCAATGTCACTGGCGAAGTAGCTGATTTGGTGATCAAGCCGATGCTCAAAGACGGCAAGGAGCCGACCGGTTCCATGGGTGACGATACGCCGATGGCGGCATTTTCCGACAAACAGCGTAACTTCACCGATTTCTTCCGTCAGAAGTTTGCCCAGGTCACCAACCCGCCCATAGACCCGTTGCGGGAAAAAGCGGTGATGTCGACCACCATCGGTATCGGTGATGTCGGTAATCCGCTGATCGAGACCCCGGAGCGGGCTTTGCGTCTGAAAAGTATCTCGCCGATTCTGTCGCCGGATATCTTTCAGGCCTTGCTGTCGTTTGGTGATCCGGAAAAACCGCGCTATGAAGCCTGTTATCACTACCAGATGTTCAGCACCGGTTTCAAAAAGGATCTGCACCAGGCGTTGACCGCTTTGTGTGATGAGATTATCGCAGCGGTACGCGGCGGCATTCATGTCATCGTCCTCGATGACCGCTGTGTCGATGACTCGACGCGCATCATCCCCATGGCCATGGCAGTCGGAGCGGTCAATCAGCGCCTGGCCCTTGAAGGGCTACGCCATAAAACCTCCATTGTCGCCTGCAGCGGTGAAGTCTTCGATGCCCATTCCGCCTGTGTGCTACTCGGTTATGGTGCTGTGGGCGTTTATCCGTGGCTGCTCTACGCCACCGGCTACACCATCTGTTGCCAAAACAGTCATACCCCGCGCGAAATCCGCAAAGGGTTACGCAACATGTACGACGCCGTCACCAAAGGGGTGCTGAAAATCATGTCGAAGATGGGCATCAGTACCGTGTCCAGCTATCGCAATGCCGCTCTGTTTGATGTCATCGGTCTGAGCCGAGACATGGTGGCGGAGTGCTTCAACGGCTCGGCGGCATTGCTGCCGGGCCTGGGCTATGCCGACATTGAGCAACGCATCGCCACCGTGCATGACAAGGTGTTCCGCCGCAGCTACATGCAGTCGGTCTATCCGTTGGAGATCGGAGGCTTCTTCCGTAACAACCCCGGCGGCGAATACCATGACTTCAATGCCCGGGTGATTACCACGCTGCATCGTTTTGCCGAGGAACGCACCCGCAAGGGTTATCTGGAATTTCGCGATCTGATCGAAGGACGTGGCCGCAAGTTTGTTCGCGATTTTCTGGCGTTTAACTCACCCAATACCCCGATCTCGCTGGAGGAGGTGGAGCCGGTGGAGGCGATCACCCACCGCTTCGATTCAGCGGCCATGTCTCTGGGGGCGTTGTCGCCCGAGGCCCACGAAGCGCTGGCCGAAGCCCTCAACCAGCTGGGCGGTCGTTCCAACTGCGGTGAGGGGGGGGAGGATGCCGGACGTTTCCGCACCAACCGCAACAGTAAAATCAAGCAGATCGCGTCAGGTCGTTTCGGCGTGACGCCGGCCTATCTGCGTAGTGCCAGCGAAATCCAGATCAAGCTGGCTCAGGGTGCCAAGCCGGGTGAAGGCGGTCAACTGCCAGGCGAAAAGGTCACGCCGCTGATCGCCGCATTGCGTTTTACCGTGCCCGGCGTCACGTTGATTTCGCCGCCACCACATCACGACATCTACTCCATTGAAGATCTGGCGCAGCTGATTTTTGACCTCAAACAGGTCAATCCCGAGGCGGTCATCAGCGTCAAGCTGGTCTCCACGGCCGGAGTCGGCACCATTGCCGCCGGCGTGGCCAAAGCCTATGCCGACAAGATTGTCATCTCCGGTAATGATGGCGGTACCGGCGCGGCACAGCTCAACTCCATCAAACACGCGGGTAACCCGTGGGAGCTGGGCCTGTCCGAGGCGCATAACAGTCTCAAAGGAAATGGCTTGCGTGAGCTGGTGCAGTTGCAGACCGACGGTGGTCTGAAAATCGGTCGTGACATTGTCAAGGCCGCCATGCTTGGCGCGGAAAGCTATGGTTTCGGTACACCGCTGCTGGTGTTGCTCGGCTGCAAAATGCTGCGCGTCTGTCACCTCAACCGTTGTACGGTCGGTGTGGCTACTCAGGATGATTTCCTGCGCAGCCATTATCAGGGCACGGTCGATAAGGTGGTCAGCTACCTGACTAACGTGGCCGAAGACGTGCGGGAGATCCTTGCTGAGCTTGGCTTCCGCAGCCTTAACGATGTGATCGGTCGCAGTGATCTGCTTAAAGCCATTGATGATGAAGCGGCCGCAAAGTTTGATTTTTCAGCCGTGCTGCACCACTGCGACGGTGTCGATATCAAACAGAAAGCCAATGATCCGTTTGACGACAACGCCTTTGAAAAAGCGCTGCTCAAAGAGGTGTATTCCAGCCTGAAAAACCCGACCGAAGAGATTGTTGTCGAGCGCGATATCATCAACACCTGCCGCAGTTTCGGTGCCATGATCAGCGGCGAGATCGCCCGTTATTACGGCGATGAAGGGTTGGCCAAGGATACTATTACCGTCAAGTTGAATGGTGTCGCCGGGCAGTCCCTCGGTGCATTCCTCGCCGACGGCCTGACCATTCACGTTAACGGTGTGGCCAACGACTATGTCGGTAAAGGGATGCATGCCGGTTTGATCACCATCGTGCCGCCCGAGTACAAGCCGGGCATGTCGGCGGTGGGTAATACCTGCCTCTATGGCGCCACCGGCGGTAAGTTGTTTGTAGCCGGAACCGCCGGTGAACGTTTTGGTGTGCGCAACTCAGGTGCTCTGGCCGTGGTTGAAGGCAGTGGTGATCACGCCTGCGAATACATGACCGGTGGCACCGTGGTGATTCTCGGCGAAACCGGCATTAACTTCGGTGCTGGCATGACCGGCGGCGCGGCGTTTGTCTACGACCGTAACAAGAACTTTATCGACAAACTCAATCAGGAGCTGGTTGAGGCGCGGCGTATCGACGTGGATGACGATAACGAAGGCAAGCTGTATCTGAAACAAATTTTGACCAGTTACCACAACCGCACCCGCAGCCCGTTGGCGCGCTATGTGCTGGAGAATTTTCGCGAAGAACTGGCGTATTTCTGGATGGTGGTGCCCAAGGACATGAAAGCGCCGCTCAATCCGAAAGAGGGGGATTAGGAGCCGACTATGCAGAGTTTTATTCAAACATCACGCACGGAACCGGTCAAAAGCGAAGTCAGTGAGCGGATTCGCGATTTCGGTGAAATCTATACCCTCTATACGGCAAAAAAAGTGGCGCTGCAGGCGGAGCGTTGTGTGCAATGCGGTGACCCATTCTGCACGGTGATCGGCTGCCCGCTCAACAATGCCATCCCCCAGTGGCTACAGGCGATTGCCGAGCACGATCTGGAAAAAGCGTTTCGGCTGTCCAACGAAACCTCGCCGTTTCCGGAGATTCTCGGTCGGGTGTGTCCGCAGGCCAACCTGTGTGAAGGGGCGTGTACCCTGGATGACGGTTACGGGGCGATCACCATTGGTGCCATAGAGGCGTCCATTACCGATCTGGCGTTTCAGGAAGGCTTGGAGATCCCGTTCCCCGGTGTGATCCGCGATAAGAAGGTCGCTGTGGCTGGTTCCGGCCCAGCGGGCATGGCCTGCGCCCACTTTCTGCTGCGCGCCGGGATTGAAGTGGAAATGTTCGAGCGTGCGGCCAAGCCTGGCGGTCTGCTGACCTATGGCATCCCCGGTTTTAAACTGGAAAAAGGCATTGTCTCCCGCCGTTTCAAGATGCTCAAAAAAGCCGGGTTGGTACTACATCTTAACAGTGCCGTTGGTGAAGATGTCACCCTACAGGAGTTGCATGATCAATTCGATGCCGTATTCCTCGGCACCGGTGCCACCGAAGGCAAGAGTGCCCGACTCGATCACGAAAACAGCGACCAAGTGTTCTACGCCATGGATTACCTGACTCAGGTACAACAACGCCTCTACGGTCAGGAGTGGGATGAGCGCTTCGATGTCGCCGAGCGCAACGTCATTGTCATCGGCGGCGGCGATACGGCCATGGACTGTGTGCGTACGGCGATTCGTGAACAGGCGAAAAATGTCACCTGTCTTTACCGTCGTGACCAAGCCAACATGCCCGGTAGTGTCAAAGAATATCGCAACGCCGTCGAGGAAGGGGTCGAGTTCCTGTTTAACGAGACGCCCCATGCCATTGTCGTTGATGATGACGGCAAGATTATCGGCGTCGATGCGGTGCGTACCGAGCTGGGTGAACCGGGTGAAGATGGCCGTCAGCGGGTGCGGGAGATTGAAGGCAGTGAGCACTGCGTGGCGGCGGATGTCATCATCCTCGCGCTCGGTTTTGACGTGGCAGAAAATGCTGCACTGGAGTCGTTGGGCGTCAAAGCCAATCAATGGCATGAGATCCAGACCGAGGCGGCGACGGGCCAAACCGGCAACGCCAAGATTTACGCTGGCGGCGACTGCTGTCGCGGCGCGGATCTGGTGGTGACGGCAGCTGCCGATGGTCGCAAAGCGGCCATGGCGATCATGGAGCAGTTGCTGGGGTAAGTAAAGAGAGTGTTACTGAGAACCTCTGACGATAAAAGCCCTTCTGTTTTTAGTCTAATGGCTAAAACCAGAAGGGCTTTTACATTTGATGAGGTTGTAACTATGGAGAGAAATGACCTGATCGTCGTGACGAATGTTCAAACCCGTTTAAACGCCACTGGAGAGATGTTTACAAAATACCGTTCGCGGTACTAACACTGTCATGGTCTACCTACATATTTGGAGAAACAGATGACATTACAAAGAAAGAATTACGCAACCCTGGATGAGCCTGTTGGCCCTTATGTTCATGCCGTAAGACATGGCAACACTTTATATTTGTCTGGAATCACGGCATTTGGCACCAGTGCTCAAACGGATACAATCGAAGAACAGGCAAAAGAAATATTTAGACAGATTCAGGAAATAGCAAAGGCGGAGGGCAGCGATTTAGAGAATATTATTAAAATAACCGCTTTTGTGACTGAATTAGACCGTATGGACGAGCTTCGACGGACGTTGTTTGATATTTATGGGCAAAATCTTCCTGCCAGCTCTCTCATTCGTATCGCCGGGCTCTTTGCTGATAACTTAAAAATTGAAATTGAAGCTATCATTGCGGTTATGGATTAAGCTTCACGAGACCGACAGGCGACTAAAAAACCGCATGGGCCGGGTAATAAAAATCCTGAAAGGGTTCCACGTGCCTGCTTCGTTAAAAAGCCCCGGGATGGGGCTTTTTAACATTCTAGCAAATCAAAAATTACGCGACGGATTGGCGGCATTCAACAACGCCTCAGGCCTGAGCCCAACACGAAGCGCCCCCCAATGCTGGCCATTGATTTGAATCGGCAACGACAAATCGCTGGCCAATTCACCGGTATCGCGACAATAGGTCTGCAACAGAAAGCTGCCCGTATTGCGGGCGGCGGTCAAGCCGACCGGATCATTGAACATCCGTTTGTCACGGCTCTGGGTCAGATCGGTTTCACGGTCGCCGGTTAACGGGCGTGAGTAGAAACTGTTATGGGTTGGGGCATAACCGTTACGGTCTACGCACAGACAGAACAATCCTCCCTCTACCTGTCGCACCACTTCATCATAAAGCGGTTGACAGAGGGTTTCGAACTTTCGGTCATAGGCGGTGGAATATTTGACCGGATCGGTCCCGGCAATCTCTTGGTAACTGCTGTCGAACACATGAACACCCTGGCGGGACATGTCGTCAATCCGTTGCTGGAGTTGCTCACGGTAACGCCGTGCCAGTTGCAGAATGCGTTCGAAGGATCCCTGCCCGATGACAAAGTGTGACACCATCTCCTGCATCGTCTGGGTGGTGCCATTCAACTGTTCGGAATAGCGGCTGGCATCTTTCATGGCGACGACCACACCGCCACTGAGATGTTTCACTCGGCTGATATTTTCATGCACCATATTGGATGCGGCAGACAGTTCTTCCACCGAGGCACTGATCCGATGCAGGCTATCGTGAGTTTGTTCAAAGTCGTTGACCATCTCGGTGAACATGCTACAGGATTCGTCCACCACCTTTTTAGTCGAATTGATGTGATCGGAGATGACCTCAGTCCCCTCCTGGGTCGAACGCACTCCGGCAATCATATCGTGCAAGGTCGTGGCAATATTATTTGTCGCGACACTGACCTGATTTGACAGGTTCTTCACTTCTTCGGCCACCACGGCAAAACCACGCCCCGCTTCACCGGCACGCGCCGCTTCAACGGCCGCATTGAGTGCCAACAAGCCCGTCTGATTTGAAATGCTTTGGATCAGACCAACGACTTCCTCAATGCCCTTGGATTTTTCGTCCAGCCCCTGAACCGTGGCAACAAAGTCAGTCAATTTTTCATCGACCACAGCAATATGCTCTCCAGCTTCCTTCAAGCGGCTCAGAGAATTCCGCGCCTGGTCCAGCTGCTGAGATGTCGCGGCCTGAATACTTTGGGCATTATCGGCAATCTCGCTGGTTGCCGCAGTACTCTCCTGACTGCTGGCATAGATGGCATCCGCCAGCTGCCCCTGTTGAAACGAAACCCCGGTTGTATCTTTGACCTGTTTCCCCACGGATGCCGAACCGACGGCAATTTGAACCCCCTGTTCACGGACCCGGCCGATAATTTCGCGCAACTTCTCCATGAAATGATTGTATCCAAGGCCGAGATCACGAATCTCGTCATAGGTCACCAGCGGAATGTCACGTGACAGATCGCCTTCGCCGTGACCGATTTCGTCAAAGATTTCTGTAATTTGACGAATGGGTCGGACAATCATGAAGCGCAGGAAAAGAATCTGCAGGACAATCGCCAGCAAGGCGACGAGAATAATGGAGAACATCCACAGGCGGGCAATGCCATGAATCTCGGCAATACGTGCTTTCAACTCAGTGACAGCCAACGTGGCAAAAGCCGTGTTCACAGCGTGTTGTTCCCAATAGAGCACACCACCAAGAGCGACACAGGCGAGGAGAACAAACAACATATTCCCGGCAATTTTTTTCGTCAGGGAATTAAACAGGCTCTGCTCAAGAGAACGGTACATTGATTGAAAAACAGCCATGGTCTGCTCCAAGAAAAAATCTGTTACTTGTAAAATGCCGTAAACAGATTAATCAATTCCTGAAACAAAATCAAACACTGTTTTTATTTTAAAATTATGATGAAACAACCCCTTGCAGGAACACATTAAACGTTTGATTGTTTAAGACCGTAAACGGCAAGGCACGCCGATAAATCTGTCGGCAATGGGCTATTTATTTCAATAAGTGCCCCACTGAAGGGATCGACAAACGCCAGTTGGCAACAGTGAAGAAATAACCGCTCCAGACCCTCTATGCCAGGTCCGTTGTACCGTTTATCGCCAAAAAGAGGATGGCCAATCTCTGCCAGTTGACGACGGATCTGGTGCTGACGTCCGGTATAGAGAACCAGCCGGAGCAAAGACGCCTGATCACAGCGGCTGACCGCCTGAAATGAGGTCTGTGCATCTTTCATTTTCCCCTTGCTGGGGACGTCAGTTAACAACACCCCGCTGCCGGCCGTATACCCCTGGACCAGAGCCAAATAATTCTTTTCCACTTCATGGCACATGAACAGTTTTCCCAGTTCACGACAGGCTTTCTTTCCTTTACCGAACAACACCGGTCCGGAAGTTTCAACATCCAGGCGATGGATCGGTGCCACCTGATAGCTCTCGCCACGGGAGCGAATCAATGCGTCAACCTGGTCAGCAAGATTGCGCTCTTGATGGCCTTCGCTGCTATGGACAGCGAGGCCACTCGGCTTGTCGACAATGAGGATTTCACGACTTTCATAAAGGATAAAAACAGATGCCGGCGCAGCAGACTGTGTTGCCGCTGCCATCAACTCAGACAACCGTCCACTCTCTGGTAGTGTCAGGACATCACCCTCCTGCAACTGATCCTGTTCAGAGACCAGACCACGTGGCCCGGTGACTTTGCCCTTTTTAAGCAATTGGCGCAGATAGCTTTTCGAAGCGGCGGAGATATGGCGCTGAAGAAAAGACAGCGGGCTAAGAGGTGTTTCATTCGCTTGAACGGTAAACTGAGGCATAGATTTTATCCTGTGGTTTTGGATGCCAGCTATTTCTTGAAAAAACGCAGAATCAACGACAACAGCAGACTAACGAGAATCATTGTTGTTACGGGAAAGTAGACCTTCATGCCGGGTTTGTCGATCACGATATCACCCGGCAGCCGCCCTAACGGCATTTTACTCAGCCAGGGCCAGCCAAGACCAACAAGGATCAGCAGCACGCCTGCCATAATCAGTGTTTTTTGCATGGCAATATCTCCTCTGTCAACCGTGCCCATCGCCAGCCACGCAGGGAGTTGATGAGATAAATATCGGCATCGTAGAGATCTTCAACGGACAGAATCTGCTCCTCGATTCTCCCATGATCAAGGAGATACCGGCGCATGGTTCCCGGTAATAAACCGCAGTTTTCCGGTGGTGTCAACCACCGCCCGCCCCGATTGATAACGATGTTGGCGGTGGTGGTTTCCGTCACTTCACCCCGTTCATTGTACATCAGGATATCATCGACATCACAAGGTTCGGCGCGAAGCGTTTCATATCGCTGTCGCTGGTCGGTTTTATGCCTCAGCCAGGGATCTTGACTGTCAACGGCGTAAGCCGCCAGACCAAGACGTAGCGCAGTTATCTGAGAAGATCGCTCAAAAGGAATAAATTCACTGCGAATTTCACCGAGATAGTTGACCAGGCACCGCACCCGCCAGCAACGGCGCGAATGCTGGGCTGCGCGATCAATCAAGTGCTGACGCAGGACATAACGATCCACGTCAATACCGAACTCACGAGCACTGCGTTCCATCCTCTCCAGATGATAAGCAAAATTTCGATAGCCCCCAACCGGTCGCCACAATAACGTCTCCAGCAGGCAGAAATCACCAATTCCAGGAAGAATCCGAGCTTTGATCCGTGTTTCGCGCCACTCATCCCGCCAATCCGAATCCCAGACGATACCACCGCCAACACCATACTCCAGACGGCTGCAGGAACGCTCATAAACAGCCGTGCGAATAGCAACGTTAAACTGACTGCGACCATGTGGGCTGATAAAACCAATCGCTCCGGTATAAACTCCACGAGCCCGCGTTTCCAGGCGGTTAATCCACTCAATGGTCTTTTTCTTCGGCGCGCCGGTAATGGAAGCACAGGGGAACAGCGCTCTGAACTGCTCAGCCAAGCCACAATGTTGTGCCAAACGCCCTTCCACGGTGCTGGTGAGTTGCCACAGCGTAGGATATTCTTCGAGATGATAAAGCTCAGGCACCTGAACCGAGCCGGTTTCTGCCAGACGGCCAAGATCATTACGCAGCATATCGACAATCATCAGATTCTCCGCGCGATTTTTTTCACTGTGTTGCAGTTCCCTGGCGCGTTGTTGATCGTCTTGAGGATTCCCCCCTCGTTCAGCCGTTCCCTTCATGGGTCGCGAGGTGATTCGCTGCCCTTCCAGAGAAAAAAACAATTCAGGAGACGCCGAGCAGACGACATGGGAACCGATATCGAGATACGCGCCATAGCCCCCCTGATGACGATGATTGAGAAAACCGAAAAACGACCAGGGATCAAAATCGGCGGCAACCTGCGTCTCCAGGCCATAGGTAAAATTCACCTGATAGGTCTCACCGCAGGCAATGGCCTGTTTAATCCGAGCGATCTTTTGGCGGTAGTCATCCATAGAGCACAAAGATCGCCAAAACAATGATGGCCATGATTCTTTCTCTGGGGGGCCATTGCCGGGCATCGCACTTTCACAAATGGCAAACCAGACCAGTGGGACAGAAGAGGATCGTTGCGTCGATCCTGTGGAGTAAAACGCTGAAAACGCTTCATAACTGACAAAACCGGCCGCAAAGTAACCACGATGTACCCAGTGATCCACCTGTTCAAGACAGGACACCACGTCAGCGCTGTCGTCGCAGTGGACATAATGGCGTACTGCAGAAAAATCAAGCCATGTCCCGGACGTATGATCTTTCAAAGAGAGCACGGGGTGTTGCCGATTTGTTACAGGAAAAAACATAAAAATAAATTCATCCCCTTGAAGAGAAAAGCGAAGAGGTCTAGAATAATCATATTCATTAAAAATGAAAGGAAACGACCAAACACCATGATGGAAAACTACAATCAACTCATGCAAAAAGGGATTTCCGCACTCAAACACAACAGTCCGGTCGAAGCACTGATGATGTTTGAACAAGCCGATGCACAACACAGCAGTCCACTCTCGCGCTCCTATCTTGCGTATTGTCTATCAAAAGTCAAGGACCAGCATCAACGAGCGATTTCTCTCTGTCAGGCGGCCTTGCGCGAGGAACCTCACAATGGTGTTCATTATCTCAACCTCGGGCGAATCTATTTGCACGCCGACAAGAAAGCCATGGCCATGCAGATTTTTCGCCGCGGGATAAAACTCGGCCCAAACCCGGAATTATTGGCTGAACTGAAAAAATTTGAACGACGCCAACCGCCTATTTTTCATTCTCTGCCCCGCGAACATCCATTTAACAAATATTCTGGCAAGTTTCTGTCTCTCATCGGCTTCCGCTAGACCTTTTTATCCTCCGCTCAAAAGAACAACCCTGCGCAACACCGTCCTCCCGTTTATCGTTTTCATGATGCCTGATGCGATAAACGGGAACGATCTTTCATTCATATCGACGCCTCTTTAATCTGTTAAAGCTGAAGTGACGATTGTTCGACTTTTTACGCAAAATCAACGGACTGTAGCGCCCTTTATAATAAAAATTCTTTTCGGGACAGACACTCTTGTGCTAAAGTCCGCAGCCAGATTGTATACACTTCACCTTGTGCTAATAAAATATAGCTCAGGAATTAATGACCCTTCTTGTTGACAAGAGGGGCTCAGAAAAAAGAGGGGCTCTATGTCAATTCAAATTAAACTTCTCGGTTCATTTTTATTGATGGCCATTTTGTGTGCAGTGATAGGCGGGTTGGGTATTTACGGCATCAATGCAACCAACTCATCTCTCGCCGAAGTCAGCGACCTGCGTCTACCAAGCGTCCGTTCAATCGGCCTGATGATGGAAAAACTCAACGCCATCAAGGCGGAAGAACGCACTCTGGCGATTCCGGATCTCTCGGTGGAACAACGCCGAGATGCTATTGGCTCTTTACGCCAGCTCGATCAGGATCTGGATCAGGCCATGCAACTTTACTCCTCACTGGAAAAGAATGATCGTGAAGCGCAACTCTGGCAACAGGTCGAAACAAACCTCAAAAAATGGCGCCAGCGCCAGGAGGAAATGCTTCACCTGTTTGGAAAAGTCAACCTGGATCACATCGGCACATTGAGCAGCGAACTCAATCAAATGTTTATGGACCATTTCGAATGGGTAAGCGCTCTCGGAGCCGCCATTGAACACGAAGAGCGTTTTACCGGTCAGATCGATCCGACAAAATGTAATTTCGGTAAATGGCTGTTGTCTTTTGAAACCAACAGCCCTGAACTGCGCAAAGCGCTCGAAGAAATCATGCCTTCTCACGAAGAACTGCATGATGTTGGTGCTGAAATTGACGGATATCTTGCCGAAGGCGATATCAACGAAGCGTCCGAAACCTATACCCATATCATCGGCCCGATCCTTTCCGTCATCAAAGACGAATTCGTTGATGCCAGTAACATTGCCAAGAAACAGTCTGAGCTGCTCAATCAAGCTACCGAAATCGCCCTTGGAGTTGAACGTGAGGCGCTGTTGGCGGTGGATAGCAGCCTCGATGAACTTTACAAACTCAATAATCAGCTCACGGATAAAGCCCGGCAGCATGCTCTGAATAGTGCCAGCAGCAGTAAATCCATCGCCATCACAGCCATTGCCATCGGTGTCATCATGTCCCTGGGCTTTGGTTTCATCACCTCACAACGACTCGCCAAGCCGTTGAAAGATGCCGTGGTCATGATTGAGGAGTTGCGTCATGGTCATCTTGATCAGCGCCTGAGCGTTCGCGCCATGGACGAAGTGGGTAAAATGGCTCAAGCCATGAATACATTCTCTGACAACCTGAGAGAGGAAGTCATTGCCGCCATGGAAAAACTGGCGCATGGCGACCTCACTTTCTCCATCTCACCCTATGATAATAACGACCAGCTGCGCACCACGTTGAAACAGGTTGGTGCGGACTTGACGGATCTGATCACCCAGATTCAGCAAGTTGCCGACCAGATCGGCAACGGAGCCATGCAGATTGCCTCCTCCAGCCAGTCGCTGTCAGAAGGCGCCACCCAACAGGCCGAGTCTCTGCAGCAAATCACCAGTTCCATGGCGGAAATGGCCTCGCAAACCCGCAGCAATGCCGACAGCGCGAAAACGGCAAGCGATCTGTCCAAGTCCGCACACCAAGCGGCCAACGACGGGATGAACCAGATGAGCGCCATGAATGAAGCCATGGATGACATCAATGAGTCCGGCAAAAATATCGCCAATATCATTAAGGTCATTGATGAAATCGCCTTCCAGACCAACCTTTTGGCCTTGAATGCCGCAGTCGAGGCCGCGCGTGCCGGGCAGCACGGTAAAGGCTTTGCTGTCGTCGCTGAAGAGGTTCGCAACCTTGCGGCCCGCAGCGCCAAAGCAGCTCAGGAAACCTCAACCTTGATCGAAAACTCTGTCAGCAAAGCGCACCACGGTCAGGAAGTCGCGGAAAAAACCTCTGAAGCACTCACTGAAATTGTCAATCGCATTGAAAAAGTGACCGGCCTTGTCGGCGAAATTGCCCATGCTTCTCAGGAGCAGGCCGCTGGCATCGATCAAATTAATCAGGGGCTGACCCAAATCGACCGTGTGACCCAGCAAAATACAGCCAGCTCCGAAGAGAGCGCCGCAGCATCCGATGAATTGTCGGGTCAGGCCAACAATCTGCGTCAATTGCTCAGTCGTTTCCATATCAAGCCGGGCAGCGCCCACCAGATCAGTGCCACGCGAGCGCCTATGATCGGTTACAACGCTGCTGACGAGGATGACATGTTCGAACTTTGACAAAGACAGACAACTCTGATATTGAGACAGGTCTTTCCTCTGTTCGGAAAGACCTGTTTTTTTTGCTCTGCTTTCGGGATACCCTCTTATCATGCTGTTTGCACCACGTCGATTTCGCCTGTTCAATGCTGAACTGCTTACTCTGACCCGATTAAGCGTGCCGCTGATTCTGGCACAGCTTGCTCAGTCGAGCATGGGGTTTGTCGACACCATGATGGCGGGGCGTGTCAGCCCCGATGATCTGGCAGCCGTTGCCATTGGCTCAAGCATCTGGTTTCCGGTCCTGCTGTTTCTACTTGGCATCCTCAGTGCCCTGACACCGATGGTTTCGCAGTATCACGGTGCCGGCGGCCACAAAGAGATCGACACCCTGATCCCCCAAGGTCTTTACCTCGGTTTTATCCTCGGCCTTGCTGCGGCGCTGTTATTACGCCATGTGGAACCGGTTCTCAGTCTGTTTCAGATCGACCACACCCTGACACCTCTGGTGTCTCAATATCTTGCCGGTGTGTCCTGGGGGTTTCCCGGCATTGGCGCCTGCTTTGCTCTGCGCTATTGCAGTGAGGGACTCTCATTGACCCGCCCCGGCATGGTGGTCAGCTTTTTTGGTCTTGGGATCAATATTGTCGCAGATTATCTTCTGGTATTTGGAGGCCTGGGCCTTCCAGCCCTCGGTGGTGTGGGTTGCGGCCCGGCAACAGCGCTGACGATGTGGAGTATGTGCTTCGGTATGATCGTCATTTTCTGGCGCCATGGTGAATTACGCCGTTATGGGATCATGCCGTGGAAGAAACCGTTCCAAAAGGACATTCAAAAACGGCTGATCACCCTGGGTCTGCCTATCGGCAGCGGACTGTTCATCGAGTGCAGTGTCTTTGCCATTATTGCCATTTTGCTCGCCCGCTTCGGTGCCCAGAGTGTAGCTGCGCATCAGATCGCCCTCAACTTTGCCTCCATGCTCTTTATGATTCCTTTGAGCATCGCCACGGCCATTTCCGTCCGCATCGGCTTCACCATTGGCCGTCAACGCCCGGAGCACACCCGCAGGGCAGCGCGCGTCGGTATCGCCACCACCCTTGGGCTGGCATTGATCAGCGCCACCATCATTGCCCTGTTTCCCGACAGTTGTGTCGCGATCTACACCAGTGATGAGCACCTGCGTGACGCTGCCGCAGCGCTGGTGATTTATGCCGCTATTTTTCAGATCCCCGACGCGACTCAGGTCAGTTGCGCCGGCGCACTACGGGGATTCAAAGACACACGGGTACCGATGTTTCTGCAGATTTTCGCCTACTGGGGCATCGCGCTGCCCATTGGCGGCTACCTCGGCTTGATCCTGAATTGGGGGGCACGAGGATTCTGGATCGGCCTGATCTGCGGTTTAAGTAGTGCCGCTGTGTTACTGCTGTGGCGATTACGCGTTATGTTGCGTCGTACGTCTGCAGCAAACGAGAGCAGATGATCGGCCTTATCAAATCGCAACGCATCCAACATGACGCCGAACCCACATCGCCAACCAACGGAATTCACACACGGCTGTCTAATAGCGCGATAACTCACCGTATTCAAACGGCACGCTACCACCATTCTAGACATATCTAATCATTTATCATTTGACAATGTGCAGCAAACGGCGTACTGACTGAGCAGTCACTCAGTTTTTGGAGTTCCTATGAAGTGCAAAAAAGACAAAATTATCGATGCCGCCATCGACCTGTTTTCCGAACAGGGCTTTGCCGAGACCTCAACAGCCGAGATTGCCGCTCGCTCCAACGTCGCTCAAGGCACATTGTTTTACCACTTTAAAAGCAAAGAGGGCATTCTTCACGAAGTGATGCGCCAATTGCTTGAAGAGACCACGGAAAACTACCGCGACATTGCTGCCACCCGAAATACAGGCATTCAATGCATCGAAACGTTACTGCGCACGGATATGGCGATTGTTCAACAACATGCCAAAAAAGTAAAAACACTGATCCGCGACATGTCAACCAAGGTTCATGAACCGGGAGAACTCTGCCACGACCTGATCCATGATTTTGTCAGCTATAAGATCAGCCTGTTGTGCCAATTTCTTCGTCAGGGCATTGAAGACGGCAGTATCCGTGACGTCCCCATTGAAGAAACAGCCTGGTTTCTCGATGCCGCTTTTTACGGCATCATGCATATCCGGCTGTTAAAAAATATTCCGCTTCCCCCGCTGGATGAAAATGCGGTTCAATTGTGCCTTGCCGCACTTTCCCCTTTTTCAACGGCTCAATCATCATGAGGTATTCCATGCGTTACTTTGTTTCACTCCTGATCGTCATCATCACCGTTCTCCCTGTTTGCGCTGAGCAGCAACAGCAGGCCGCTCTGGTAAAAACCAAGCAGCTTGCCGCAACAACAGCAGCGCCAACCAAGACGTTTATCGGCACGTTGTACTTTGACCGCATCAGTCAACTCTCGAGCGAGGTCAACGGACGCATTGACAAGGTCCTGTTTCGCGAAGGGGATATTGTCAAAAAAGGTCAGCCTCTGGTGGAACTCAATACAGACTTCATCCGCAAAGAAATAGACCGCATCACTGCCATGATTGATTTGACACAGGCCCAGCTCGACCATGCGCAAAAAGACCTTAAGCGTTACGAGGAATTGCTGCAAAAGCAGGCGACCAGTGCCACGGCCTACGATCAGCTGTTTTACTCTGTGGCTGAGATCAAAGCCCAGAAAGCTGCTTACGAGGCAGAACTGGCTTCCGCGCAACTGCAGTTAAAAAAGAGTATCATTCCGGCGCCATTTGCCGCCCGCATTCTGGACAAGAATGTTGATGTCGGCAACTGGATCACCTCGGGGAGTGCCATTACCCGCCTCGGAGCGTTGAGCGATATCTATCTGCAGGTCCCGGTCACTGAAAAGCTGCTGCCTTTCAGTCATGAAGGCGAGGAGATTGCCGTAAAAATGACGGCAACAGGTGAACAGCTTACCGGCACCCATAAAGGATTTCGCCCGGCAGCTGACGCTCAGACCAAGAACCTGTTTGTCCGTATCAAACTCGATAATTTTGCCCATCCGTTTGAAAACATGTCGGCGGAAGTCACCCTGCCCATTGGCGACAAATCAGAACAACTTTTAGTCCCACGTGATGCCCTGGTGACCTTCAACGGCCAGCAGTTTTTCTACTCCATCAAAGAGGGTAAGGCCGCACTGATCCCGGTTCAAGTCGTTGGGTTCAGCGGAGACAAGGCTTCGATTCAAAGTCCCTATGCCCAGACAGGCATGCCGGTCGTGGTGGAGGGCAATGAGCGTTTGCGCCCGGACCAACCGGTCACCGTCGTTGAGGAGTAACCATGAGCGTACTTCATTACAGCATCAAAAAACCGGTTTCAGTGGCGGTGTTTGTCATCATGATTCTCATGTTCGGCATCATCGGCCTCAACAAGTTGCCTGTGCAGCTGACGCCGGACGTGGAACTACCGGAAATCACCGTCACCACCACCTGGCCAGGCGCCACACCCTACGACATTGAACAGGAGATCATCGAAGACCAGGAGGATGCTCTTAAGGGTCTACAGAACCTGATCAGCCTGGAGAGCTCCAGTTACAACAATTACGGCACCATCAGTCTGGTATTCAAAGTCGGCGTAGACATTGATACCGCCTTGCTGCGGGTCGCCAACAAGCTCGATGAAGTCGGCGATTATCCGGAAAACGTTGACAAGCCGATTATCGATGCGGCCGGGGCCAACAGTTCGCCGGTCATCTGGCTGTTGCTGAAAACCCTGCCCGGCAACGAGCGCCCCATTGACGAATACCGTACCTTTTTTAACAACGAAATCGAACAACATCTCGAGCGGATCGAGGGGGTCGGCTCATTGTTCGACGGCGGCGGTACCGAGCAGGAGCTGCAAGTGGTGGTGGATCGCGAGAAACTCGCCCAGCATAACATCACCATCAGCCAGGTGATCAACTCGCTGCAACAGGCCAACGAAAACACCTCGGCAGGCAATCTGAGTATCGGCAAAAAAGACTACCGGATTCGCACCGTCAGCCGTTTCCAGGAAGAAAGTGACCCGCTCGACGTCGTTCTTGTGGATGACGGGTTCAGACGTGTTTACCTGCGCGATGTCGCTACCACCCAGATCGGCTATGAGAAACGGACGTTTGCCGTGCAATCCAATGGTGAACCGTGCATGGTCGTTGGTATTCGTAAAGAGAAAGGTGCCAATGTCATTGATCTGGTCAACCGTGCCCATGAAACGATTGATGAACTCAATGCGGGTCTGCTGGCAAAAAATGGCTTGTTCTTTGACTGGGTTTACGACCAAACCCCGTACATCAATACGGCCATCACGATCGTCAAGCAAAACGCCCTGATCGGTGGTCTGCTGGCCATTGTCGTGCTGTTGGTGTTCCTGCGCAGCGTCTCAGGCACGGCGATCACCGCGATTGCCATTCCGGTATCGGTCATCGGCACCTTTATCTCGCTGTGGGTGTTTCACCGCAACCTCAACGTCGTCAGTCTGGCCGGGATTTCGTTTGCCATCGGTATGCTGGTAGACAGTGCTATCGTTGTTTTGGAAAACATCGACCGGCACAGACAGATGGGAAAGAAAGCCTTCAATGCCGCACTTGATGGCGCCTCAGAGGTCTTCGGTGCGGTTCTCGCGTCCACAGCAACCACAGTGGCCGTGTTCCTGCCGGTTATTTTCATCGAGCAGGAAGCCGGACAGCTGTTCCGCGACATTGCCATTGCCATCACCTTTGCCATTCTGCTCAGCATGATTGTCTCGCTGGTGGTTATTCCCTGCTTGGCCAATCTGGTGTATGGCCGTCGGCCGGTCATTCAAGAAAAGAGTGACAAACTTGGTCGCTTCGGACAACGGGTGGTCAACGGCCTGATGCGCCTTTCTGATCTGTCTTTGCAATCGGTGGCCAATCGGGTCATAACGGTCACGGTTCTGACACTTGCCGCTGCCCTTCTGGTCTGGGCGTTACTGCCCAAATCAGAATATCTGCCGCAAGGTAACCGTAACCTGATCATGAACATTCTGATCCCACCACCGGGATTATCGGTGGATAAGCGGGAGTCCATCGGTAAATACGTCTACCAACAGGTTGAACCTTATGCCAAAGAGGACGGGAAAGACGGCATCCCGCAAATCAAGGATACCTTTTTCGTCGCGACCCCGGACCTGAACATCATGGGTTCAATGAGTACCCACGAAACAGAGGCCCGTGGCATGATGCCGTTAATGACTCGGGTCATGAACTCCATTCCGGACATGATCGGCGTCAGTTTGCAGGCGGGTATTTTCGAAAGTGACATCGGTGAGGGGCGTGCCGTCGAAGTCAATATCACCGGCACACAGCTGTCGACGCTGGTCAATGCGGGGCGCACACTGTATGGTGCAATCAGCCAGGCCATTCCCCAGTCACAGATCCGTCCGGTGCCGTCTCTGGAGATCAGCTATCCGGAGGTCAGCATTGTCCCGGATAAGAAGAAACTGGTCGCCAACGGTCTGACTGAAACCGAACTGGGTGAATATGTGGATGTGCTGATGGATGGCCGTCAGGTCAGCGATTACATGCCCGATGGCACCCGTAAAATCGATCTGGTGGTTAAAGCCAGCGATGCCGAGGTGCAAAGCCCTGAGGACATCCTTAACAGCACTATCGTCAACCGCTATGGCGAGTTGATCCGTGTTGGCGACATCGCCGAAGCTCGATATGAGCAGGGCATGACCCAGGTCAACCATTACGAGCGCCGCCGCAACATTACCCTGCAGGTCACGCCATCGGAGGATATTCCTTTGCAACAGGCGACGGAAACCATTGAAGGGGTGGTGGCACAACTACGTGACGCCGGCAAACTGGACGGCACCCAGATTTACATCGGCGGCAACGCTGACAAACTGGTGGAAACCCGCGAGGCGTTGCAGTGGAACCTGCTGCTGGCGCTGATCATCACATATCTGCTGATGGCGGTGCTGTTTGAAAACTTCTTCTATCCGCTGATCATCATGTTCAGTGTGCCGCTGGCAGCGGCGGGTGGATTTATCGGCCTCAAAGCGGTTAACCTGTTTGTTGCCCCGCAGGGATTTGACATTCTGACCATGCTCGGCTTTATTATCCTCATCGGTACCGTGGTCAACAACGCCATTCTCATTGTCCACCAGTCGTTGAACAACGTGCGCTTTGAAGGATTGCAGGGGATTCCAGCCATTCGTGAATCAGTACGCACGCGGATCCGGCCGATCTTCATGAGTACCACCACCAGTCTGTTCGGCCTGCTGCCGCTGGTTTTGTCCACCGGTGCAGGGAGTGAACTGTACCGTGGCATCGGTAGCGTGTTGCTCGGTGGTTTGTTGATTTCGACCATCTTTACCCTGTTTGTCATTCCGGCCTTGCTGGCTTTCTTTATTCACCGTGAAAGGGCTGAAAATGCGGAATAAACCTTTTATCGTCACATTTCTCATTCTGATAACGGCCCTGCCAAGCCTGGCGATGGCTTGGACGGTCAGCGATTTGCAAAAAAGTGCTGCCTCACAACGCTATCTGGTGCGTGAATACCAGGCCGCTATGAACGAACAACAACAGGTCGTCCGCAGCCGCCGAGGCGAATTCATGCCTTCGCTGGATCTGTTTTATCAGGCCCAGAACCTGCGCGATGAAACCCAGTGGGAGCCTGAAAAATACCACAGCCGCGGCATTCAACTGACCTGGAATCTGTTTAACGGCTTCGGCGACCACTATCGCCTGCTCAGTCAAAAACAGCAACATCAGGTGGCCCAATGGCAGCTCAAGGAGATTCAGCAGACCGTTCAGGAACAGGTGGCCCAAACCTGTCTGCTGATCAAGCAACAGCTGCAAAATCTGGAAGTGGCTCGTCACGCGGTTCAACTTTACGAGCAGGAACGCCATAACGCTCAAGCCAAGTTTGATGTTGGCCTGCTGACGCGTAATGATGTGTTGAAAATTGAAGTCGAGCTGGAAAACGCCCGCCTTGATGTTAACACCGCCGAAACCACCATTCGGCAACAAATAGCCCAGCTACAACGGCAGACTCTGGCGTCAGTCGATCTTGACAGTCTTAATCTGGACGAGCTGGCTGAGTTGCCGCAACTTGGCGAACAACAGGCGCTACAGGAGCAACTGCTCACCAGTAACCGCGAGCTGTTGGCCCTGCGTCATGTGATTGAATCGGCAAACCTGTCGCATAAGGCCTCCCGAGACCGTTACCTGCCCCGCGCGGATCTGGTCAGTGAATTCTCCCGCAGTGAAGATGATTATTTCATCAACGAAGGGGACAATCGCGACGAACAGGTAACCACCCAGTTGCAACTGAGCTTGAATCTATTTGACGGATTCAAAGATGATGCGAGTCGCAAGCAAGCGCAACTGGCCGCAGATCGTGCCAGCTACAATTATCATGAACGTGAACACGAATTGACCACCGAACTGGATAATTTGCGCCGCGACTTTCTGTTGGCCCACAACAATCTCAAGGTCGCTCAGACCAACAGTGAACAGGCCCGGGAAAATCTGCGTATCACCCGGCTGTCTTTTGATCAGGGGTTGACGACCTCGGCAGAACTGCTCGATGCCATCTTCTACCAGACCCGTGCTGACTTGAATATTATCGAAGCTCGTACTGCGATTTTTTCCGCCTATTTCACTATTCAACACCTGATCGGCGCATTTCAGGACATCACGATACAGTGACGATGTGTCCAGACCATCACACGGTGCGATAGGTCAGTGAAAATACGTTAAAAAATGCGTTGCCGACATGGAGAACTTTTTTCCATCCGGCAACGCATTTTTCTTGTTCTCCCCGTTCTTTTATGATCTTATGACGCCGTTTGGCCCTCCCCAAACATTCGGCAAATGTCAGGTGACGCTTAGCGTCATCTTCGGGCTTCGGGATTTCCGAAGACCCGCTTACAAAATTGACGGCATCCCGTCGTCTGTTTTGGGTTTCCGCCAGGAAGCCGCAGGCTCCCCAGAGGGTCTGTCAAAGGAGATCGGCCATGTGCGCAAAAAAAGTGTCCCGTACCAAACGCCCAAAGAAAATCAAACTGCGTGGGTTTAACAACCTGACCAAAACACTGTCGTTCAACATTTACGACATCTGTTATGCCAAGGCCCCTCAATCACGCAAAGAGTATCTCGAATATATCGACGAAGAATACAACGCCGAACGGCTGGAAAAAATTCTTTGCGAAGTCGCCGATATCATCGGTGCCAATGTCTTGAATATCTCCAGCCAGGACTATGACCCCATGGGGGCCAGTGTCACGGTGCTGATTGCCGAGGAGCCTGTCGAACCGAAACCCGATCAGGTTCTGGCACACCTCGACAAAAGCCATCTATGTATCCATACCTATCCGGAAACCGATAGCAAACTGGGCATCTCGACCTTCAGGGTCGATGTTGACGTTTCCACCTGTGGTAAAATCAGTCCACTCAAGGCCCTCAACCATCTGGTTGAGTCCTTTGAGTCGGATATTGTGCTGATGGATTACAAAGTTCGTGGTTTTACCCGCGACGTGCGCGGCAAGAAGCATTACATTGACCACAACATCCACTCAATTCAGCAATACATCAAAAAGGGCACGCTGGAGTTGTATGATTGCGTCGATATCAACATCTACCAGGAAAACCTGTTTCACACCAAGATGTTGCTTAAAGATGTTGAGCTGGAGAAGTATCTGTTTGGGACGGCCATGCAGGATTTTTCCGATGCGGAGAAAAAGCGGGTTCGTGAACTGCTGCGCCATGAGATGACGGAGATCTTCTATTCGAAGAATATCTTCAAATAATCTCTCCCCTGTCTATATCTGGATCGCGACCCCGCAGTACGAGCCATGTGCCGAATTCTGTTGGTAACGACCTTATTGTCGATTCTGATCTGTAGCGGATGCGCCCCGGCCTCCAAACCTTTGGGGCGCTCCGCTAACCCTTACCCGTTGCACGAGAAGCCGGTTCCGGACACACTTGTTCATCTAAAAACCGGCACCGTCGTCACCATGACGCAGATGCTCGCCGACATCAGTGGCGACCGCCTTATCTATGCCGGGGAAACCCACGACAATCCAGCCTCACACCGCTTCCAACTCGACATTCTCAATCACCTGGCTGAACGCTATCCAGGTCATGTCGCGGTTGGCATGGAGATGTTCCATCACGAGCAGCAAGCGGTTCTCGACCGCTGGATTGCCGGAGAGCTGGACGAAAAAAGTTTTCTACGTCAACTGCACTGGTATGAAAACTGGGGCATCGATTACGCCTACTACCGTGATCTTCTCAACACCATGCGTGAGCAGCGCATCCCTGTCATTGCGCTCAATGTCAGTCCCCAACAAAAGATAGCAGTCATGCAGGGACAAGAAACCACACCGGAAGTGGATGATCCCTATTACCACGCGACACTGATGGCGTATTTCGCCGGACATGAACAGGGTCATGGTGAGGCGGAAAAATTCATCCGCATCCAAAACCTGTGGGACAACACTATGGCTCAGACGATCGTGGAGTATCTCAACCAGCCAGCACATGCCAACGACCATGTGCTGGTCCTCGCTGGAGGCAACCATGTTCGCTACGGCTTCGGCATTCCACGGCGTGTCTATCAGCAATTGCCTCTATCGTATAGCCTGGTTGGAAACGATGAAGTGGAAATCGATGAGAGTAAGCAGGATCGTTTCATGGAGGTAACATTACCGGAGCTACCACTGTTGCCTTATGATTACCTACTCTACAACCGCTATGAGGCGGGTCCGCAGCATCTAAAACTCGGGGTAATGCTGGAGCAAAAAGAGAACACCGTCGTCATTACTAAAGTCATACCGGACAGCCTGGCGGCATCAGTCGGACTTCAGCCCGAAGATCAGATTGTCTCACTTAACCAAGAACAGGCGTCCGCTCCCTTTGATGTCATCTACACTCTGCGTCGGCTACAGCCGGGTGAAACCGTAGAGCTTGTTGTGACGCGAAACGGTGAGCCACTGGTATTCAACGTGACGTTTCCGTTGCAAACGGAAACAACAGAGTAAACGTATTCCTGAAAAAGGCACTCAGTGCCGACGTGGCAAAAAATTCAGATACTGCTGCTTACACCACCCAAACGCTTTCACGATAAACAAGCTGAAATAAGAACACCCCGACTGAATCAGTCGGGGTGTTCTTATTTCGCTATCGCAACATATTTATTCATCGTAGGGATCGAACGCATCCTTGCCGACACCACAGACAGGACAAACCCAGTCATCAGGAAGATCGGCAAAGGCTGTACCAGCAGCAATACCGGAATCGGGATCACCTTCGGCAGGGTCATAGATGTAACCACACGGCCCACACACATACTTTTCCATAGAATTCTCCTTGGCTTGGTTTAATATTTCATTCCACCCTATCGTCACCGACCATCGCCGTCAAGCGCTATCGTAAACGAATATCCATTTTAGTCCTTTTAGACAGAACCGGAGTTTCAAAAATAAGAAAAAGAAAAGCCGATGGCTATCATCGGCTTTTCTTTCAATTTCTTTAATTATTCGCTCACCGGCTCAAACATATCTTTTGACACGCCACAGACCGGGCAACACCAATCATCCGGAATATCAGCAAAAGCCGTTCCCGGATCAATGCCGGAATCGGGATCACCTTCAGCGGGATCGTACACATAACCACAGGCCGTGCAAACATACTTTTCCATGAATACCCTCCTAAGTGTTTTAATCGTACCTTCATTGTCCAACACCCCGCCAACAGGGTGTAGAACGATCTTTGTCGGCAGAAAAACTAAACGGTTGTCGTCGGTGCCTGGCGCTGGCCGAGTTCATTATTGAGCATAAAAATGCCGTTGCCCGTCCCTTCAACCAGTTTCAATTTGTCAATAATGCTATTGACGGTCGCTTCCTCTTCCACCTGTTCCGTAACGAACCACTGCAGAAACGAGTTGGTACCATGATCACGCTCATCAAGCGCCAGATCAACCAGAGAGTAAATCCGTCTGGTCACTTCCTGCTCGTGGCCAATCGTTGTCTGGAACATCTCCAGTGGCGTACCAAAATCATTTTGCGGCTTCGGGCACTGATCGATCTCTACCGGTTGGCTCTGGTCAAGGATGTAATGATAGAACTTCATAGCATGGATCATCTCTTCCTGATACTGGTTGTAGAACCAGTTGGCAAAACCGTCCAGACCTTTGTAGTTACAATAGGCACTCATCGACAGATAAATATTGGCCGAGTAGAATTCATAATTCATCTGCTCATTAAGGGCTTTGGTCATGGCATCACTGATCATACGAGTCTCCTGAGAATGGTCAAGGTTTAATTGATTACCGTTTAAGTCCTATTTGCCACTTTAGTCTATTCACAACACAAATGCAACTAGCAGAATCCCGTAAACACTAAAAATCATACGACAAAATTAGACATGTCCGTTTATACTGCCTTGCCGGCACTGCCAAGAACCGTCTCATTTTTATGCTTCATCAGCGCAATCAGTTCGCTGCGAGCCGCACCAAGATACTTACGCGGATCAAACTCTCCGGCATTATTCGCAAGAAACTCGCGTACTTTGGCCGTCATGGCCAGTCGGCCATCGGAATCAATATTAATTTTACACACAGCGCTGGCGGCAGCCTGGCGTAACTGCTCCTCGGGAACACCAACAGCACCATCGAGATGGCCACCGTACTCATTGATCAACTGCACATAGCTTTGCACAACACTTGAGGCACCGTGCAAAACAATGGGAAAACCGGGGATACGCTGCTCAATCTCCTTAAGGATATCAAAGCGCAACGGTGGCACTTCTTCCCCTTCGCCGAGTTTGAATTTATAGGCGCCATGGCTGGTGCCAATGGAAATCGCTAGAGAATCTACGCCGGTTTTACGGACAAAATCTTCAACTTCATCAGGCTGGGTATAGGTTGAATGTTCTGCCTGAACCTCATCTTCAATGCCTGCCAGTACGCCGAGCTCGCCCTCGACGGTCACATCAAACTGGTGGGCGTATTCAACAACCTTACGGGTCAATGCAATATTTTCGTTATAAGACAGATGAGAGCCGTCAATCATGACGGAAGAAAAACCGGAATCAATGCAGGCCTTGCACAATTCAAAGGAGTCACCGTGGTCGAGATGGAGACAAATTGGGACCTGAGAACCCATTTCGCGTGCCATCTCCACCGCCCCTTTGGCCATCCAGCGCAGCATGGTAGAATTGGCATAATCGCGTGCCCCTTTACTGACCTGAATAATCACCGGTGAATTTGTTTCTATACTGGCGAGTATAATCGCCTGGAGTTGCTCCATGTTGTTGAAGTTGTACGCCGGGATGGCATAACCGCCGCTCACCGCTTTTTTGAACATGTCACGCGTATTGACCAGGCCAAGCTCGGAATAATGGGTGTTCTCTGCCATAGAAGCTCCTCGGGTGGTATAAAAGAATAACGAATCAAAAACATTAATTATCAGCGTCGCCTCATCAAGTCCAGTGGAAACTCACTTGTTCACCATTCGTAACGCAGCTGAAACAAGGACGACACAAGGTATAACAATACCATGCTTGTATCGAGATGTCCGCTTTCCAGCCAAAATAGAACATCGTATGACAAAACGGTTGAAAAACCGCCCAATTTCTATTAGGATACGCGCGTTTATCCGTACGGGTGTCGGGCTGGACCGGCATTAAAATCCACCACTTAATTTATCTCATATTTACATCAAAGGGGCTGGCATGGAGAGCAACAAGGCGGAAGAATACTTAAACGACTGGACAGAACGCGTCGATCTCGCGGAACAAATGGTACCCATCATCGGTAGCCTGTACCGCAACCAGGGCGTCAATATTAACATTTATGGCCGCACCTTGGTCAACAGAACACCGGTTGGCATCCTGCGGGCTCACCGCTTTGCCCGTCAGATCCTCAACAGCGAAATTTCCGTTCGCGACAGTTTTCCCATCCTCGAAGCGGTTAACGGCCTTGACCTAGCCCCTTGCAAAGTCGATATCGGCAAACTGACCCATCGCTATGAGCAACAAAGTGGCGGACTTTCTGTGGCCGACTTTGTCGCCAAGGAATTGGCTGAACTCAACACCGGCCGCTCCACGGTCCTCGATGAACCCCGTGATGTCGTCCTTTACGGTTTCGGTCGTATCGGCCGCCTGCTGGCCCGCATCCTCATTGAACAAACCGGCGGCGGCAACAAACTGCGCGTCCGTGCAGCAGTTGTTCGCAAGGGTAGCGAAGATGATCTGTGTAAGCGCGCCAGTCTGCTGCGTCGTGATTCCGTTCATGGTCGCTTCCAAGGCGTCATCAAGGTTGATGAAGAGGAAAACGCCATCATCGCCAACGGCAACATGATCAAAATCATTTACTCCGATGCTCCGGAAAACATCGACTACACTGAGTACGGCATTAACAACGCCATCGTCATTGACAACACCGGTAAATGGCGCGACCGTGAAGGCCTGGGCCGTCACCTCAAAGCCAAGGGCGTTTCCAAGGTCATTCTTACCGCTCCGGGCAAAGGCGACATCCCCAACATCGTTTTCGGCGTCAACAACGAGCTGATCGCTCAGGAAAAAGAGATCTACTCCGCTGCCAGCTGCACCACCAATGCTATCGTGCCGGTACTTAAAGCCGTTGAAGACAAATTCGGCATTATCTGCGGCCATGTTGAGACCTGCCACTCCTACACCAACGACCAGAACCTCATCGACAACTACCACAACAAGCCCCGTCGTGGTCGTGGTGCCCCGCTGAATATGGTTCTCACTGAAACCGGTGCAGCTAAAGCGGTTGCCAAAGCCCTGCCCGAGTTGGCTGGCAAACTGACCGGTAACGCCATTCGCGTACCGACTCCCAACGTCTCCATGGCGATCCTTAACCTGACCCTGAAAAAAGGCACCACGGTTGAAGAGCTCAACACGCACCTGCGCGACGTGTCTCTCGACTCACCGCTGCAGGATCAAATCGACTACACCAACTCACCGGAAGTCGTTTCTTCCGACTTCGTCGGTTCCCAATACGCCGGTGTTGTTGATTCCCTGGCCACCATCGTTGACGGTGAGCGCTGTGTACTCTATGTCTGGTATGACAACGAGTACGGCTACAGCTGCCAAGTCGTTGGCCTGCTCAAAGAAATCGTCGGACTCAACCTGCCGACGCTGCCGCGTTAACTATCGCGACATAAAAGAATGCAAAAGGCCCACGGGTAATCCTGTGGGCCTTTTCTCTTTTGAGTGTCCCGTCCTGAAATAAGTTTACACATTGGAGACTTATTTATGGACAAAGTAGAGAGCAAGCGGAGTCGGCGGACTCAACGAGATTACACAATGGGCTTTAAATTGCAGGTTGTTGATGCCGTAGAAAAAGGCGATATGACCTACAAGCAGGCCCAGAAGATCTATGGCATCCAGGGTCGCTCAACCGTGTTAACATGGTTAAGAAAGCACGGAAAGTTAGATTGGACCCAGCCAGTGAGGCTCGCTATGCCCAAAACTCCCAAAGCCAAAGAGACCCCTGCCCAGAAGATAAAGCGACTTGAGCGCGAACTTGAAGATGAACGTCTTCGCAATCTGCTTTTGAATGAAGTTGTTGATATCCTGGATTCTGAGCACGGAATGAGCTTGAGAAAAAAGTATATTGCCAAGGAGCGAGACGCATTCAAAAATACAAAGGGCTAAGTTTAAGCCGCGCTTGCAAGCTTCTTGGCATCAGTCGGCAGGCCGTTTATCAAAGAGAAAGACGCACCCAGCAGCGCAACACAGAGCTGGCTCCCGTCAAAGAGATGGTGATGGAATTGCGACGGTTCATGCCGAGGTTGGGCGGTCGCAAGCTGTACTCACTGCTGAAACCGAAATTTAATGCTCATAGCATCAAATTAGGTCGGGATGGATTTTTTGATTATTTACGAGAGCATCGGCTGTTGGTTCCACCGGTCAAGCGATTCATCAAGACCACGCAGAGCAGTCACTGGATGAAAAAATATCCGAATCTTCTCACGAGTCAGGATATCAATCGGGCTGAACAAGTCTTTGTCAGTGACATCACGTACGTTGAAACAGATGAAGGGGTTCATTATCTATCGCTGGTTACTGATGCTTATAGCCGCAAAATCATGGGGTATGAGGTCAGTGACAATCTACGTGCAGAAAGTGTTGTCAAGGCATTACGTCAAGCAGCCAGACAACGCCAGACGGATAAATCGTTGCTGCACCATTCCGATAGAGGATTACAGTATTGCTCATCGATCTATCAGGAAGAGCTGAAGCGTCATGATATAACGCCATCCATGACAGATGGTTACGATTGTTATCAAAATGCTTTGGCTGAGAGGGTAAACGGAATTCTGAAGCAAGAGTTTTTGTTGTTTAAGTGCCGTGATTTGCAGGAACTGAAGGACTTGGTTCGCGAATCGGTTGCTATTTACAATCGCCTACGTCCACACCTTAGCTTGAATATGCAAACACCGGAAGAAGTACATAAGAAAGCCACCTCCATGGGGGAGGTGGCTTAGGAATAAACTGTCAACGTATTTTAGGACGTGACAGAGCCCCTCAAAAAACAGGCCTCTTCACATCAACTTGCCATTCCCCTTGCCACCAAGATCCCCCCTTCATTCTTCCACGGTACGTCAGCTCACATCAATTTTTCTTGATCAATCAAAATGTGCGACATATTATTAATTTGAATTAAACAATAGATGGCCCCGGCTAAAGCTGTGGCTCTAAAACTTACGCCGACTAATGGTTTCGCAATCAGTTACTGATACAAATCCGCAAGATCTGTTGTCCTGTTTGCTACAAGCGAAAGCAGCAGCAAACGGCAAGGCCACTCATTCATCCACGGCTAAAGCCGTGGTGTTCTATCTTCGGCCGCATAAACATCCACCACAGTGGACCACCCCAATAACCCTGGCAGGTGAAAAATAATGAAGGCCATGGACTTTAAATTTGAAGGAACACCGGTTCAACCACCTCAAAAATCAACGTTTGTAAATGTCCTCGCGTGGATCTTCATCATTTTTGGTGGGTTCTCAACCATTATGAGCATTTTGCAAAGCATCATGATTCACATGCTCTTTCCACGAGAAGAGCTAAATCTAGCAATCCAACAGGCCCAAAACGCTGAGCAGCTGCCAGCCTTCTTTGGCTTTATGTTCAACAATGTCAGTCTCTTTTTTATTTTCATTTTCATCGTTTCCGCAGTGAGTTTTATTTCAGCAATTGCCTTACTCAAAAGAAAAAACTGGGCACGTATCATTTTTATCTTCCTCATGACAGCCGGCATTGTATGGAACATAGGAGGCGTCATTGTACAATTCAGTATCTACAACTCAATCCAGGAAGCTTCAAGCATGCAAGCTCCACCGCCTGAGTTCAAAAGCATGCTGCAAATCATGAAAATTGCATCAGTCATCATGATGCTAGCAATGACAACCCTATTTGGCGTTGTCATAAAAAAGCTAACCTCCAAAAGCATAAAAGATGAATTTAACCAATAAAAACAGACAATTTCCCAATATGCCAACATTGACAACAAGAGCAGGATTAAGCTGTGGAGAAATTTGATCGTTATCTGCCTACATATCAAAAACATAGACGCCAAGAGGAAAAAGAATGAAAAAGGATCATTTGCAAAGCACGAAATTCGGCATGCTCATACCCATTTTTTTATTTTTGTGCATGAGCCTGTCTGGTTGTACAAATCCCGGGACACCGGCCGGTCATGAAGGCTACGTCTACGAGAATCCGAGAATTTTCGGCAAAGGCGGCTTCAGAGGGATTATCAAAGGTCCGGCGAATTACGGGGTTTCTCTTTGGCGTAATCAAGTTATTAATATTGATATTCGGCCCAATACCTACACCGAAAATTTTAAAATCCTCGCCAAAGACGATCTCAATATCAGCTTCAACTTTCATGCTGTTTTATCTGTAAAAAAAGGAACCGTACAACAAGTTGTTGACTCCTACGGTGGTAAAGATTGGTACAAAAGGTTTATCCGCGAGCCATTTAGAACCTACATAAGAGATGCGGCACAAAATTACGCCAGTACCGAGCTGAAAGCAAAACGTGAAGACATGGCCAGTCAGGTGAAGCAAAAAATGAACAGCTATCTCGAAGGATCCCCTTTCGAGTTAGTTAGCCTGGTCGTTGGCAATATTGACTATCCTGCCATTGTCGCTGAAGCGGTTGAAAAAAAACTGGCGGCACAACAACTCTTGGCAGAAAAAGAAACTCAAAAGCAAATCGCCCAGAAAGATGCAGAAATCAGAATTGAAGAGGCAAAAGGGATCGCTGAAGCCCAGAAAATCATCAACACCACCTTAACCACGAATTACCTTCAGCATGAAGCGATCAATGCCCAGCTAAAAATGGCGGATTCCCCAAACCACACGACGGTATATATCCCGGTCGGAACGAACGGAATCCCGCTGATCAAGGATGCAAAATAGCCCGGCTAATGAATTAACCGGACAAAAATCGACTGTGAATAATTGAAATTGTGGTAAAACCCGCGAAATCTATTGGGAAAGAGTATGTACAACACGAGTGGAAATTTTCGTTTTGCAAAGGCCGACAGATTTCCAGCATACAGATTACTGCCATGCTCGAGTTGATCGTAGAGCTGCTCGGTGAATTTCTACTACAGGTTCTCATAGAGCTCGGTTTCCACTCTTGTGTAGAGCCCTTTCGCCGACCATCAAGCCCCTGGATGGCTGCTATTGGATACATCATTTTCGGTACGATCTTAGGTGGCGTAAGCCTCGTGGTCGTTCCAAACAATTTCGTTGATAAAACGCGGCGTATTGCCAATTTAGTTGCAACCCCCATTGCCGTTGGCGGCGTCATGGCCGCCATAGGCTCTTGGCGAGCACGTCGCGGACTGACAATTCTACGCATCGACCATTTCGCCTATGGCTACCTGTTCGCATTTTCAGTTGCACTTGTCAGATTTCACTTTGCTACCTAGCTTCCAAGATTCCATTTAGAGATGAAGCATACTATTCGCTTGAATCTTAGGAAGACAAACGACGGGAGCAATGAAGAATGAGAGATAATAGCCTGAAAGATTTGACACCAAAGTTCCACAGAAAAAGTATCATAAAAAATATGAATTATATTATCACAAAAGATAATTGGAGAGCCTAAATGATATCAATCGTTACAAAACTAGTGGCACTAAAACCAGACGTAGAGGCAAAAGACAATATTCTTGTTGCAAAATCAAGCTTACTATCAAGACTCTTTCTTTTATTTTCAAAAAATAAAAATGTTACTATAAATAAAAACAAACAACTCATTACTATTGAAAGTACAAACTTCTGGTTTTTCAAAAATAAAATTTACATACCATTCAAAAGAATAGAGGGCATATATTACAAATATGATAATTTTCTATTTGACTTGGCTCTAAACTTTTTCACTAATGATCAAATTGAAGAATTTTCTATTTCTTTGCAACTTAACGGCCCCAGAGAAACTGTAAAATTATTTTCATTTATCGGTGAAGGGGAAGTCAATGCCCCGTTTTACGATGAAGAATTGATCAAAATCAGCGGAAATCAGGAAGTTTCCTCAAAAGAATTTATTGACCTTCTCATGACTTTTACCGAAAAGAAATTACTCTAGTACGTTTCAGAAACATTAAAAGATTTCTGCGGAGAGAAAAATAGCGGATTCCCCAAACCACACGACGGGATACATTCCTGTCGGAACGAACGGAATCCTGCTGATCAAGAATGCAAAATAAATCCGGTTGAAATGCTAACCACATCCAATGCCAGGTGCTGCAAATTGTGCTTATGTAAATCCAAGAAGAAGCCTAAATCTTTAATGGAACAAATTTCCATTTCTGCCGCGAGTTTTTTTGCCGGACTGCTTTGCGTTTTTTACGGATCAATGTTCCAGGGAAAGTTGCTTGGCAAAGGGAGCATTGACATGGGGAAAGATGGCGCATATATGACCTTGACGGGTGAAACGGCCCAGACAAATATCAATTTCTTTTGGGTTGGTGCAGTTTTTCTATTTTCTACCGCCATTATCCAGCTCATTATTGCTGTCAGGAGAGAATTTAAAACATCACAAGCCTTTGACTATTCAACTATTTTTATGATCTGCCCAAATTGTGAGAAACCCTTTTCAATGAATACCGAGGAAAAGGGGACATGCCCGGATTGCCATATAGAACTCGTCAAGCTGCACGGATTTTATGACAAATAAAAGCCAAAGACCTTTTTTAAAATTTTACAGCAGAAACAAAAAGAGGCGAACAACATAGGTGTTCGCCTCTTTTATCGTACTCATTTATGGACAGGTGATCAGTCCGTGTTCATCATGCGCATTTTTTTACGCAGACGACGTTGAGCTTCTTTTTCCTTGCGCTTACGCTTTACGCTCGGTTTCTCGTAAAACTTGCGCTGCTTCATTTCACGGAAAAGTCCCTCTTGTTGCAATTTACGCTTGAGAACGCGAATCGCCTTTTCAACGTTGTTGTCAAGAACTTGAATTTCCACGAAAAATCACCTCACTTTCATTATCACATATCCGACATGAGTCATATCGGAGCGCGAATCTTAGCGGCCGGCCAAACAAAAGTCAAGAGGAAAGATTGCCTAAAACCCGACAAAAAAGTAGGCTCAACATGGCGATTATGCTATTCTTTGCCGATATATCTGCAGGTTAAACAGCTCCTCAGAACACGGATGTTCTATGTCTCTGTATTACGTACGCGCTCAGTTGGTAAAAAGTACGCCATCGTTGTTGACCGGACTTTTTTTTGTCGTTTTGTCCGTGGTCAGCCGTCGCCTGTTAAACCTGCCAACGTCACCGTGGACCATCCATCTGTTCCCCCTGCTACTGGGCCTGCTTCTCCCCTATGCAGCACGCCACCAGACCAGCCGCCGCCGCAAACGTCTTTGGGCCGACGACAGTCACTTTTTGCGCCTTTACCACACCGCTCCGATCATGTTGCACAGCATGGATGCGCACGGCAAAATCCTTCACGTCAGCGACCATTGGCTCAAAGTTCTCGGCTATGAACGCCATGAAGTTCTCGGTCGCCATCTCCATAACTTTTTTACGGATGAATCACGACGGCATAGCCGGGAGGAGATCCACGCCAAGTTATTTATTTCCGGAACAGTCAAAGATGTTCCGTTTCAGATGCTCAACAAAAAAGGAGCAATTCACGACATCCTCCTTTCTGCCTCAACACATTACAATGCCAACGGTGGTTTTTTGTGCAGCCAGGTCGTGATGGCCGATATGACGGAGAAGCAGCGCGATGAACAGCGCATCCGTCAACTGGCCTACGAAGACACATTGACACAACTTCCCAACCGTTGCGGGCTTGAAATCCTCCTGCAACAGGCGCTCACCATCAGCCAGCAGGACAAAACCCCTCTGGCTATTCTATCTCTGGACCTGGACCATTTCAAACAGATCAATGACACTTTGGGCTCAAGGGTGGGCAACCAGGTCATTGAGCAAATCGCGCAACGCCTTAAAGAACATATCAACAGCAATCAGGTCGTTGCCCGCATTGGTGGCGATGAATTTGTCGTCGTCATCCCCGACAAAACCAGCATTTCGGCATTACGCCTCAATGCTGACATCCTTTTAAAGAGGCTCAGCGAACCGCTGATCATCCACCATCAGGAACTGTTCACCAGTGTCAGCATTGGAATTGCAATTGCCCCACAAGCTGGAACCGATGTGGACACACTGCTGGGCAATGCCAATCAGGCGATGTATCAGGTCAAACGCAATGGTCGCAATAACTATGCATTTTTCACTCGCCAGATGTCGGATGAAGCTTTAAACAAACTACAAATTGAAACCGACCTTCGTCGCGCAGTTGAAAACAATGAACTGGAATTGTTTTATCAGCCACAGACCTGCAGCAAAAGCCAGCAGGTTGCTGCAGTTGAAGCCTTGATCCGCTGGCGACATCCCACGTTTGGGCTAATGTCGCCACTGCAGTTCATCCCCATTGCTGAAGAAAGTGGACAGATCATTCAGATTGGCCACTGGGTTTTCAGACAGGCTTGCCAGCAAGCTCAGGCGTGGAAACGACAGGGATGGGAGGACTTACGCGTTGCCATCAACATCTCTCCACGTCAATTCCAGGACATGCATTTTATTGACAAAGTGGATGCGATCATCGAAGAAACCGGTATCGATCCAAGGCGCATTGAACTGGAAATCACCGAAAACATTCTGATGGACTCCGGACAACTGTGCCTGAACACACTAACCGACCTGAAAGTACGTGGCTTTGCGATTGCTGTTGACGATTTCGGCACGGGATATTCTTCTTTGATGTATCTGAAAAACTTTCCGATTGACCGGCTGAAGATACCGCGAGAATTCGTACAAGACATCGAAAACAGCTCTGATCGCAGTACCGTTGTCGAGGCAATTATCGCCCTGTCCCGCTCTCTCAAATTGGGGCTGGTCGCGGAGGGCGTTGAAACCCGCAACCAGCTTGAATTCCTTTTAGAACGCTGCCATTGCAGCATTCAAGGCTATTATTTTGCCAGCCCAATGACATTGCCCGCCGTCACTCATTACATCAAAGAAAACCGCTCTCAACTGGTTTTGGAAGAAGCCTCCATAGCCACCAACACTGACAGCACGGCGGCAGTCAGCTCCTGCCCTTGAGACGTGTGTCCGTAATCTTCCAGGGCGCTGGCCAAGCCCTGAAATGCAACATTCATCAAATTTTTTTGTATCAGATTCATCATCACCGGCTTTGACTCGCCAAACACCTGCATCGCCAAAGCGTCACGGCAATCGGCGGCACTGGTTGATGTAATCGAGCGACACAACAGCGGCCGAACAGGATAAATACTGCAGCTCCCGGCATCATCAAGAAACACGCAATTTTTGCGAACGGCGATACGCTCATCATCATCCAGACCACTGATCGCCACACACAGTGCCCTCATTTGCTTTTTCAAGAGACGAAGTTCCTGCGTGTTTCGTGTTTTGTGCAGATAACGCGCAATATTGACAGCCTCCGGACGCAGCACAGCCACATTAACCCGGCAACAACTTCCACATCCAGCCTTGCAGGCAACGCGACGCCGATCATCACTTGTAAGACATTGTTCTAAGTCAGATTCAACCCGATGAATGAGGTGATTCATAGCAGCCTCAATGCTACTATTTCTCTCAAAATCGACCAAGTACGGTTTCACCATATGACGTATCTGTTTGTGATAAGAGATGAAATCAAAGTTTTCCATAGAGCCCTCCAGAGAAAATAAAATAACATTGTTTCACACAGTATAACCAAGATTCCCCGATCCTCAACTCAAGCCAGGGTCTTCGCCGCCCAAGATGCAGGGATGCTCCGAAGAAATGGCAGGATATTTAACAACGGCAAATTTAATCGTCCGCTCATGGTTTACTTTCACGATGGGCCTCCCTATATTATCCAGACGACTACGCCCCGTGCTAAAAGCCAAGGGCAGCTATTGCAATCTCAACAGACAACTCAACCATGAATTCAGGTTAAACACCAAGGAGCCTAACCAATGTTCAGAACGTTACTGATGCTACTGATCGCCCTGCCGCTGCTTTCATCGTGTGGATACAACCAGATTCAAAGTAATGAAGAAGCGGTCTTCAGTGCCTGGGCGGATGTTGAAGCCACCTACCAGCGCCGTGCTGACCTGATCCCCAACCTGGTGGAAACGGTCAAAGGCTATGCGTCTCACGAACAGGAGACCCTGCAGAATGTCACCGCCGCGCGTGCCACGGTGGGCAAGACCACATTGACCACCAATGACCTTGGCAATGCCGCCCAGATGGAGCAGTTCATGCAGGCGCAACAACAGATGTCCGGTGCCTTGTCTCGCCTGCTGGTGGTCGCCGAACGTTATCCTGACCTCAAGGCCAGCCAAAACTTCCGCGATCTGCAACATCAGCTGGAAGGCACGGAAAACCGCATTAATGTCGCCCGCCAGCGGTACAACGATGCGGTGCAGCGCTTCAACACGTCGATCCGGACCTTTCCCGGCAACATCACCAACAACCTGTTGCTGAAACTGGAGCGCAAGGAGCCATTTAAAGCGACTGCGGGCAGCGAAGTGGCACCGCAGGTGAAATTCTGATGCGTTATCTCTGGCTCGCCCTGCTCAGCTTACTGCTCTGCAGCACAACCACGTTGCATGCGTTTGAAGTGCCACGCTCCCAAGGCTATGTCACCGACCTGGCCCAACTGATCGACACCGGCACCGAGCGCAAGCTGGAGCAGTATCTGCGCAGTTTTGAAGAGACGGACTCGACTCAGTTGGTGGTGCTTACCGTCCCCAACCTTGAGGGCTTGCCGGTTGAACAGGCCGCCCTTGAGGTTGCGGAGCAGTGGCAAATCGGGCAACGAGAGCACGACAACGGCGTGCTTCTGCTGGTCGCCCGAGATGACCGCAAAGTCCGCATTGAGGTAGGCCTTGGCCTAGAAGGACGTTTGACCGACCTGCTCGCCGGACGGATTATTGATCAGGAGCTGCTGCCCCACTTTCGCCAGGGCCATTACTCTGACGGTATTGTGGCCGGTGTTTTTGCCATCAGCGATGCCGTACGCGGTGAATACAAAGGCGATGGTGGGCGCAAGAAACGTGACAAAAACCCCTTTGGCCTGCTGTTCTTCCTGCTGTTCGTGCTGCCCATTTTCTTACCGGGACGAAGACGTTCCCTGTTCTGGCTTGGTGGTTTCGGCGGCGGTGGCCGTGGCGGCTTTGGTGGTGGCGGTGGTTTCAGCGGGGGAGGCGGCGGCTTTGGCGGCGGCGGTGCTTCGGGGAGCTGGTAAACGACGATGACTCATTCTGACGAAGGACACGACAGCGTTATGACCTCTACTTCAGGTTCACTTAGCGAAGCCCAGCAAAATGAAATCCGCCAAGCGGTACAATTGGCCGAATCACAAACCAGTGGTGAAATTGTCCCACTGATCCTCCCCTGTGCCGCCGACTATGAACAGGCTGACATCCGCTTTGCCGCTTTCTTGGCCATGGCGGTAACACTCTTTGTTTTATGGTGGGCTCCGGCTGTACCGTTATGGGGGATAGCAGCAGTGATGGCGGCAAGCTATCTTCTTGGCCGTCTCATTGTCCGTGTAACGCCTGGCCTGAAGCGCTTTCTGATCGGTAAAGCAACATTGGATGATACGGTGAAGGAAAAAGCTTTTTCTCTGTTTATCCAGCAGGGGCTGCATTATACCCGTGATGCAACCGGCATTCTCATCTTGGTCTGCCTGTTTGAAAAACGGGTGCAGATTCTTGCGGACCGTGGTATTAACGAACAAGTGGATCAACAGCAATGGCAACAGGCGGTGGATACAATCACCAGTGGCTTGAATCAGGGGACGATGGTGAAAAGCCTGTGTTTGGCCATTGAATCCTGTGGTACACTTTTAGCTCAACACTGTCCGCGAAGAGACGATGACGAGAACGAACTCCCTGATCTCATCGTCCACTAACCCCCACAAAAGCAGAAAGGAACAACCATGAAAATAAAACATCTCATTCTGGTCGCCGCGATGGTTCTGCTGGCCAGTATCAGCTGGGCAAACAGCCCCTGCCCCAAACAAACAGGTGAATGTCCTAAAATGACTGGCGAATGCCCGAAGATGCAAACGCAAAGCTGTGCCAATTGCCCCAAAGCGAACACACAGGATTGCGCAACCTGCCCAATGGCCAAGAAAATGAATTGTGCAAATCCTCCGGCAGATTGTCCGAAGGCAGAAGCAGCTCAACCTGCTGAGTAACACAACGAAATACAGTAACAAAGGCCCCGAACGCTTACTCGTTCGGGGCCTTTGTTTTCTGTGGTCTAACGATTGAAGCGAATCGAAAAAAACCTACCCATCCCCCTCTTTACTTGGTAAGCACGTCAAGGGAGGACTAAGGTGCTAAATAACAGAGTACTGAAGGGTGGGCACCGTCCCGCCCGTTAGATCGGTGCCAAACCAGAGATAGAGCAAGTCGATAGAGCGTTATCAACGTTTTACGCCAAAGATGATGTGCCGAGCTGACAGACGGTTAAAAACCGTCTGTGTAGCCCATGGACGGGCGACCACCATCTCTGATGGTGTGAGCAAGACGGAAATCGCATTTTCGGCTTGCGTTATTGGGAAACACAGGACGTGTTTATCCAATATTCTCTTCATCAGGCAAGCCGAATCAGTAATGCAAAACGGAAACAGACTCAGTGTAGGTGGGTCTAGGTTCAGGAGAAGTTAAGCCGGTTTTCGCATACTTTTGAGCGGCCAGTCGAAAGTATGTCGGCTGCCGGGACGAAACCCGGCGACCTTGACCTTGACCTTGACTTTAAGGTTTCAACAATACTCTAGAAAACTTAACTGATCCGCAACGCATCCTGATAATAATTCCACTGCCGTGATTTCCCCTGCCACCCCGGCAACAACAACGTATAAAGACGCGTCATACGATCTTCAATCGCCACCAGCCGTTGCGCCAACGCCAGCTTCTCCGGCTGCCCCGCATAAAACTGGCGCAAACGGACAGAAATCCGTGACAGATTCCCAAGCACAGGGCGATCCATCGACTTACGCGTCTGTGACAAGAAAGCCTCACCACGCGGCGTCGCGCCAAGCAAGGTCAAGTAAGGTGTGCCCCATTGAGTTAGCTGTTCGACTAGTGAGTCATCCACGCCACTAAGCAGATGACACAGGATGCGTTGAACACGGGTACGGGTCAGATGACGAGCCTTGATCGCATCAACCAGCTCCTGATAACTCCCGGCGGTTACAGCCGCCTGCAACATCCGCTCAGCCCACCCCGGCGGAGCAAGATAGGACGTATCCTGCTCCTCTAGGGTCAAACAAGCCTGAGCCAGCATGGCAAACCACCGCGCCTCATCCACGACCATCCCTGCCCGTCTGGCGTCATTGAGCAGCACCTCAACCACATCGGGAACCAGACCGGCAACAGAATGCCCCTGCAGCAGCTGCTGGCGAATAGCGGTGGCACTGGCAAAGCCATCGCCATCAAGTCCGGCATCATGATAGCCATGCCCCTGGCGCTGAATGGTGAGCGGCTTAATCGTACTGTTGAGATCGTCGAGCGCCCGCAGATAGGAGACACCAAGAATGGTATTGGGCTGATCGGCTATAGCGGATGCCGAGCCGGATTCGCCACGCGTCTGGGGGAAGGTTTTACCCTGCCGTAAGTGAGAAGCATCCGCCTCGCCAGAGGGCTGTTCCTGCCAGTCACGCGCTAACGCTTGTAGCGGCTCCAAGTCCCCCTGCTCACTGCCAAAACACAGGCTGTCCAGAGCGGGAGCAAAGGCGTTGAGAATCTCCACGGCACCACGGCCAAACAGGGGCGCGCTGTTGCATGCCAGGGGAAACGGCAGCTCGATCACCACATCAACGCCATGACGCAGGGCCATCTCCGCCCGCCGCCATTTGTCGACGAGAGCCGGTTCACCGCGCTGAACATAGTGACCGCTCATGACCGCCACAACCACATCAGCACCACTGCGCTCGCGCGCCAGACGGGTATGATATGCATGGCCGTTGTGAAACGGATTATACTCCGTCACCAGTCCAACGGCACGCAGGGTCATATCACGACCGGGATGCGCTGCACAATGCGGGTCTGGGTGTCATCGGATTCTGTCTGGCAGGCAAACGCCTCGACACCATGCTCCATGGCCAGAGCAAGTTGCTCGGCATAGGCGGGATCAATCTCGGCGGCAGCAGAAAACAGCTGCGCCTCTGCGCGCTGCACCAAAAACAGCACCCCGGCGCGATCACCCTGATCCACGGCCATCATCAGCTCCTGCAGGTGACGCCGCCCCCGCTCAGTGACCGCATCGGGAAAACCGGCGCAGACACGGGTGATCATCAGGGTGACATTCTTCACTTCCAACCACATGCGTTGATTCGGGTGTTGGTCAGGCTTTTCCAGAAAAAAATCGATGCGGCTGTCACCGAGTTTTTTCTCCGGATACACTGTGTAGCCCTGCAATCCGTCGATGGTCCCCAGCTCCAGGGCTTCGGCGACCACCTTGTTACTGCGTTGGGTGTTGGTGTCGACCCAGTGGTCATTAACTTCAATCAGCTCCAGAGTCCAGGGATATTTGCGCGTAGCATTGTCACTGTGCGACACCAGAACGGTGGCACCGGGCGTGGCGCACTGACGCATACTGCCGGTGTTCGGCGTGTGCACTGTGGTTGTGGCACCGTCCGGCCATTCAATATCAGCCAGAAAACGCTTGTAGCGCTTCAACAGCGTGGCACGACGGAGTTCGGGAAGCTTCATGCGCTGATCTCGTCCATTTCCCGCTCCGACAAACCGAGCAAATAGAGGATGGAATCGAGACTCTGCTGATTAATGTGGGTATCCGCCTGTTCGCGAACACGGGCCTTTGCATTGAACGCGATGCCCAGTCCCGCTTTGCCGAGCATGGGCAGATCGTTGGCGCCATCGCCAATGGCAATCACCTGATCGAGGGTCACCCCCTCGCGTTCAGCAATCTCTTCCAAAAGCTGTGCTTTGCACTCGCCATCGACCACCCGGCCTATGGTGCGGCCGGTGACTTCACCATTGACGATCTCCAGCTGATTGGCAAAGGCATAATCGAGACCGAGTTCCTGCTGCAGGCGGTCGGTAAAAAACTTGAAACCACCGGAAATCACCGCAGTACGGAAGCCCAACCTTTTAAGAATATGCACCAAGTTCCGTGCTCCGGGCGTAAAGGGAATGGAGCGATACACTTCCGCCAGTGCCTCTTCCTTCAATCCTTTAAGCAGCGCCACGCGGGCGGCCAACGATTGGCGGAAATCCAATTCACCGTTCATCGCCTGCTCGGTGATTCGGGCGACATCATCGCCAACTCCGGCCAGTCGCGCCAGCTCGTCAATCACTTCCACCTGAATCAGGGTGGAATCCATATCCATCACCACCAGACGCTTGGCGCGGCGGTAGAGGCTTTCCTTCTGCACCGCCACGTCAACGCGCTGACCACCACCGACCTGCAGCAGTTTGCGTTTCAGAGCACGCACGTCAAGCTGACCATCGGTACTGATCAGCAACTCGACACAGCGCAGCTCGCGCTGGGTCAGCTTGGAAATACGCTCCACATTGGCCGAAGAGTCCGCCAGCAAGGTGGTCACTTCGGCCAGAGATCGGGCATCAACATGGCTGCCGAGGATGGTCACCACATAGCGGTTACCAGCGGTTTTACGCCGGTAGTCATCTTCGCTGATCACGGCAAAATCGAGATCCAGCCCCAACTCTTTGGCTTGAAACAACAGATCCTTGATCAAGGGCTTCTCGCTGCTGCTGCCTTCCGACAAATCAAGCAGTAAAGTCAACACCATCTGGGTATGGGTGGTGGTCTGTTCGATATCGCGAATCCGTGCCCCATCGGTGTCGGCAATCAACTGCGCGACTTTAGCAATAACGCCGGGGCGGTCCTGACCGGTGATAGTTATCAGAATCAGGCGATTTTCCATGAAAGGCATTCTCCTCCAGTGGCATGAATCAGATACGGAAATATTCTCGCAGTCTACCGGGAAAGTGGTTGATGAGCAACTCCCCCTATCGCTGCACCTCGAGCCCTATGAAATAACGCCAAGATGCTCCATGAGGATCTTACCCCCCAAGGCAATCAGCACAATTCCACCAACAATTTCCATTCGTTGCCCCCAGCAATCGCCAATGCGTCGCCCCAGCAACATTCCCGTCAAGGTAAACAGTGCGGCAACAAGACCAATTACCAGAGAAGGCCACCAGACACTGACACCGAGCACACCGAGAGTCAAACCGACAGCCAAAGCATCAATACTTGTTGCAATTGAAAGGGTAATGAGAGTCAGTCCTCTGGTCGGGTCCTTGCGCGGCGCATCGTCATCATCAGCGACGAACGCCTCATGGATCATCTTTCCACCGACCCACAACAGAAGAACAAACGCCACCCAGTGATCATAAGCGGCAATGGTTTCCTGAAGGCCAATTCCTGCCAACCAGCCGACAATCGGCATCAAACCCTGAAACAGCCCAAAATGGAAACTGAGTCGAAACAGATGGCGAAAAGTCAACTCCGGCAGCACGGCACCCGTAGCCAGAGCCACGGCAAAGGCGTCCATCGCCAGAGCCACGGCAATTCCCAACAGTGCAATCTGATCCATGTCTTATCCTTTTTCTCCGCCTTGTTCGAGCATTAACTGTTCGAGCTTTTCACGTTTGTTTTCCACAGCCTGCGCAACCTGTTCTTCACCAAACATCCAGCTGAGCTGTCCAACCATCAAAGTCACATCAGCCAATTCATCAATGACCTGTTCTAAAGAAACTTTGTCGCGTCGATAGTGCATCAGTGCTGCACAAAGTTCCGCACATTCTTCAACCGCCTGATCATATTGTGCCTGTTCTCCCCACAACTCCAGAGTGCGGCGATAAAGATCATGAAGGCTCATGTCCAATCCTTTCAAGACGTAAAAGCAGAAGAAATTCCGTTTAAAAACCGCAGAATTCCGGTATGCTTTTCCCAGCAAAAATGTTTGACAGCCCGCCCTGCTTTAAGGTACATACAGGGCTCTGAAATCATGCCGTTATAGCTCAGTAGGTAGAGCAACGCACTCGTAATGCGTAGGTCGCTGGTTCGACTCCAGTTAACGGCTCCAATAACAAAAAGCCCTTGGTTTTTCCGAGGGCTTTTTGTTTTTTCTCCCCAAATAGCCCAAACGACATGACGTTATTAAAAAATGATGGATTATACATTCTTTGCGCCCTTTATGCATTGTCGCAAGACAGCTGCCGGCAAAATAAATCCGCAGGCTGAAAAATTAGAATTGTTGAGCAGCATTAACATTTAGCGGTAGCATGTTACATCATTGAGACAAAAAATCCCTAACCCAAGAAGGCTTTTCACCTGAAAGATCTTTGCGAATAGGCCCCCTCATTTCGCCTGGAGAATATGAGAAAACAATGATCAGATTCTTTATTTTACTGCTAATCATATCGACCCCGGTTTCAGCGGCAGATTTTTACACCTGGCGTGACGCAGACGGGAAATTGCATGTTACCAACAACCCTCCGCATCGGCAGGGTCATGATATTCCGGTGAAAGAATACAATTATGAGGATGACACTCGACAGTCTTCTGAAACGTTTCAGCAACGGGTATACCAGCAGATAGACTCTGTTAATGACTATCGTTATCAGGACTCAACCCAAATTGACGAACAACAACGCAGAAAAGACAAACGCAGATTCGACAAAACCATTGAAGTCGAAAAAAACATGCTGGAAGAACGGATTCATTATTTCAAATTCCGCTGTTCAAATATCCGCTCAACAAAAGCAAGAAGAGAGTATTGTGATGAGCAGCAAAAACTTTATGAGGACAAGCTGGATCTCCTGAATCGAGACCCGGAAGAATATTTCATGCGTGACATGCGCCATTAATGCGACAGTCAAACACAAAAAGGCTGGTCATAAAGACCAGCCTTTTCTAGTTCTAAAAACTTCGTCCTATGCCATCAAAACGCCATCACGCGTGGTCTGCTTCACTTTATACATCATATTATCCGCCAAGCGGATCAGGTCGACTTTGTTATCAGCATCAATAGGATAGGCGGCAATACCGAAGCTGGCTGTGACGCGAATTTCAGAACCATCCTCCGTCATCAAAACATGGTTACGAACCATCTCCCGCAAACTGCACACCAGATCGTAGGCCCCCTTTTTGGAGGTCTGAGGAAGAATCAACACAAATTCATCGCCGCCGTAGCGGGCTCCGTAATCAACCGTGCGAATGCGTGTTTTGAGCAATTGACCGATTTCGGCCAACATACGACTGCCAACCAGATGGCCGTGATTATCGTTGACCAATTTAAAGAAGTCGAGATCGATAAACACCAGAGACAAGGTGGAATCAAAACGTTGCGCGCGGGCAATCTCGACATCAAGCAGATCGTCAAAATAACGGGCATTGTACAAACCGGTAAGATCATCGGTGATGACCAGTTCGCGAACACGGCTGAAGTTGCGGGCGTTGGAGATACCGATGGCAATATAATCGGCAATCGCCGAAAGCAGTGTCAGGTCGTTATGGTTAAAGACGTCATCGCCCTCACCATTGACGAGTTGCATGACGCCAAGCAACTGCCCTTGGATCTGAACAGGGACACAGACAACAGAGGTTGCCTTGAAACCGACCTGACGCTCAAGGCAGTCATTAAAACGGGGATCCAGCTTGACATCCGGAGCCAGAACAGCTTCTCGATGTTGGGCGACCCAACCGGCAATGCCTTCGCCCATGGGCAGACGTTGGCCTTTGAGCTCTGTCGTAACGTCGGAGACCACCACGTCAAAAATCAGATCGTGGGTTCTCTCGTCGAGCAACAACAATGACCAGGCCCGCGATTTGAGGAGCAGATTACCCTTTTCAATAATCAGATTGGAAAGCTCCTCAATATCCAAAGTGGATGTTAAGGTCTTGCCGATCTGCACCAGGGTTTCGAGCTCTTCGTTTCTACGATGCAGCATATCCAGCAGCTGAGCATCATCGTGCCGATCCGTCATTCACAACTCCAGAAAGCAATCAAGACATTCGTGGCAGCTTAACATGAAAAATCAGCAATTTACAAACCTTTTACGGTCAGGTTCATGTTCTGCACACAATTCATTTAACCGGCAGTTCAACGCTCCAGGGCGAAATCTTGATAAAACTCGTCCGGCAGTAATGTAAACCAGTTACAAAAAAAGGTTTACAAGGAATTGACATCCAACCTACAACTCTGCTTTAATCCGTAAACTTATAATTTTATCAAAGTTTACAATAAAGCCTTTGGGAGTCACCATGCTGTTAAAAAAACTGCTCTATTTTTCCATTTTGTCAAGTATTGCCTGTGTGTTACCTGTCTATGCAGCACAAAGCGACGACGCGACACTGGTTCTCGACCCCATTGTCGTCACCGCCAGCCGCACCCCGGAAACACTAAGCAATGTGAGTCAATCCATTGAAATTATTGACCGGTCTGACATTGCCAACAGTGCTGCCAACAGCGTCGCAGACCTGTTGGAGTATGTCAGCGGCGTTGATGTCCGCCAACGAGGAACCTATGGCATCCAATCAGATATCTATATCCGTGGAGGGGGCTCAGAACAAACCCTGATCCTGCTCAATGGCATTCGCCTGAGCAATCCGCAAACAGGTCACCACAACATGGATATTCCCGTCTCCTTGCAGGATATTGAACGCATCGAGGTGATCAAAGGCCCGGGATCAAAGCTCTACGGCGCCAACGCCATGGCCGGAATCATCAACATCATCACGCGGCGTCCTGAAACCTCTGACATCAGTGGCGAAGTCAAAATGGGAGACTATGACTACCTGTCCGAAACCCTCCAAGCCGGGTTTTCAACTGGGCCGGTCAATCATCGACTTTCACTTGGCCAGCAATATTCGTCAGGTTTTGACAACGATGAACCAACCGGCTTCAACATTCGCACGTTGAACTACCAGGGTGAAACAACCATCTACAGCAACAGACTCGAATTCGGTGCCGGGCTTGTTGACAAAAAGTTTGGGGCCAGCCGTTTTTATTTTGATGCACCGGACCAAAAGGAGCACACCCGTTCTTTTATCGGCCATATCGCCGCAGACAGTCACTGGCTGGGTGTTGACTGGCGCCCCCAGTGGAGCATAAACCGACATGAAGACACCTATCGCTACCTGTACGGCACCACCTGGTACAAAAATGAAACCGACACCACAACACACACCGTTCAGATCACCGGCAATAAACAGTCCCGGTTCGGCCTGACGTCGTTCGGAATCGGTTATGAGCGTGAAGAGGTCGACAGTTCCAACCTGGGTGATCACGACCGCAGCAATCGCAGCCTGTTCGTCAACCACAAGCTGCCGGTCAACGACTACGTCACTCTGGGAGCGGGGCTCAGTGCGATTCATTATTCGGACTGGGGCTGGGAATACTGGCCGGGTGCGGATGCTCTGGTCACCCTGGCACCCCATTTACGCTGGTTCAGTTCTGTGGCCAAATCGTTTCGCATTCCGACCTACACCGAGATGTATTACAACACCCCGTCCAACATCGGCGATGCAAATCTGGAACCTGAGGAAGCGTGGAGCTATGAAACCGGTCTGCGTTGGCAGAAAAAGCAACTCACCATGAGCGCCAGCGTCTTCCGCCGTGATGCCGACAACCTGATTGACTGGGCGCGCACAGCCAACAGCGATCCGTGGCAGGTCCAGAACCTGAGCGAAACCACGACCACCGGCTTTGAATGGTCCGCCGACATCCGTCACCCGTTGTCTTCGCTGCCTTGGCTAAAGCGCATTTCTGCTGGCTACAGCTATCTGGACCGGGATGTCGATTCAAAGGGGCTTGAATCACGTTATACGCTCAACAATTTACGTCATCAGGTACATGGTGCTCTCTATGTGACCTGGTTCAACACTGTCGAGCAAGTGATCAAAGGCCGCTGGCAGGAACGCCTGCTCGGAGATTCTAGCTGGGTGGTGGATACTCGCTTCAGCTATCTGATGACGGATCAGCTGGAACTGAGCGTCGAGATGAGCAACCTATTCGACGAGCATTATATTGAATCGGGAGATGCGCCGATGCCGGGGCGCTGGATTATGGTGGGGATGCGCATGGAGCATTCGTTTCTGGAATAGTTTCGAAGTCATCATCATAATGAAAAGGGGAACGGCATTATCTGCCGCTCCCCTTTTTTGTTTTTCAATGACTGTGACTCGAGTAAAACTGGGGTCGCCGGGTTTCGCCCCGGCAGGCGATAACTCCAGAAAATTCGCAGCACTACTGACTAAATGTATAAATCAGCTCATACACCGCAATGGGGTTCTTCTCCTGAGACGCCGCCACTTCCTTAACCGTCATCTCAGCAGAAGCCTCAAAACCCTGCCCTTTAAGCTCCTCAACCAGAGCCGCACAATCCAGTCCATACGTGCCGCAGATCGTATCCAGTGTTTTGCGGCCCAACCCGGACGGCGGCAACTTCGGCATCGGTGGAAATTCGCCGGTCTTTAGTTCAGGTTGCATCAGGATAAACAACTGCTGAGGCGTCAGGCCGTTCTTGTCGGCGATCTCCAGCACGGTTTGCTCGGGCGACATCACCACAATATTTTTTTCTGTCAGACGCGCTTTGACGTCATCGGTATCCAGCCCCGTATTGCGAATCAACATCGACAACGAAGACAACTCCGCATGACCGTAGGGCGGCTCGCCGTAGGTCGCTGCACCTTGATTTTTAACCGCTGAATTAAGATCAAGTATCCAGCTCATGGGCGGCCAATGGAGAAAGGTTCCGGCAACAACCAGCAAGGTGACGAGCAACGCTGTCACGCCAGCCAGAGAACGGACACCCTCACGCGACCTCTTGAGATAGGTGCCGATGGCCGCCCAATTCAACACCGTATGCCAAAGCCCGACGACAACGAACAGGGTTCCTAAAGAGAGATGCAACTCATCCCAGGTCGTCTTGGGCAGACCAAACAATGTCCAATTCGCCCAATACGCCACCCGCCCATGCGGCATGATGTACAAAACAACACTCGTTACCAGCAGAAGGACAAATGAAAACAAAGCGATCAACGAAATGGTTTTACGCACGGCGCAGTCCTTTCATAAAAAATAACGGCTGAAACGACAACGGGAGAGCCAATGCTCTCCCGTTCCCTGGTTCTTATGTCGAGTCTGTTTTTTACTTGCGCAAGACTTTGATAATTGCTGAGAAATCCTCTTCACCACGACCGTCTTCCATGGCCTCGGTGTATAGATCAAGAACAGCTTCCATCCCCGGAAGACGGGCTCCGGTGATATCCGCAGCCTCTTTAACCTTGCACAGACCAGCGTGGACATATTTGAGCGCCAGATTACGGCTGAAATCACCTCGCGCTACGGAGCGCCCTTTTTTGTGTAACAACGGTGAAGCAACACCACCAGCATCCAGCACTTCAAGAATCTGATCATTGGTAAAACCGAGACGGTCACCAAGCACCAGACTCTCGGCAAGAGCTTCCATCAATTGTGATTGCATCAAAGTGACGACAAACTTCATCTTGGTGGCATCACCGACATCACCGACATGAAGGATATTCAAACCGACATGCGACAACACTTCACGACAACGGCTAACCACCGAATTGTCACCACCAACCAGGATGGTCAACAAGCCGTGAGCGGCATGCTCTTTCGTGCCCCAAACCGGTGCATCGAGATACATGATTTTGTTTTGCGCCGCTTTTTTTGCCACTTCCATGGTGACTTCAAGGGAATGGGTCCCCAAATCACACAGGATCGTTCCCGGAGCAATGCCTTCGAGAAATCCGCCAGCAGCAGACAGTGCCTGTTTGAGTTCATCCTCATCTGGAAGCACTGTCATGACCAGGTCTTTCTCTTTGACGGCATCCAGTGCCGTCGCTGCGCCAGTTGCCCCTTTGGCAACCAGTTCTGCAACCGATTCCGCCTTCTGGTCATAAACGGTCAGGTTATAATTGCCTTTAAGAAGATTGGTGGCCATGGATTTGCCCACCGTCCCCAATCCGATAAATCCGATTTCTTTAATCATCCTCTGCCTCCTCTATGGCATCGCCATTACCATCAGATATCTGCGATAGTATAACTGATATGCCGTAAATTCAACCCCTTGTTAAAACAAACATATCAGGTTATTTTTATCATGCGACATAGAGCAACACGTCTTTTGCTGTCCGACATCAGTGGGCTTGTCGCCAATTGAGACCTTTGCCAAGTGAGACTTCTAAAGGCACACGCAAATCGGCAGCCTGCTCCATCTCCTCAACCACCATTTGGGTGACACATTCCATTTCATTTTCCGGCACATCAAAAACCAATTCGTCATGGACCTGCAACACCATACGTGTCTCCAGCCCTTGCGCGGCAAGACGCTGATGAATGCGCACCATTGCAACCTTGATAATATCTGCGGCTGAGCCTTGAACCGGATAATTGACGGCATTTCGTTCGGCATAACTGCGCACCTGGCCGTTTTTACTGTTGATGTCACTCACGGCACAGTGTCGACCGAGCAGAGTTTCGACATAGAGATGATCACGACCGAACTGCTTCTGTTGCTCAATAAATTCCAGCACTGCCGGATAACGGGCAAAATAATGATCAATGTATTCTTTGGCTTCCTTGTTGGATATTCCCAGATCCTTGGCCAAGCTGAAGGCGCCCATGCCGTAGAGAACACCAAAGTTGATGGTCTTGGCACGACGACGCATTTCACTGTCGACCAGCTCGGGAAAGACAGCAAAAATCTCACTGGCAGTGCGCTGATGAATATCTTCTCCCAGACGAAAACTTTCCTGCAATGTCGGTTCATCCGCCAGATGTGCCATCACTCTCAGCTCAATCTGCGAGTAGTCAGCCGCAAGCAACAGGTGATTTTCCGCCGGGATAAAGGCTTCACGAATGGAACGCCCCTCCTCCGAACGGATGGGAATATTCTGCAGGTTGGGATCGCTGGACGACAGGCGTCCAGTCGCCGTCACCGCCTGGTTGAACGAGGTATGAATGCGACCGGTATCGGGATGGATCAGTTGCGGCAAGGCATCGGTATAAGTCCCTTTCAGCTTAGCCAAAGAACGATACTGCAAAATCAGCGCGACAATCGCATGTTTATCCTCAAGGCTTTTCAGCACATCAACGGCCGTCGACCAGCCGGTTTTGGTCTTTTTGCCATGAGGGAGATCGAGCTTTTCAAACAGGATGACACCAAGCTGTTTGGGGGAGTTGATATTGAACTCTTCACCGGCCAATTCATAAATCTGCTGTTCAAGCTGGTTAATGGTCGTGCTGAAGCCCTCGCTGAGTGACTCAAGACGTTGGCGGTCAACGCGCACACCCCACCATTCCATATCAATCAGCACCTGGAGCAACGGCATTTCCACCGTTTCAAACAATTCCCGCAGGCGACCTTCGAGAACCCCGTTAAAGCGCTGATAGAGTTGCAAAGTGATATCGGCATCTTCCGCAGCATAACGAGTGGCAACATCCAGAGCCACTTCATCAAACCCGATCTGCTTCTTGCCACTGCCGGTCACCTCACTATAGCTGACCATCTTGTAACCGAGATGATCGGCAGCCAGGGCATCCAGGCCATGGGAACGTGCCGCCGGATAGAGCAGATACGATTGCAGCATGGTGTCAGCTACAATCCCCTTGAGATCAATACCCGCCCGACGCAGCACCAAAGCATCGTATTTCAGATTCTGTCCCACTTTCGCCAGGTTGGCATCTTCTAGCAACGGTTTCAAACGGGCAATAACCTCTTCGTAAGGCAGCTGCTCTTCGGCTCCGCCACCACGATGACCAACCGGTACATACCAGCCATGCCCGGTTTCAATTGCAAAACAGAAACCGACCAGATCCGCCAGCATGGGATTAAGAGAGGTGGTTTCAGTATCGACACTGACCACGGCAGCACGCTGCAATGTCTCAACCATCGCTTCCAGCTCATCCATCTCAATCACGCACTGATAATCGCCCTCGGCTTGCGCTGTTGCCTCAGCCACAGCATATTCATCATAAAGCTGCTGAAATTCAAGATCCTTAAACAGCCCGGCCAACGCCTCACGATTGGGCTCCTGTCGCGAGAAATCGAGAGTAACCGGCAGGTCCATGGTATCGACCAGAGTAACCAGTTGGCGCGACAGGCGAGCCTGATCGGCAAAGTCACGCAAATTCTCCTGCCGTTTCTTCCCTTTCACCTGATCGATGTTTGCCAGTAGATTTTCAACATCGCCAAATTCTTCGATCAACGCCTTGGCGGTTTTTTCGCCAATACCGGGCACTCCCGGCACATTATCGGAGCTATCTCCGGCCAGGGCCTGCACCTCAATCACTTTGTCGGGGGTGCCTCCAAAGCGTTCGGCCACTTCAGCCAGACCGGAGCGTTTATCTTTCATGGTATCGAGCAGACAGACGTTATCGGACACAATCTGCATCAGGTCTTTATCGCCGGTGACCACCGTCACATCAAACCCCTCTGCCGACTTTTGCCGGGCAAGAGTGGCGATGATGTCATCGGCCTCGAATCCTTCCTGCTCCAGAGACGGGATATTAAAAGCCGCGACCACCTGTTTGATCAGGGGAATTTGCGGCACCAGATCTTCAGGCATTTTCGAGCGGTTGGCCTTGTACTCCGGATAGAGGTCCTTGCGAAAGGTTGGTCCTTTGGCATCAAACACCACGGCCAACTGATCGGGATTGTGATCACGCACCACTTTGAGCAGCATTTTGGTAAAACCGAACACGGCATTGCACGCCACCCCTTGCGACGTGGACAGGTGGCGGATGGCATAATAGGCGCGATAAATATAGGATGAACCGTCAATCAAAAACAGGCGGGGCGTTGAAGACATGACAACCTCTGAAGAACAAGAAGGCCCCGCATAGCGAGGCCTCACAAAAAAGAGAAAGCTGGGCGAACTACAACAGGCCGAATTTTTTCATCCGGTAACGAAAGGCATCAATACCGAGATGGAGTTTACGAGCAGCCTGAGATTGATTGCCATTGCTCAAGGCTAATGCCTGCTGGATCAACTGCTTTTCAACCACTTCAATATCGATCCCTTCCGGCGGCAACTGGAAGCTGCCGTTGGACGTTGTCGGCGCCTGACTGAGCATCTCGCGCGGCAACAGTTCGAGCTTCAGGGTATCGCCACTTTCGAGAATAATGGCTCGCTCAATGACGTTGCGCAATTCACGGATATTGCCCGGCCAGTCATAATCAAGTAAATAACGCTCAGCGGATTTGGAAAAGCCAGCGACGTTTTTACCGAATTCAGCATTGAAATGCTGGACGAAATGGTGCGCCAAGGCCAGGATATCGTCAGGGCGTTCCCGCAGTGGCGGCAGATAGATGGGAATGACCTGAATCCGGTAATAGAGGTCTTTACGGAAGGACCCCTCTTCAATCGCCTTGAGCAGTTCTTTGTTGGTGGCCGCAACAATCCGCACATCGACATGAATATCCTTGGTGCCACCGATACGCCGAAAAGAACGTTCTTCCAAGACGCGCAGCAATTTGGCCTGGGTGCCCATGGGCATATCGCCGATCTCATCAAGAAATACGGTGCCGCCGTTGGCCAGTTCG